>NZ_JBWKEQ010000001.1:181724-330955 GCF_056435365.1 Kitasatospora sp. NPDC043949 | reverse complement strand
CTCTCTCGACCCCCCCCCCCCCCCCCCCCCCCCCCCCCCCCCCCCCCCTCCCCACCCCCCCCCCCCCCCCCCCCCCCCCCCCCCCCCCCCCCCCCCCCCCCCCCCCCCCCCCCCCCGCTCCGCTGCTCAGGCCTTCTTGGCGCACTCCGCGCAGGTGCCGAAGATCTCCAGGGTGTGCGCGATGTCGCTGAACCCGTGCTCCGCGGCGACCGCGTTGGCCCAGCGTTCCACCGCTGGGCCCTCCACCTCGACGGTCGCGCCGCAGTGCCGGCACACCAGGTGGTGGTGGTGTCCGCTGCTGCACCGGCGGTAGACGGCCTCGCCGTCGGCGGTGCGCAGCACGTCCACCTCGCCTGCGTCGGCGAGCGACTGCAGGGTGCGGTAGACCGTGGTCAGACCGACGGAGTCCCCGCGGTGCTTGAGCATGTCGTGGAGCTCCTGCGCGCTGCGGAAGTCCTCGATCTCGTCCAGGGCCGCCGAGACGGCGGCACGTTGCCGGGTCGAGCGGGCGCGCGGCGACGGGCCTGCGGTGGTCACCGTGGGTCCTCCTGGGGTGGTGGGCGTCTCGCACCTCATTGTGCCAGCCCCGCCCCCCGCTCCGGAGTGATCGCGTCGGAGGAACCGCGGCCCGGGAGTTGCCCCGGGATCTGCCCCGGGGACTGCCCCGGGAATTCTTCGGGGAGTTGACCCGGGAACTGTTCCGGCAGGGCGACGTCGCAGACCTTCGGTCCGGGGTCCGCGACGCCCCTGCGGTGGCGCCGCCGGGCGAGCGGCGCGGCGAGCAGGCTGAACACCGCGAAGACCGCGATGGCGAGCAGCACGATGGCCGGGCCGGAGGGCACGTTGAGGTGGTAGGAGCCGGTGACGCCGGCCAGCGAGACCACCACGCCGAGCGCGATCGAGGCCGCCTGGGTGGCGGCGAACGACCGGGTGAGCTGCTGGGCGGCGACCACCGGGACCACCATCAGGGCACTGACCAGCAGCAGCCCGACCACCCGCATCGCGACGGTGACGGTGACGGCGGCCATCACCGCGAGCAGCAGGTTGAGCGTGCGCACCGGCAGGCCGGTGACCCGGGCGAAGTCCTCGTCCTGGCAGATCGCGAAGAGCTGTCGGCGCAGGCCGACGGTGACCGCGACGACCACCGCGCCGAGCACCGCGATGGTGATCAGGTCGGTCGGGGCGACGGTGAGGATGGAGCCCCACAGGTAGCTCTCCAGCGAGCCGGCGCCGGCCTGGGCGGAGAGCGAGACGAGCAGCTTGCCGCAGGCCATGCCGCCGTAGAAGAGCATCGCCAGGGCGATGTCGCCGCGCTGGTTGCCGCGCGAGCGGACCAGTTCCATCGTGACGGCGCCGAGCACGCAGACCAGCACGGCCATCCAGACCGGGCTGGTCTGGAAGATGAAGCCGAGGCCGACGCCGGTCATCGCGACGTGTCCCATGCCGTCGCCCATCAGGGCCTGCCGGCGCTGCACCAGGTAGATGCCGACGGCCGGTGCGGTGATCCCGACCAGGACGGCGGCGAGCAGGGCGCGCTGCATGAAGTCGTAGGAGAGCATCTCGGTCATGCCAGCAGCCTCGGCGGGGTGTGGTCGGCGTGCGGGTGGACGTGGTCGTGGCCGGGCAGCGCGTGCAGGCCGGTGTTGGGCACGGGCGGGCCGTCGTGCGCGACGCAGCCGTCCCGCAGCACCACGGCGCGGTCGATCAGCGGTTCCAGCGGCCCGAGTTCGTGCAGCACGAGGAGGACGGCGGCGCCGCGGGCGACCTCGGCGCGCAGGGTGTCGGCGAGCACCTGCTGGCTGGCGGCGTCCACGCCGGCCATCGGCTCGTCCATGATCAGCAGGTCGGGGGTGCCGACCAGGGCGCGGGCGATCAGCACCCGCTGCTGCTGGCCGCCGGACAGGTCGGCGACGCCGTCCCCGGCCCGCTCCAGCATGCCGACGGCGGCCAGCGCGCGGTCCACCGCCGCGCGGTCCCGGCGGCGGAACGGCAGCAGCCGGTGCTGCGGCAGCCGCCCGGTGGAGACCACTTCGCGCACGGTGGCCGGCACGCCGGAGGCGGCGGTGGTGCGCTGCGGGACGTACCCGATCCGGTGCCAGGCGCGGAAGCCGGCGTACGGGATGCCGAACAGCTCCAGCGTGCCCTGCCCCAGCGGGACGGAGCCGATCACGGCCTTGACGGTGGTGGACTTGCCGGAGCCGTTGGCGCCGAGCAGGGCGACCACCTCGCCGGGCTGGACGGTGAGGTCGACGCCGCGCAGCACCGGCCGACCGCCGCGCGAGGCGACGGCGTCGCGGAGGCGGACGGCCGGGGGTATCGGGTGGGTCATGGTGCTGTCGTCCCGTCAGCTGGTGGGGGTGCCGGTCGTGGTGGGAGTGGTGCCGGTCGCGGCGGGGGTGGCGCCGAGGGCGGCCTGGAGGTTGGCCAGGTTCTGCTTCATGACCGAGAGGTAGTCCTCCTTGCCCGGGTCCTTGACGCCCTCCAGCGGGTCCAGTACGGCGGTCTTGAGGCCGAGGTCCTTGGCGACGGTGTCGGCGAGCTTGGGGCTGACCAGGGTCTCGAAGAAGATCGTGGTGACGCCGTTGTCCTTGGCGGCCTTCTGCACCTCGGCGAGGCGGGCCGGGGTGGGCTCGGACTCGGGGTCGACGCCGTTGATGGCGACCTGGGTGAGGCCGTAGTGGTCGGCGAGGTAGCCGAAGGCGGCGTGGCTGGTGACGAAGGTCTTGGACTTGGCGTCCTTCAGGCCGTCCCGGAACTCCTGGTCCAGCGCCGTCAGCCGGCCGACCAGGTCGTCGGTGTTCTTGCGGTAGTCGTCGGCGTGGGCCGGGTCGGCCTTGGCGAACCCGTCGCCGACGCTCTTGGCGATCGCCGCGTAGCGGGTCGGGTCGAGCCAGATGTGCGGGTCGCCGGCCGGGCCGTCGTGCTGGTGGCCGTCGGCCTCGGTGCCCTCGTCGAGGTGGTGGTCGACCAGCGGGCTGGCGGCGGTGGCGTCGATCTTGTACTTGGCCGAGGACTGGCCGACGGCCTGGTCGACGGTGGGCTGCAGGCCCTTGAGGTAGATGATCGCGTCGGACTTCTGGACGGTGGCGACCTGCTTGGCGGTGAGCTCCAGGTCGTGCGGCTCGACGCCGGCCGCGGTGAGGTCGGTGACCGCGACGTGCTCCTTGCCGATCTGCTGGGCCAGGTACTCCATCGGGTAGAAGGAGGCGACGACCTTCAGCTTGCCGTCGGCGCTCTGGGCGCTGCTGCTGCCACCGCAGGCGGTCAGGACGAGGGAGGCGGTGAGGGCGGTGGCGGCGATGGCTATGGAGCTGCGGGTACGTCGTCCGATCATCATGACAATCATTCTCATCTTATCTGGAAATGATTGTCAACTCACTCGGACGGGTGAACGGCAGGTAGCCGTGGCTGGGAGGGGCCGGACGATACCGATTTGAACCCCGTACCCATATGGCCGGTAACCTGAGGTATTCGGGTACGCGCAACCAGCCGTGCCCTGACCGTGCCGTACGTACTGAAGAGAGCACTGTGGCCGCCGACAAGATCGACACGATCGTCAGCCTGAGCAAGCGCCGTGGCTTCGTCTACCCCTGCAGCGAGATCTACGGCGGCACGCGTGCCGCCTGGGACTACGGGCCGCTGGGCGTCGAACTCAAGGAGAACATCAAGCGCCAGTGGTGGCGCGCGATGGTCCAGGCCCGTGAGGACGTCGTGGGACTCGACTCGTCGGTGATCCTCGCGCGCGAGGTGTGGGAGGCCTCCGGCCACGTCGCCACCTTCAACGACCCGCTGACCGAGTGCCTCTCCTGCCACAAGCGCCACCGGGCCGACCACCTGGAGGAGAAGTACGAGGCCAAGCACGGCTTCCCGCCGCCGAACGGCCTCAAGGACGTCAACTGCCCCGACTGCGGCACCAAGGGCCAGTTCACCGAGCCCAAGGACTTCTCGGGCATGCTGAAGACCCACCTCGGCGTCACCGAGGAGGCCAGCGGCCTGGCCTTCCTGCGGCCCGAGACCGCCCAGGGCATCTTCACCAACTTCAAGGCCGTCCAGACCACGTCGCGCAAGAAGCCGCCGTTCGGCATCGCCCAGACCGGCAAGAGCTTCCGCAACGAGATCACCCCCGGCAACTTCATCTTCCGCACTCGCGAGTTCGAGCAGATGGAGATGGAGTTCTTCGTCAAGCCGGGCGAGGACGAGCAGTGGCACGAGTACTGGCTCCAGCAGCGCTGGGACTGGTACGTCGGCCTGGGCCTGCGCACCGAGAACATGCGCTTCTTCGAGCACCCGAAGGAGAAGCTCTCCCACTACGCCAAGCGCACGGTGGACATCGAGTACCGCTTCAACTTCGGCGGCAGCGAGTTCTCCGAGCTGGAGGGCGTCGCCAACCGCACCGACTACGACCTGCGGGTGCACAGCGAGGCGTCCGGCCAGGACCTCAAGTACTTCGACCAGGAGAGCGGCGAGCGGTACTTCCCGTACGTCATCGAGCCGGCGGCCGGCCTCAACCGCGCCATGCTGGCCTTCCTGATCGACGCCTACTTCGAGGACGAGGCGCCCAACGCCAAGGGCGTCATGGAGAAGCGCGTCGGCATGCGGCTCGACCCGCGCCTGGCCCCGGTCAAGGTCGCCGTCCTGCCGCTGTCGCGCAACGCCGACCTCTCCCCGAAGGCCCGTGGCCTCGCCGCCGACCTGCGCACCGCGTGGAACGTCGAGTTCGACGACGCCGGCGCCATCGGCAAGCGCTACCGCCGTCAGGACGAGATCGGCACGCCGTTCTGCGTCACCGTCGACTTCGACACCCTCGAGGACAACGCGGTGACCGTCCGCGACCGCGACACCATGTCGCAGGAGCGCGTCTCGCTCGACCAGGTCAAGGCGTACCTGGGTGCGCGGCTGATCGGCTGCTGAGCCTGCTCAGCTCTTCTGGAGCCCTCGTTCGCCCCGGTCCGTCCGGGGCGGGCGGGGGCTCCCGCGTGTTCCCGCCGTTCCCGCCCTCCGCTCACCGTCTGCGCTTACCGTCTGCCCCAGCGGGAACGGGGGGCCGCGGCCGGTTCGGTCGGCAGGCCGGCGCTGCGCAGGGCGGCCAGCGTCGTCCGGTGCCGGGCGCCGTCGGCGAGCAGCGCGGCGAGCAACCGCCCGTACAGCTCCGGGCTGGTGTCCAACGCGGCCGCCAGCTTGACCAGCTCCACCGGTGGGCGCAGCGCCGCCAGCTCGTGCAGCAGGACGGTCGCGAGCTCGGCCGGCAGCTCCGTCGCCAGCGCGGCCAGCTCCGCCGTCGGCTGGCCGGCCGCCTGGCGCAGCAGCGTCCGCACGTCGGCGTGCCGGCCCGTGCGGCGCAGGCCGGTCGCCAGCGCCGTCAGCTCCGGCGTCGGTGCCGAACCCCATTCCCACAGCAGCGTCGCGCCGTCCGCGCCCTGCCCGGCCCGCTCCAGCGCGGCCAGCAGGGCGGGCAGGGCCGACGCCGGATAGCCCCAGAACGCGTGGAACAGTTCCGCCGCCTCCTCCGCCAGCCCCAGCTCGCGCAACTCCGCCAGCATCGCCACCGCCTGCTCGGGGGCGCACTGCGCGGCGCTCCTGGCCAGGTGCAGGGACGCGCCCGTCGGGCCGCGTCGGGAGAGCATGCCGGCCAGCAGCGCGGCGTCCGCCGGATCGAGGCCGGTGGCCGCCCGGGACAGCAGCTCCGTCGCCTCGGCGAAGGCGCCGGCGCGGTGCAGGGCCGCCACCCGCTCGGCGAGGGCGCCGATGTCGGGTCGGGCGGGTCGGGCGGGTCGGTCCTGGGGCGGCGGGGCCTGGGCCGGTTGCGGCTCCGGCTGTCGGTTCCGCAGTCGGTTCTCCAACGCCTCCAGTCGATCGCTCAGTTGGAGGCAGCGGGCGCCCAGGCCCTCGCGCAGGGCGCGCGCCTGCGCCAGCTGCCGCAGCAAGTCCCCGTCCGGCCGCTGGCGGCCCGGCGCCGCCCGGATCGCCTCGTTCAACCGCCGCTCCCGCTGGCTCGCGTAGCGGCTCGCGCGCAGTAACTCGTCCAGCTCCGACCGGAGTTCGTACGCCTGTTGCTCGCCCTCCGGGTCCTGGCCCGCGGATTGTGCCGTCGGCCGCATGCGCATGATCGCCCCACCCCGTCCATCTCTCCCCTGACTGCGGGACATCCTGGCGTCGCTATATGGCGGGGGAGTTAAGGGAGCGCGTCCAGTCGTGCGCGACTGGTGTCAAGGAGCGCGCAGACGGCGGTCGTTGCGAGAAGTGCGCCGGTCGCGCTCCGCGGCGGGCCGACCGCCCTCATGCGGCCAGCCGTGCCCGCGCCTCCATCAGGGCGAAGCCGAGCAGGTTCAACCCCTGCCACTCGTCGGGCCGTTCCGCGCGGATGTCGTCGGCCGCGAGCCCGATGCCCCAGATCCGGTCCACCGGGCTGGCCTCGACCAGGACGCGGTCGCCGGTGCCCAGCAGGTAGGCGCGCAGCGCCTCGTCCTGGCCGAACTTCGCGACGTTCCCCTCGACGACCAGCTCGAACCGGCCGGCCGTCCAGGCCGCGTCGTCGAACCCCTTGACCAGCCGCCCCAGCTTCTTCGCCTCGGCCGGCGTGCGGGCCGCCAGCACCTGCTGCTCGATGGCCTCGTCCCCGAACATCCGGGCCTTCCCCGCCATCATCCAGTGCTCGGCGGACGCGTACGCCACCCCGTCGACGGTGAACTCCCCGGGCCACCACTGGCTCAGGCACTCCTGCCGCGTCCCCCCGCCCTTCCGTTCGGTGTGCCCCCAGAACATCAGCCACTTCGGCCGCACCCCGGTGGCCATCAGTGCCGCCAGCTCCACCCGGCTACGGACGTCGGCAGAGGTCCCCACGCGCATCTCGCTCATATCGTCATTCTGACGCAAAGGGGGCCGTCGGGCCAGCGGGTTTTCGGTGGCCGGTCGGGTCAGTTGACGGGCAGCGCGTTCGCCATGTCCCGGAAGCGGGGCGACACGCGCATCATGCCGTCCGAGCCGACGTTGAGGTTCTCGATCCAGCCGTCCCGGTACCAGAAGAGCGACGGGGTCAGCGGGGCCGGGTCGCCGGCCGCGAGCTCCTTCGACAGGTCGATCAGGAAGCGGATGGCGTTCAGCGACAGGCTGGTGCGGATCGGCACCGCGCAGAGCGCGTTGTTCGTCGGCAGGGCGACCAGGGCCCCGTTGGGCAGCTCGACGCCCCCTCCCAGGGCGTTCTCCAGGCGCAGCGCGTGGGCGGCTCCGGGCCAGGCCCCCATGCCGTTGACGGTGTGGATGGTGTCGCCGTTGGACGCGTCGAAGACCTGCCGGTTGAGTTGCTCGGTGGCCAGGTTCGCGAAGGCCCGCTCCCACAGCTCGGCCCGGCTGATGCTCCACTGGTCGGCGGCGTGTTCGGCTATCGACAGGGCCTCGGTCTTGCCGGCCCGCTTGCCGGCGTCCACGCAGAGGACGACCGACAGCTCGTCGTCGATCTGCCGCGCCATCGGATCGGGCCCCAGGCCGCGGCTCCTGGTGATCAGGAGCCGCAGCCGGTCCCGGACCTCGAAGACCGAGATCGTCGCGAGCGCCTGGCACGGGCCGTGCTCGTCGCACAGCGGCCTCGGAAGGTTCTTGCGGCTGCCGAACAGTGGCATGGGTGACTCCCCGGGTGGTTGCGGTGGTCGGACCGAGCCACAGCATTCCATCGGTTGGCCCTGTCGTCCCGAGATCACCCCATTCCCGGAAGTGTTCTGTCGAGCCGTCAGGTAGTGGTGTGCTCCCAGCGGAGGGCGGGGTGGCCGTCGACCCAGTAGTGGGTCGCCCGGTCGGTGATCCGCAGGCGGACGGCGGTGAGGTCGGGGCGGCCGGCCTCCTGCCAGGCGGTGAGGATGCGCTCGACCTCGTCCCACAGGGCGACCGGGCCGCTCTGGTGGACCGTCCAGCCGTAGGTGTCGTCGGCGACCTCGGCGACGGATCCGGGGATGGACAGGCAGTAGATCGACTCCAGATCCTCCCCGATTGAGACGGTGAACTTGGCGTCTGGGAAGGAGAGTTGGGCGAGAATGGCCGGCGCCGGGTTGTTGAGGAGGGTGGGGGAGACGTGCGCCAGTCGCTTCGGCTCGGTGGTTGCCGCCCGGGCCGTGAGGTTGCCGACCGGGGGCACCGGGCGATCGGGCCGGACGGGAGGGAGGGCGGAGCGGCCGATGATCCGGCCGTCGGCGGTGCCGTCCGCGTGGACGGTGACCTTGGCCAGGCCGGCGCCCTCGGGCCAGGTGCCGACCGTGGCCAGGATCGTGCCGCCGGGTTTGGTCTGCCGCACCCAGGTGTGGGGGATGCGGCGCACCGCGTGGGTGGCGATCACCCGGTCGTGCGTGACCTCGGGGTCGCCCTCGGCGGTGGTGACGTTGCGCTCGCCGAGGAGGTGGCGGAGCAGGGCCGTCGAGTAGCCCGTGCCGGCGCCGATCTCCAGCACGGTGTGCCCGTCCTCGGCGCCCAGGGCGTCGATCATGCGGACGGTGGCGGCCGGGGCGGTGGTGGAGGCGGTGGGGAAGCCCCGGACGGGCGCGGAGACCTGGTCGGCGGTCAGATGCCCGTTGAGCTGGGTGACCAGCGACCGATTGCTGTGCGCGAGTTCGACCCACTCCGCCGGATCGGCGCCGCGCTCGGTCACCGGCCGCCAGCGGCGCCTGCCGGTGGACACGAACACCCCGGGCCGCAGGAACGGCTCCCGGGGCACGGCCTCCACGGCGGCGCGCAGTGCCGGGCTGGTCAGGGCGCCGTCCGCCTCAAGCCGGTCGGCGAGTGTTCGGCGCGCGGCTGCGGTGTCCGGGGTCACGGTTCTCCCTCCTGGGGCGGGTGTGTACGTCTGTGCTGGATCGCCTTGCTGAGTGCGGAGTTGACCAGCACGGTGACAACGCAGAGTACGAGGAGGAAGAAGAGGTTCGCCATGCTGGGGTCGCTGTGGCGAAGCGGGCGGGAGGCGAGTGCCCCTGCGCCCGCCCCGGTCGCGATGGAGAACGCTGCGGCGGCGACCAGGGCGGGGTGGGGGCGGGTCGGTAGCGCCACGAGTTCTGCGGGGGCGGCGGGCCGATGTCCTCGGGTCGGGCCGTCCACTCGACGCCGCCATGGGGAGGGCGGAGGTGGAGGAGGCCGGCGACGAGGTCCATGACGACGCCGAGTCGCCCGGTGCGGCTGTCGTGGACGAGAGCGGCGTCGGGGGCGGTGGGGGTGGCGGCCGTCACGGGGTGAGCCAGCTGTCGAGCCGCACGGTGACCAACTTCCCGTTCGCACTCACGACTTTGGCGGCGAGGGGTACGCCGCCCGGCGCGTTGAGCGTGACGGTCGCACCGACGGAGGGGTGCCACGGCTGCTGGTCGGCCTGCTCGCGACGGGCGCGGACGCCGGCGCGGAGCACGTCGACGATCTGGACGACTACGGAGGTCGGGGCGGCGCCGAGGTCGATCAGGACGATGCCGGTGACGGAGGCGCACGCCCAGTCGATTCCGGGGGAGGGGAGTTGGGTACCGGCGTAGGCGAGGGTCGCCTTGAGGTCGTCGAGGGCGTCGGCGGCCTCGCGGCGGTCCTCGGCGGTGATTTTTCTGAGCATGGAAGCCATGGCGTTCGGATTTCCTTGCGTGACGAGACTGTCCGGAAATATGGCAATCGACTGACCGGCAATGATCGCGCTGTGTCATCGCTCGATCACGATCCGATGCTCCACCTTGGCGTGGGCCGTTCCTACTGTGTTTGCGGGACGTTTGGGACACTTCGCGGCTATGGTTCGTCCCGTCCCCGATGTGCTGCGGAGATGGAATATGAACCATGGTCTTCGGCGCGCCTTGGCCAGTGCCAAGATGACGGAAGCGCAGCTGGCTGAGGCGTGTGGAGTCGACGCCAAGACCGTCAGCCGATGGATCGCCGATCCCGGCCGTACTCCCCATGCTCGACATCGATGGGCGGCTTGTAGGGCGCTAGGTGAGGAGGAAGTCGCTTTGTGGCCTACTACTGCCCGCTCGACCCTTAGGACTGGCCCTGACCGAGAGGTTGTCCAGGTATTTCCGTACCGCTCGGCGGCGCCGTCCTCGCTCTGGCGATCGCTGATTACCAAGGCCGAGCGTGAGTTGACGTTCGCCGGCTACACCAACTACTTCCTGTGGCTTGAGCAGGCGAACCTTGCCGGTGCGTTGCGGCGGAAGGCTCAGGGGGCTGTCGTGTGAGATTCCTCATCGGTGATCCTGACAGTCCAGTGACGAGAGCCCGTGAGTTTGAGGAGGGCGTTCCCCTCACGCTGGCTACACGGATCGCTGTGACCATCAGCGAGTTGGAGCGATTGCGAGATGTCTCGAACGTCGAGGGTCGGTTCGAGACCGGGCATGTGAACCTGTCTGTCTTCCGGTTCGATGACGAGATGCTGGTGACTCCGATCCTTGCCCGCAGGGTCGGCCACGACTCGCCCATGTTCCATCTTCGACGCACCCAGTCGGATGGCATGTTCGACCGATTCGCGGATCATGTCGAAGAGTTGTGGAGCCGAGGTCGAAGCATCTGGGAGGTGGCTGCGCATGGCCAGGCGTGATTTCGAGAACGACCCGCATGCGCCGAAGGCAAACAGCCTGGTGCCGGCGGCCTCTGTCGTCGTGGTCGACGGCGATGGCCGCGTACTCCTTCAGCGTCGTACCGACAACGGCATGTGGGCCTTGCCCGGCGGAAAGATGGAGCTCGGGGAGTCCCTCGCGGACTGCGGCGTCCGCGAAACCCGTGAGGAGACCGGTATCGACGTCGTCATCACCGGCATTGTGGGCACCTACACCGACCCTGGCCATGTTTTCGCCTATGACGACGGCGAGGTGCGGCAGGAGTTCTCCATTTGCTTGCTCGGTGAGCCGCTGGGTGGCGAACTCCGGGTCTCCGGCGAGTCGTTCGAGGTCGGCTGGTTCTCCCCAGCCGATGCCGACGGCCTGCCCATGGTGCCGAGCATCCGCAAGCGCCTCGCCGACTGGCGCAGCGGCCGCACCCCCGTCGTGCGCTGAGGCCTAGGAGTAGTGCTTGTGCAGGTCGTCGCTGATCAATCCGGTGCCGTGGTGGACGGCCTGGCTGGAGTAGGTCCCGCGCAGTTGGGCGGCGTGCGCGGTTCGCTGGTGTTCGATCAGCAGCCCTTCGGTGTCGTCCGAGTGGCCGCTGCGGGCCCGCTCTCGGCGGCCCAGGAGGACGGTCGTGCCGATGATGGCGGTCACGAGTGAGACCAGGAACGCGATGACGAAGGTCATGAGGTCTCACCTTTCCCCCGGTCCTGGATCGTCCCATGACGAACCATCTCCACGGAAGGGTCAGTTCCACCTGACCCGCCGCACGAGAAGTCGACCAGGTCGACTTCTCCTGCCGCGCGCCACGGGTTTCGGGGCCCGTCCCATCGAGCAGATCGGGAAGGGGGCATGACAACTCCCCCTTTCGGAAGCCGATGTGAGGAGCACTCATGAGCCCCACCCGTCGTGACGTCCTGCGCTGGGGAGCCGGTGCCGGTGGCGCCCTCCTGGCCGCCGCCGCGTTCAGCCCGTCTGCCGCCGCCGCCACCGTCAGCCCGTCCGCCTGGATGAGCGCCCTGGGCGACGCCACGCCGCTGACCGCCCTGACGATCCCCGGCACCCACGACTCCTGCTGCACCGACCCGATGCACGGCACCGAGTGGTCCCACACCCAGAACTGGGGCCTGCCCGAGCAACTCCAGCGCGGCATCCGCTTCCTCGACATCCGCTGCAACGGACTCGCGGGGACGGCCGACGAACTCGGCATCTACCACAGCGACAACTACCAGTACGTCCGGCTCCAGGACGTCCTCGACCAGTGCCGCTCCTTCCTCGCCGCCAACCCGCGCGAGGCCCTGGTCATGCGGGTCAGGAACGAGTACGCGGGCGGGAACCGGCTCGACGACACCGAGTTCCAGCGCCGGATCAACCACTACCTGGACGACCTCGGCTACCGGGGCCTGTTCTGGACCGACCCCTCGTGGCCCACCCTCGGCCAGGCCCGCGGCCGCGTCGTCCTCGCTGCCGACTTCGCCAACCCGTGGTCGGTCATCCAGTGGTCCAGTGGCACCAACACCTGGTTCGCGACCCAGGACACCTTCCAGGGCATCAGCCTCGCCGCCAAGTCCCAGGCCGTCGTCGACTGGTTCGACCATGCCTTCCTCGACCAGGGCTCCCCGCGGATGTACGTGAACTTCACGAGCTACGCCAACGGCGGCTGGCCCAAGGTCAACGCGGCCGCCATCATGCCCCCCGTCCGCGACTACCTGAACGCCCGCCGCCAACAGGCCGCCCACTTCGGCATCGTCCCGATGGACTTCCCCGACTTCCACACCGACGTCCTGCAACTGCTCATCGACAAGAACTTCATCGGCCGTTGACCGGGGCCGCCGACCCGACCGCTGGGTAGCCTGCCGGCATGCCTGATCCCTCACCCTTCGCGGTCCCGAATCGTTTCGACGGTGACCCTGCCCGTGTCGCACTCGTCATTCCCGGAGTCGGTTACTCGCCCGCCAGGCCGCTGCTCCACTTCGCCCGCGCCGTGCTCCTCCAACACGGCTGGACGGTGCAGGAGTTGTGGTGGCAGGTCCCGGGCGACTTCTCTCGGTTCACCGTGGACGACCGGATCGCATGGGTCGAGCGGCAGGTCGGCCGGGCCGTCGCCGCGGAGGAGGGGGCCTGCGGTCTCCTGGTCGGCAAGTCCTTGGGCTCGCTCGCCTGTGGCATCGCAGCCGATCGGGGGATGGCGGCGGCCTGGCTGACGCCCGTCCTGACCCTCGACCAGGTGGCCCGCTCGCTGCGCCGATCCGAAGCGCCGACGCTCCTGGTCGGCGGGAGCGCCGACCAGCTGTGGGATCGACAGGTCGCCGGGTCGGTGGGGCACGAGGCCCTGGAAGTGCCCTCGGCGGATCACTCCCTTGAGCTGGCGGATGATCCCGTGGGGTCGGCCGGGGTGCTGCGGCAGGTCGTCTCGAGGCTGGACCGCTTCGTCGGCTCGCTCGACGTCTAGAGAGCGCCCGGAGCCGGTCGGCGGACGCCGAACCGGGGTGGGCGGCCCAGGCGGCGGGTTGCTCTTCGGCGCCGGTGGTGCGGGTGTCGCAGGTGAGGGCAGGTCCGCCGGTGTCCGGGCGGCGCAGGACCTTGGCGCGACGTGGCGGCGGCCCCGCGATCGGGTGTCGATCGCGGGGCCGTTGCCGTCGCCGCGGCCCGTGGGGCCGGTCGGCTCAGCCGATGGAGCGGGGGAGGCGGGTGGTCAGGTACAGGATGACGAAGGAGCCGATGAGCTGGAGGCCCAGGCAGAGGGCGAGGGCGCGGTCCATGCCGAGGCTGGGGGAGAGCGACAGGTAGAGGGTGCCGAGGGTGGCGACGCCGAGGGCGAGGCTGGACTGCTGGCCGGTGGCCAGGACGCCGCTGCCGACGCCGGCCCGGGCGGCGGGCACCTTGGCGAGGACGACGCGGAACAGCGGGGTGCCGATCAGGCCCTGTCCGATGCCGGCGAGGGCGACGCCGGGCGCCATCCGCAGCGGGGAGAAGTGCGACCAGTCGGCGAGGACGGTGACGGCGAGGGTGGCCAGGCCGGCGGCCTGGATGACGGCGCCCGCGCTCAGTACCCGGCTGCCGTAGCGGCCGATCAGGCGGGGGCCGGAGAGCGAGGCGGTGAAGTAGCCGACGGCCATCGGGACGAGCGCCCAGCCGGCCGCGACCGGACCGAGGTGCAGGCCCTGCTGGAGGGCGACGGCGATGACGAACATGAAGCCGCCGAAGCCGGTGAAGTAGGGCAGGGCGATGCCGAGGCCGCGCCGCATCTCGGGGATGCGCAGCAGGGACGGCGGCACCAGCGGGGTGGCGCCGCGCTGCTCCGCCCGGCGTTCGACCAGGACGAAGGCGGCGGCGAGGACGGGGAACAGTCCGAGCAGCACCCAGGACCAGAGCGGCCAGCCGGCGGCGCGGCCCTCCATCAGCGGGACGAGCAGGGCGAGCAGCGAGGCGGTGAGCAGGACGGTGCCGGGCACGTCGACCCGGGCGGCCTGGGTGGCCCGGCTCTCCGGGACGTAGCGGACGGCGAGGACCAGGGCGAGCAGCGCGAACGGCACGTTGAGCAGGAAGACGGAGCGCCAGCCGGTGCCGAACAGGTCGGCGGCGACGAGCATGCCGCCGAGCACCTGCCCGATCACCACGGAGATGCCGCCGACGGCGCCGTAGATGCTGAGGGCGCGGCCGCGCCGGGCGCCGTCGGTGGCGGCGGTGATGGTGCCGAGGACCTGCGGGATCAGCAGCGCGGCGGAGGCGCCCTGGGCGGCGCGGGCGGCGACCAGCGTCCAGGCGCCGGGGGCGAGGCCGCAGGCGAGCGAGGTGACGGCGAAGGTGGCGGCGCCGACGACGAAGAGCCGGCGGCGGCCGAAGATGTCGCCGAGGCGCCCGCCGAGGACGAGTAGGACGGCGAAGGCGATGCCGTAGCCGGCGGCGACGAGTTCGAGGACGGCGGGCCCGGCGGCCAGGTCGTGGTCGATGGTGGGCAGCGCGACGTTGACGATGAAGAAGTCGAGCATCGGCAGGAAGGCCCCGAGCAGGACGGTGACCAGCCCGGCGGTGCCGAGGGAGGGGGCAGCGCTGCGGGCGGCGGTCGCGGTCGCGGCGCCGGGGGTGGTGGCGGTGCGGACCGGGTCGGGGGCGACGGCGAGTTGTTGGGTCACGGGTCCTACGATCCGCCTGGCCGTACCCTGGTACCAGAGTGTGGTTATCCAGGTATAAGAAGTACCTGGCAACAGGCTCCGGGCTGGCGCATGCTAGGAACCATGAGCCTCACCACCCCGGCCGCGCAAGCC
This sequence comes from Kitasatospora sp. NPDC043949, assembly GCF_056435365.1. Taxonomy (NCBI): domain Bacteria; kingdom Bacillati; phylum Actinomycetota; class Actinomycetes; order Kitasatosporales; family Streptomycetaceae; genus Kitasatospora; species Kitasatospora sp. NPDC043949. The sequence continues at coordinate 316,146 of NZ_JBWKEQ010000001.1, read as the reverse complement.
CGGTCCGCCTCGGTCGCGCAAGCCCGGACCACCCCGGCGACGCAAGCCCGGACCACCCCCGACGACGCCCGCCGGCACGACCTGGCGGCCTTCCTGCGCAGCCGCCGCGAGCGGATCGCGCCCGACCAGGTGGGCCTGCCCCCGACCGGCCGCCGCCGCACGCCGGGGCTGCGCCGCGAGGAGGTCGCGCAGCTCGCCGCCGTCGGGGTGACCTGGTACACGTGGTTGGAGCAGGGGCGCGACATCCAGGTGTCCACCCAGGTGCTGGACGCGGTCTCCCGCGCCCTGCTGCTGGACCCGAGCGAGCGCGCGCACCTGTTCACCCTGGCCGGCGCGGAGGATCCGGCGCCGGTGAAGGAGTGCCCCTCGGTCACCCAGAGCGTGCGGCTGGTGCTGGAGCAGATGGCGCCGTACCCGGCCGTGGCCGTCAACCCCCGCTACGACGTGCTCGCGTACAACGCCCAGTACACCGCGATCGTCGGCGATCTCAACGAACTTCCGCCCGAGGACCGCAACTTGATGTGGATGGCGTTCACCCCCTCGCGGTTCCGCGAGGTGCTGATCGACTACCGGACCGAACGCCTCGGCATGGTGGCCCGGTTCCGTGCCGCGATGGCCGACCACAGCGCGGAGCCCGCCTGGAAGGCACTGCTGGCCCGGCTGCTCAAGACCTCGCCGGACTTCGCGGAGGTCTGGCAGCGGCACGAGGTGATGGGGCCGAGCAACGGGATCAAGCGGTTCCAGGTGCCGGGCGTCGGGCTGCTGCGCTGCGAGTACACCAGCTTCTGGCTCGGCCCCCGACTCGGGACGCGGATGATCACGTACACCCCGCTGGACGAGGAGACCCGCGCGCTGATGAACCGGCTGCCCAGCAGCTTCTAGCCCTGCCCGACGGCTTCTAGCGGGGGGTGAGGACGGCACGCCCGAGCAGCACGCACACCACCGCGAGCGGCAGTTCGACGCCGAGCGCCATCACCAGGGCGGCGAGCACCGCGTGGCCCGGGCCGGCGCAGGCGATGTCGGCCAGCGCGTCCCCCGCGAGCAGCAGGGCCACCGCTCCGCCGGCCCAGCCGGCGGCGGCGCTGCGCCGGCGCAGCAGGGCGTCGAGCGAGAGCAGCGCGGAGAACTCCAGCAGGTCGAGCACCACCCACGGGGTCTCGTGGCAGGCGGCGAGGACCGCGAGCCAGGGCAGCAGCGCGACGGCGGCCACGACCGGCACCCGCTCGAAGCGGGCGGGCAGGACGAGGGCGGCGGCCGGGCGGCCGGCGAGGACGGCGGTGCTCATGCGGCCCCTCCGACGACCGCGGCCTCGCCCCGGCGCCGCACCCGCTCCAGCGGCTGCCGCTCGGTGGTGTCCCCGCCGGGGTGCCGGACCAGCACCCCGGTGTACGGGCCCTCGGCCCAGGCGAGCCAGAACCGCCCGGCGACCGTGACCACCTCGGCGCCGACGGCCGGTCGCTCGAACCGGAACGGCCCGGCCGACCAGAGCGACCGTACGGACCGGAACGACCGTACGGACCGGAATGACCGCACGGACCCGAGCGACCGCACGGACCGGAGCGGCCCGGCCAGCCGCCCGGCGGTGAACGCCACCGCGGGCGCGCCGCCGTCGGCCGCCAGCCGGCCCCAGGCGAGCACGTGGTGCGCCCGCCCGCCGGCCGGGCTGCGCCGAGCACCGCGCAGCAGCTGCGGAGTGAGCCGGGCGGCGACCAGGACATCGGCCAACTCGCCGTCCTGGTACACCTCCAGCGCGGCCCGGCCGCGGCGGCCGACCAGGCTGCGGACCGACCAGGGCCCGGCCCCGACCGGCAGCGTCCCCTCCGGCCCCGCCGTCCGGCGGAGCGCGTCCCCGGGAACACCCCCGTGGCTCCCGGGGACGGGCCGCCGGTGCGGCGGGGTGGCGGAGTGCGATGCGGTGCTCGTCATGCCGTCCAGCTTCCCGTCGATCATGGGCCGCTGTCGGTGGTGCCGTGCTCCGAATCCGGGGTGTACCTAGATACACCCCGACCGTGAGCCCCCCTTCATGGTGGCCGTTGATCATCGCGCCCTACGCTGTCGGTCATGCCCTCCACCACGTTGCGCCGAGCGCTCGTCAGGAGCCTTCGGCGCCCCCCGTGGTCGCCCGAGGCCTGGCGGGACACCCGCTTCATAGCCGCCGGCCTCCCGATGGCCCTGCCGGTCTGGCTGGCCGTCACCGAGTCCAAGCTGCTCTTCCCGATGACGGCCCTGGTCCTCATCTGCACGCGCCCGCTCACCGCCGCCCAGCGCGGCCGGCTGCGCGCCCTGCGCGGGGTGGAGGTGTCGCCGCCGCGCCCGGGCGAGCCGTGGGCCTGGCTGCCGGGCCGGCTGCTGCTGGGGCTGACCTGGCGCCAGAGCGTCCACCACCTGCTGGCCGGCCCGCTGCTGGCGGCGGGCGCGCTGGTGGTGCTGTACGCCTGGGGCGCCGGCGTGGTGATGGCCAGCGTGTACGGCTGGGTCTGGCTGATGCCCGTCGGCAGCCCGCTGCGCTCGGAGCTGGCCGGGCTGGACGTGGTGATCACGGTCGCCGGGGTGCTGCTGCTGGCCGTGATGCCCTGGCTGGCGGCGCTGGCGGCCTGGCTGGAGGTGCGCACGGCCCAGCTGCTGCTCGGCCCCAACCGCGCGGAGGCGCTGGAGCGGCGGGTCGAGGAGATCGCCGAGAGCCGGGCCGGGCTGGTCGACGTGGTGGACGCCGAGCGCCGCCGGATCGAGCGGGACCTGCACGACGGTGCCCAGCAGCGCCTGACCTCCCTCGCGATGAACCTGGGCCTGGCCCGGCGCACCCTCAAGGACGTCCCGCCCGAGGTCATGCAGGTGATCGTGGACGCGCACGAGGAGGCGCAGGCGGCCATCGACGAGCTGCGCGACCTGGTCCGCGGCCTGCACCCGGCGGTCCTGGAGGACCGCGGCCTGGACGCGGCGCTGTCCGGCATCGCGGCCCGCGCCCCGCTGCCGGTGCGCCTGGACGTCCACCTCGCCGAGCCGGTCGCCCCGACCGTCGAGGCGGTCGCCTACTTCACCGTCTCCGAGGCCCTGACCAACGTGGCCAAGCACGCCCGCGCCCAGCGGGTCGACCTCTCGGTGCGGACGGTCGGCGGCCGGCTGCGCCTGGTCATCAGCGACGACGGCGTGGGCGGCGCGGACGCCTCGCGCGGCACCGGGCTGACCGGCCTGCGCAAGCGCGCCGCCTCGGTCGACGGCACACTGTCCGTTCTCAGCCCCCTCGGGGGCCCCACCACCATCACCGTGGAGTTGCCGTGCGCGCTGTGATCGCCGAGGACTCGGTCCTGCTGAGGGTCGGCCTGGTCAAGGTCCTGGAGGCGGTGGGCTTCGAGGTCGCCGCCGCCGTCGGGGACGCCACCGAGTTGCTGGCGGCCGTCGAGGAGCACCGCCCGAAGGTGGTGGTGGCGGACGTCCGGATGCCTCCGGGCTTCACCGACGAGGGTGTGAAGGCCGCGCTGATGATCCGCCGGCAGTGGCCGGACGTCGCCGTGCTGCTGCTCTCCCAGTACGTGGAGGAGCGCTACGCCGCCGACCTGCTGGCCACCAACACCAGCGGCGTCGGCTACCTGCTCAAGCAGCGGGTGGCCAACGTGGACGACTTCGTGGAGGCGCTGCAGCGGGTCGCCGCGGGCGGCACCGCCCTGGACCCGGAGGTGGTGGCCCAGCTGCTGGTGCGCCGCCACCGGGACCCGCTGGAGAAGCTGACCCCGCGCGAGCGGGACGTGCTCGGCCTGATGGCGGAGGGCCGCTCCAACGCCGCGATCGCGGCCGCCCTGGTGGTCAGCGACAGCGCGGTGGCCAAGCACATCAACTCGATCTTCACCAAGCTCGACCTGCCGCCGGCCGACGACAGCCACCGCCGGGTGCTGGCGGTGCTGCGGTTCCTGGAGGTCGGGTAGCCGTGGGCGGACCGACGAAGGCGTGGGGGCGGAAGGCCTGGCGGACCACCGGCACGCTCGCGATCGCGGTCGTCATGATCGGCGCCGGGATGCAGACCTGGGCGACGGTGGTGCAGCAGCAGACGACCTCGACGCAGCCGTACAACGTCGTCATCCACAAGCTCCGGCTGGACACCGGCAGCGCCTCGGTGCGGATCAGGGCGGGCCGCGACGGCCGGGTGGTGGTCCGGCAGAACCTGGACTGGATGGTGCGCAAGCCGTCGGTGTCGACCACCTTCGACGGCGACGTGCTCACGGTCGGCATGGAGTGCCGGAAGTTCCTGCCGTTCGCCGACTTCGGCTGCGGTGCCCAGATCGAGCTGGAGGTGCCGGCCGGTACCGACGTGTCGGGGCAGGTGAGCTCGGGCAGCGTCGAGGTGGACGGCCTGAGCGGCGGCGTCCGGATGGACCTCACCTCGGGCGAGCTGAAACTGACCGGCACGTCCGGGCAGGTGTACGCGCACGCCACCTCCGGGATGGTGCAGGGCACCGGCCTGCGCTCGGAGCAGGTGTACGCGGAGACCACCTCGGGGGCGGTCGACCTGGCCTTCTCCAGGGCGCCGCGGTCGGTGGACACCAGGAGCGGGTCGGGCTCGGTGAAGCTGGCCCTGCCGCAGGACTCCCACTACGCCTTCAGCGGCGAGGTCGGCAGCGGCAGCCGCCACATCGACCCGAGCCTGGCGGACCCGGCCAGTCCGAACCGGATCCACGGCTCGGTCACCTCGGGCTCGATCACGATCGACCCGGCCTAGAGAGGCCCGGAGGGCCCCGGGGAGTCCCGGAGCGGCCCGGAAACAGGGGCTGACCCGAGTGGGGGACAATGGAGAGTCCCGTTCCCCTGCCCCGAGGTCAGCCGCGCATGACTGCCACGCCCGCACCCACCGCGCCCGACGCCGAGTTCGCGCCGCTGGACATCGGCCCGATCCGGGTGTGGCCGCCCGTCGTGCTGGCGCCGATGGCCGGCATCACCAACGCGCCGTTCCGCACGCTCTGCCGCGAGCAGAGCGGCGGCAAGGGCCTGTACGTCTCCGAGATGATCACCACCCGGGCCCTGGTCGAGCGCAACGCCAAGACCATGCAGCTGATCAAGTTCGACGCCAGCGAGAAGCCGCGCTCGATCCAGCTGTACGGCGTGGACCCGGTGACGGTCGGCAAGGCCGCCCGGATGATCGCGGACGAGGGCCTGGCCGACCACATCGACCTCAACTTCGGCTGCCCCGTCCCCAAGGTGACCCGCAAGGGCGGCGGCTCGGCGCTGCCGTACAAGCGCAACCTGCTGCGCGAGATCCTGCGCGAGGCCGTGGCCAACGCGGGCGACCTGCCGGTCACCATGAAGATGCGCAAGGGCATCGACGACGACCACCTCACCTACCTGGACGCCGGCCGGATCGGCGCCGAGGAGGGCGTGGCCGCGATCGCCCTGCACGGGCGCACCGCCGCCCAGCACTACGGCGGGACGGCCGACTGGTCGGCGATCGCCCGGCTGCGCGAGTCCGTTCCGGCGCACGTCCCGGTGCTGGGCAACGGGGACATCTGGTCGGCGGACGACGCGCTGCGGATGATGCGGGAGACCGGCTGCGACGGCGTCGTGGTGGGCCGCGGCTGCCTGGGCCGGCCGTGGCTGTTCAGGGACCTGGTCTCGATCTTCGAGGGCGAGGTCGACTACGCCCGCCCGGACTTCGGCTACGTGGCGCGGGCCATGGTGCGGCACGCGCAGCTGCTCGGCGAGTGGATCGGGGACGAGGCGCGCGGCGTGATCGACTTCCGCAAGCACGTCGCCTGGTACACCAAGGGCTTCTCGGTCGGCTCGGAGCTGCGGGTGAAGCTCGCCAACTCCTCCTCCCTGGTCGAGCTGGCCGGAACCCTCGCCCTGGTGGAGCAGTCCCAGGCCTGGCCGGCGGGTGCGGACGGGCCGCGCGGGCGTACCGCCGGCAACAACCGGGTGGTGCTGCCCGAGGGCTGGTTGGACGATCCGTACGACTGCGCCCGACCGGGGGCGGATGCCGAATCGGACACCTCTGGCGGATGACCTGTCCATAATGGCGAAATCGGCCCCCTGGGGCCCATCGCCACTCGGTCCCAGCCCTCTTGTCCAACCTGGACAGGAGGGCTCCTTTTCGGCGATCCGATGTCACGGAACGGGCACGTTTCTGGACGGAGTGCGACGATCGGCGGAGGCGGACTACGTTCGACCGGTGAGATGCGCTGGTGACGCTTGCCACATGCGGTGGCGCCTGGCGGCGGGTCAGTGGACGAAATGGACAGGTCGACTGTGAATCGCTTCCCGAAGCCGGTGGGCCGGTGATCGGCCGATCCGAGTGCAGGAAATCAAGCCGGGGCAACGCGGGCGACCCGCGACCGCTACCCAGCGTCCGAATCATGCGATCTTCGTGTTTCTATTCGTTCAAGACTTGAAGGTTGGCTAGCGTCATCCGGACGATTTCACCAACAGAGGTGAACGCCTTTATGTGCATTCGATCTATCGGGTTACCCCCGGGTACCAGCCTCGTACGGCCCATTCGGGGCAGAGAAGAACCTTCGAAATGGGTATGTTCTCCGGCGTCAGGGCAACCGCGTACGAGGAGACCGACCCGTGCCGTCCCAGCAGAAGTTTGTTTACTCCTTCACTGAAGGAAACAAGGACCTCAAGGACCTTCTCGGCGGCAAGGGCGCGAACCTGGCCGAGATGACCAACCTTGGCCTCCCCGTCCCTCCGGGGTTCACCATCACCACCGAGGCCTGCAAGGTCTTCCTGGAGACCGGCAGCGAGCCGGCCTCGCTGCACCAGGAGATCAGCGCCCACCTGGACGCGCTCGAGCAGGAGATGGGCAAGAAGCTCGGCCAGCCCGACAACCCGCTGCTGGTGTCGGTGCGCTCGGGCGCGAAGTTCTCCATGCCCGGCATGATGGACACCGTCCTGAACATCGGCCTCTCGGACGCCTCGGTGGTCGGTCTCGTCGCCCAGTCCGGCAACGAGCGCTTCGCCTGGGACTCCTACCGCCGCCTGGTCCAGATGTTCGGCAAGACCGTGCTGGGCGTCGACGGCGAGCTGTTCGAGGAGGCCCTGGACGAGGCCAAGCACGCCAAGGGCACCGCCAACGACCTGGACCTGGACGCTTCCGACCTCCGGGCGCTCGTCGAGGTGTTCAAGGGCATCGTCGAGCGCGAGACCGGCCGGGCCTTCCCGCAGGACCCGCGCGCGCAGATGGACCTCGCCATCCACGCCGTCTTCCACTCCTGGAACGGCGACCGCGCCCGCCTGTACCGCCGGCAGGAGCGCATCCCGAACGACCTCGGCACCGCGGTCAACGTCTGCAGCATGGTCTTCGGCAACCTTGGCGAGGACTCCGGCACCGGTGTCGCCTTCACCCGCGACCCCTCCACCGGTGCCCAGGGCGTCTACGGCGACTACCTGTCCAACGCCCAGGGCGAGGACGTCGTCGCCGGCATCCGCAACACCCTGCCGCTGGCCGAGCTGGAGAAGCTCGACAAGAAGTCGTACGACGAGCTGATGACGATCATGCAGACGCTCGAGAACCACTACCGCGACCTCTGCGACATCGAGTTCACCATCGAGCGCGGCAAGCTCTGGATGCTGCAGACCCGCGTCGGCAAGCGCACCGCCGCCGCGGCCTTCCGGATCGCCGTCCAGCTGGTCGACCAGGGCCTGATCGACCTGGACGAGGCCCTCATGCGGGTCACCGGCGGCCAGCTCTCGCAGCTGATGTTCCCGCGCTTCGCCCCGAACGCCGAGTCCCAGCAGATCGCCTGGGGCCTCGCCGCCTCGCCCGGCGCCGCCATCGGCAAGATCGTGTTCGACTCCTACACCGCCGTCAAGTGGTCCCGTTCCGGCGAGAAGGTCATCCTGGTCCGCCGCGAGACCAACCCGGACGACCTGGACGGCATGATCGCCGCCGAGGGCATCCTCACCTCACGCGGCGGCAAGACCTCGCACGCCGCCGTCGTCGCCCGCGGCATGGGCAAGACCTGCGTCTGCGGCGCCGAGGAGCTGGAGGTCGACACCAAGCGCCGCCGGATGACCACCGCCGGCGGCCTGGTGCTGGAGGAGGGCGACGTCGTCTCCATCGACGGCGCCACCGGCAAGGTCTACCTCGGCGAGGTCCCCGTCCTGCCGTCCCCCGTCGTCGAGTACTTCGAGGGCACCCTGCACGCCGGCGCCGACGTCCAGGGCGGCCTCGTCCAGGCCGTCCACCGGCTGATGGCGCACGCCGACGTCCGCCGCCGGCTCGCCGTGCGCGCCAACGCCGACAACGCCGAGGACGGCGGGCGCGCCCGCCGCTACGGCGCCCAGGGCATCGGCCTGTGCCGCACCGAGCACATGTTCCTCGGCGAGGAGCGCCGCAAGGAGGTCGAGCACCTGATCCTGGCGGACAACGACAAGGACCGCGAGCTCGCCCTCTCCACCCTGCTGCCGCTGCAGAAGGGCGACTTCCTGGAGCTCTTCCAGGCCATGGACGGCCTGCCCGTCACCGTCCGGCTGCTCGACCCGCCGCTGCACGAGTTCCTGCCGGACATCACCGAGCTGTCGGTGCGCGTCGCCCTCGCCGAGGCCCGCAAGGACCCGAACGAGAACGATCTGCGCCTGCTCCAGGCGGTGCACAAGCTGCACGAGCAGAACCCGATGCTGGGCCTGCGCGGCGTCCGCCTCGGCCTGGTCATCCCCGGCCTGTTCGGCATGCAGGTCCGCGCCATCGCCGAGGCCGCCGCCGAGCGCCGGCTGGCCGGCGGGGACCCGCGCCCCGAGGTGATGATCCCGCTGGTCGGCACCGTCCAGGAGCTGGAGCTGGTCCGCGACGAGTGCGAGCGCGTGCTCGCCGAGGTCGCCCAGTCCACCGGCGTGCAGCTGGACATCAAGCTCGGCACCATGATCGAGCTGCCGCGCGCCGCGGTCACCGCCGGTCAGATCGCCGAGGCCGCCGAGTTCTTCTCCTTCGGCACCAACGACCTCACCCAGACCGTGTGGGGCTTCTCCCGGGACGACGTGGAGGCCTCGTTCTTCACCGCGTACCTGGAGAAGGGCATCTTCGGGGTCTCCCCGTTCGAGACCATCGACCGCGACGGCGTCGGCGCGCTCGTCAAGCACGCCGTCGAGGCCGGCCGGGCCACCCGCCCCGACCTCAAGCTCGGCGTCTGCGGCGAGCACGGCGGCGACCCGGACTCGGTCCACTTCTTCCACGAGGTGGGGCTGGACTACGTCTCCTGCTCCCCCTTCCGGATCCCGGTGGCGCGCCTGGAGGCAGGCCGCGCCGCCATCGAGACGGCGGGCAGCGACCCGCGCTGAGAGAGGGTAGGCATCCCCTCCTCGGCCGCGGGCCGGACTGACCGCTTCCCTCCCCGTCGGGAGGGCGTACACCGGAGCTCGGCGCAGGAGAACCGGCGTACGTAACAACGGCCGGGCGGGAACGGACAATGGCGTCCGTCCCCGCCCGGCCGTCCGTCTGTCCCCGGCCGCCCGTCCCCGGCCGGCCGGATGTGGCGGCGGCCACGTGTGTAGCTGGCCGGGCGGCGCCCGCGGGCCTGCCAAGCTGGGGCGCATGACCAGACGTAAAAGCCCGCTCGTCGTCGTGGCCGTCCTGATCCTGGCCCTCGTCGCCGGCATCGGGTACCTGCTCGCCGGCAAGGGCGGCAGCAGCCACCCCAAGGCCGCCGCGAGCTCCACCGCCACCTCGGCGGGCGCCTCGGCCCCCAAGTCCTCGGCCCCCAAGCCGTCCCCGCCCGCCGGCGGCACCCCTGCCCCGAGCGGCACCTGGGTGCCCGCCGACCCGGCGCTCGCCGACGTCTGCCGCAGCAAGCTCCCCAGCCAGGCCCAGGACACCCTCGGCCTGATCGCCAAGAACGGCCCGTACCCGTACAACCGCGACGGCATCGTCTTCGAGAACCGCGAGAGCCGTCTGCCGAAGAAGTCCGGCGGCTACTACCACGAGTTCACCGTGGTCACCCCGGGCTCCAACGACCGCGGCACCCGCCGCGTGGTCACCGGCGGCTCCGGCGAGCAGTACTGGTCGCCGGACCACTACGGGACCTTCCAGGAGATCGATCCGCGCTGCTGACACCCCGAGTCGCGTGACACCCCGCACCCCTCACCGGGCCCGGCGCCAGCTGATCCGGCGGTGGGGGCCGTGCGGGCCGGTGGTGAGGAGGGCGGTCAGCTCGTGGAACACCGGGACGGGGTCGCGCCGGAGCTGGACCGGGGTGGTGCGGACCACGGGGAGCCCGACGGCGGTCAGCCGGTTGGCGCGGGCCAGGCCGCGTTCGTGGTCGGCGGGGCGCAGGTGCCAGGCGCGGGAGTCGATCTCCAACGCCACGCAGGCGTGCGGCCAGTAGGCGTCCGGGACGGCGAGGAAGCGGCCGTCCAGGAAGAGCACCGGGTTCCACAGCGGCTCGGGCAGGCCCGCGTGCGCGAGGAGTTCGCGGGCCTCGCCCTCCACCACCGATCGCACTCCGGCGGTGAGGTCCTCCACCACCCGGGCCACCTGCGGCAGTCCGAGCGCGCCCGGCCGGGCCAGCAAGTGGTCCAGCAGCTCGCCGAGTTCGCAGTGCCGCCGCTGGACGGCCTCCGCGCACAGCGCCCGGAACCGGTGCTGCCCGGTCTCGCCCGGCGCGAGGTCGGCCAGCGCCCGGGCGACGGTGGTGCTCCACAGCCCGTCGTCCCGCTCGAAGCCGCCCGGCAGTGGCCCGACCGACCGGTGGATCCGGACGAACTCGCGGTCGCGGACCCGGCGTTGGGCGGGAATCAGGACGTCGATCCGGGCCAGGTCGGTCGGGTGTCCGGCGCTCGGCAGCCCCACGTCGGCCAGCACCGCGTCCCCGGTCAGCAGCACCTCCCCGGCCTGCGGCGCCCGCCCCTTGGGGCTCGCGTACGCCAGCGCGGCGCGCAGCCGTTGATGCGCCGTCAATCGGCCGGACTGCAGGCAGATCACCCGGGGCAGCACCTGTTGCCAGGGCCCGTCGGGGCGCAGCCGGTGGGCGATGGTGCCGGACGGCACGCCGAGCCGGCGCAGTTGCGCCCGGGTGACGATGTGCTGCTGGTCGGCGCCGAGCAGCACGACGGGGTCGAGCGGGTTCACGCGGGTCATGCCCCGGGTGCTGCCCACCATGATCGGATGTATGCGAAACATCGCTCGTCGGGGGAGCCTACGAGAATGAGGTTGACGGAGCGCCGGTCGAACCACTGAGCTGAGGGCCATATGACGACTCCACCCACCGGCCCCGCGCTCGACGCGCTCAACGGCCTTTCGGTAGGCGATGCCTACGGTGCACAGCTCTTCGTCCCGGCCACCGCCGCCGCCCATTTCGCCGCCCGCACCGACCCGCCCGGCCCCTGGCCGTGGACCGACGACACCGAGATGGCGTGCTCGGTGTACGCCGCGCACACCGAACGCGGCACGATCGACACCTTCGACCTCACCCACGCCTTCGCCCGGCGCCACGACTTCGACCGCGGGTACGGTCCGGCCGCCAACCGGATGCTGCGGCTGGTCCGGGAGGGCGGTGACGCGAAGGCCCTGGCGGCCGAACTCTTCGACGGCCAGGGCTCGTACGGCAACGGCGCCGCGATGCGGGTCGCCCCGCTGGGGGCGGCGTACGCCGAGGACCCGGCCGCCGCGGTCCGGCCCGCCGCCGACACCGCCGTGATCACCCACACCCACCCGCAGGCGGTGGACGGCGCCATCGCGGTCGCGGTGGCCACCGCGTACGCGGTGCGGGCGCGCACCGGGGCGATGACGCCGGAGTCCTTCCTGGAGGCGGTGATCTCCCTCACCCCTTACGGCGCCGTCCGTGACGGCCTCACCGAGGCGGTCCAGCTGCTCGCCGAACCGGACCCGAGGGCCGCCGCCGAGATCCTGGGCAACGGCAGCCGGACGTCCGCCGTCGACACCGTCCCGTACGCCCTGTGGTGCGCCGCCCGGCACCTGAGCGACTATCCGGCCGCCGTCCGGGAGGCGGTCGCGGCCGGCGGCGACATGGACACGGTGGCCGCGATCACCGGGGGAGTGGTTGCCGCGCACACCGGGACCGAGGGCATTCCGGCCGCCTGGCTGGCCGCCCGCGAACCGCTGCCCGGCTGGGCGTTCCCCGAGCCGGGCGGCGTCCGGCCCGCCCCGGAGAGGGAGGGCCGCCTGAAGCCCATGCTGCTGCCCCGCGCCTGCCCGGTGCCGGACGTGGTCTGGACGGACGAGGAGTGGCAGCGGATCCGGGCCGGGCTGCGCCCCCGGGAGATGGAGGACAAGTGGGTGTCCCACACCGCCGAGGGCGTGCTGCGCCTGCACCGCAGCTGGACCGGCTTCGAGATCTGGAGCGTCCGGGTCACCCCGGTGCGCGGCGGCGGCTGGCGGCCCGGGTCGGCGCTGGCCGAGGCGCACCCCGACCGCTTCCGGGGAGCTGCCGATCCGGAGCTCCTCGCACGGGTCCTCGGCCTGGCCGCCAGGGGCTACGGGTGGCGGCCGTAGCCCCCTTCGGACCGTTTCAGGCCGTGATCAGGTGCCCGGGACCGCCGCCGTGTCTAAGGCACTCCTGGTTGATCGCCGGATCCGGGGCGCTGGGCGAGGTGGCGGCGGCGATCCGCAGCTCGATGATGTCCCGCACCGCGGGCCACTCGTCGTCGAGGATCGAGTAGAACGCGGTCGAGCGCACCACCCCGTCGAGCCCGCGCGAGTGGGCCCGGCGGACGCCTTCGGAGGTGGCGCCGAGCCGCTCGATGGCGGTGCGCGAGCGCTGGTTGCGGGCGTCGGCGCGCAGCGAGATCCGCTGCACCCCCCAGGTCTCGAAGGCGTGGCGCAGCATCAGCAGCTTGGCCTCGGTGTTGATGCCGGTGCCCTGGGCACGCGGCGAGAGCCAGGTGTTGCCGATCTCGGCGGCGTCCGGGACGGCCGTGGCCGGGTCGCCGAACGGCACCCCGGGCACCGGTGGCCAGACCATCGGCCCCCGCCAGTAGTCGAGTTCCAGGAATCGGGTGGAGCCGACGACCCGGCCGTCCGCCACGTTCACCGTCGCGAACGGCAGCGACCGGCCCGCGGCCTGGTCGGCGAGGGCGCGCGCGATGTAGTCGCGGGCCGCTTCGAGGCCGTGCGGGACGGGCGTGAAGGCGTAGGTCGTACGGTCCTCGGCGCCGGCCTCGGCGATGGCCGAGGCATGGTGCGCGGCGAGGGGCTCCAGCCGCACGGTGCGGCCGGTGAGGATGACAGGTACGGGCACGGAACCTTCGGTCCTTCATCGGTCGGAGGGTGCCTACCGTGCCGGGGTACGGCTCGGGAGGCAGGGACAGTCGCCCCGGCCCCGGAGCACGCCCGCCGGTACCCGCGCACGCCGGAGAGCCGGTCGGGCGGGGCGGGGGCGGCGGCCCGGAGGCGGGCAGCGCGGTGCCGGAACGGACTCGGGTCCACGGACCGGTCCGGCGGGGATGAGCGAGGGGACAGCGTGCGTCCGCGAGATGGCCGATGAGGAAACGGGAGCGCGAAGGAAACAGGCGGCCAGATGAAGGCAAGATGCGTCGTGTGGGCTGGCCGAGCACCGGTCCGGGACGTGGCCGACGGCGTTACGGGACGACGTGACGACGACGCGACGATGCGAGGCAGCGAGAGGACGATACCCGTCAGAAGGCGGTGCGTCACTTCCCGGCACGCGAATGGCGGTGCGGGCCGCTGCGACCCGCCCCCGGACGGGCCGTTGAACACCCGTGACCAGGGGCTTTCCACCCGGGTGCGATCATGGTCCGGAGCGGTCCGGAGAGGCCGCCGGACCCGCCGCCGGGCGGGTCGGGAATTCCGGCGGCGCCCGGCACGCTGGAGAGGACGAGAAGCCGGTACGTCGTGACGAGTAGAGAACGGGGTTGGGTGCGCGGTGCGTGACTTCCAGGCGCTGTACGAGCTGGATCAGCAGGGCGTGGCCGCGGTGGCCGCGGCCACCGCGGAGCTGCGCGACACCGGTGCGGGCCTCGTGCTGCTCCAGCACTTCGAGGGCTTCATGGACGCCGGCGAGGCCGGCGGCCAGGTGGTGGCCCACCTGCTGGAGACGGGCTCGCCGCAGGTGGTGGCCCGTTTCGACCACGACCGCCTGGTCGACTACCGGGCGCGCCGCCCCGCGATGGTCTTCGACCGGGACCAGTGGGCGTCCTACGAGCCGCCGGAGATCCTGCTCCAGCTCGTCCGCGACGGCGCCGGCGCGCCGTTCCTGCTGCTCACCGGCCCCGAGCCGGACGTCGAGTGGGAGCGCTTCGCCGGCGCCGTCCGCGAGCTGGTGGAGCGCTTCGAGGTCCGGCTGGCGGTGGACTTCCACGGCATCCCGATGGGCGTGCCGCACACCCGCCCGGTCGGCCTGACCCCGCACGGCAACCGGCTCGACCTGGCGGCCGGCTACCCGCAGTGGTTCGAGCAGGCGCAGGTCCCGGGCAGTGCCCAGGCGCTGCTGGAGTACCGCCTGGCCGAGGCCGGGCACGACGTGCTGGGCTTCGCCGTGCACGTCCCGCACTACGTGGCACGCTCGGAGTACCCGGCGGCCGCCGTGCTGATCCTGGAGGCGGTGCAGTCCGCCACCGGCCTGGTGTTGCCGGGCACCCGGCTGCGCGAGCGGGTCGGCGAGGTGTACGCCGACATCGAGGAGCAGCTGGCGCACGGGGACGGCGAGTTGCGCTCGGCGATCCGCGGCATGGAGGGCCAGTACGACGCGGTGGCGGGGGCGGAGGGTCGGGAGAGCCTGCTGGCCGAGCCGGTGGACCTGCCGTCGGCGGACGAGCTGGGGCGGCGCTTCGAGCAGTTCCTGGCCGAGCACGAGCGCGGCGCGGAGTAGGCCCGGCGCGGAACAGGTCCGGGCGGGGAGCGGGTCCGGCGCGGAATCGGCCCCGTAGCGGCGGGAACCGGCCGGGTCGGCGGTGGCCGGGAGCCACGGGAGTCATTCGCGGGCCCCGTTCGTTGGTGGTGGCGGCGTCGGGGGACGCGCCGCCGTACGGAGCTGCCCGTGACGCCTATCCCCCGGGGGGATGCCATGCCCACGACCATGTCCAGGACCATCCGCCCGGCCGTCGCCCTGACGGCCGGGCTCGCCGCGCTGCTGCTCGCCGGGTGCACCGCCCCGGACGGCGGGACGGAGGGCTTCGCGGGCGCGCTGCCCGCCAAGAACGCCAAGTCCACGCCGCCGCCGAACGGCCCGTACGTGGCCCTCGGCGACTCGTACACCGCCGGCCTGAAGATCGCCCCGCAGGTGGGCGAGCCGAAGGGCTGCTCCCGCTCGGGGGTCAACTACCCGTCCCTGGTGGCGAAGGGGCTCGGGCTGCCGGCCGGCCAGTTCCAGGACGTCAGTTGCAGCGGCGCCCGCACCGGGGATCTGACCGGCGCCCAGGAGACCGACCACGGCACCAACCCGCCCCAGCTGGACGCGCTGACCTCGGCCACCCGCCTGGTGACGGTCGGCATCGGCGGCAACGACGCGGGCTTCATGGAGGTCGTCAAGGAGTGCGCCAAGGAGAACCTGGTGGACGCGGTGAAGGGCATCGTCGGCGCCACCCGCGCCTCCTCGCCCTGCCGCGAGCACTACGCCTCCGGCGGGACGGACGAGGTGCAGCGCAAGGTCGACGCGGCCGGTGAGCAACTCGGCAGGATCCTGCAGGACATCAAGCACCGCTCCCCGCAGGCCCGGGTCTACGTGATCGGGTACCCGACGCTGCTCCCGGCCGACCCGGCGAGCTGCCGGTCGGTGCTGGGCAAGGCGGTCGCGGCCGGGGACCTGGGCTTCCTCTCGGAGAAGGAGCAGCAGCTCAACAGCATGCTCAAGCGGCGGGCGGCGGGCGCGGGCGCGGTGTTCGTGGACGCGGCCGCCCCCTCGGCCGGGCACGACATGTGCGCGGGCGAGGCCACCCGCTGGGTCGAACCGCCCTTCCCGGCCCCGGGCCTGGCGGCGATCCACCCCAACGCCAAGGGGCAGGAGGCGGTGGCCGCCGTCGTCCTCAAGGCCGTCCGCGGCTGAGGCCGGAGGCCGGGGCCGGACCGCAGGCGGCGCCCGGCGGGCCGGGGCGGCCACCGGCGCGTCACCGGGGCCGGGGCGGACATCAGCGCGTACCGCAGGATTCACGCTCCGGCCCACGCCCCTTCGTGCGCGGCACACCCCGGCTGTCGGGGGCGCGGCGTACCGTGAGGGGCATATGGATGACACCGCGCACCGCCTCGCCGCCGCCCCGCTCCCGTACGACCACGCCGCCGAGGCCCGCTGGGTCCCCGAACCGGACAAGCGCCCCGGCCGCACGGCGTTCCAGCGCGACCGCGCCCGGGTGCTGCACTCGGCGGCGCTGCGGCGGCTGGCCGGCACCACCCAGGTGGTCGCCCCGATGCGCAGCGACTTCCCCCGCACCCGGCTCACCCACTCCCTCGAATGCGCCCAGGTGGGGCGGGAGTTGGGCGCCGCCCTGGGCTGCGACCCGGACCTCGTGGAGGCCGGCTGCCTGGCCCACGACATCGGCCACCCGCCGTTCGGCCACACCGGCGAGGAGGCGCTCGACCAGGCCGCCGAGGCCTGCGGCGGCTTCGAGGGCAACGCGCAGTCGCTGCGCATCCTCACCCGGCTCGAACCCAAGCGCTTCGCCCCGGAGGGTGAGCACCCCGCCGCTCGGCTCGCCCCCTGGCCCGGCCGCAGCGTCGGCCTCAACCTGACCCGCGCCGCCCTCGACGCCGCCACCAAGTACCCGTGGACGCGCGGCGCCCACCCCACCGACCCGGCCTCGCCCAAGTACGGCGTCTACGCCGACGACCTGCCGGTGTTCCGCTGGCTGCGGGCCGGCTCCCCGGCCGGGCGCAAGTGCTTCGAGGCCACCGTCATGGACTGGTCCGACGACGTCGCGTACTCGACCCACGACGTCGAGGACGGCCTCCAGGCCGGCCACATCGACCCGGCCGCGCTGCGGGCGCCGAGCGAGCGGGCCGAACTCTTCAAGGTCGCCGAGCGCTACGCCCCGGACGCCGAGCCGGAGGAACTGGCCACCGCCCTCGACCGGCTGCTCGCCCAGGACCGGTGGCCCCAGGAGTACGACGGCACGGCCCGCGCCCGGGCCGGGCTGAAGGACCTCACCAGCCAGCTGATCGGTCGCTTCTGCCTGGCCGCCGAGCAGGCCACCCGGGCCCGCTACGGCCCCGGCCGGCTCACCCGGTACACGGCCGAGCTGGTGGTGCCGCGGGGCGTCCGGCTGGAGGTCGCGGTGCTCAAGGCGGTCGCCGTCCGCTTCGTGATGCAGCGCGACGAGCAGGCCCAGCTGCGGGCCCGCCAGCGGATCGTGATCGCCGAGCTGGCGTACGTGCTCACCCAGCGCGCCCCCGAGGGCCTGGACCCGGTGTTCGGCGCGCTCTACCGCGAGGCCGAGGACGACCGGGCCGCCCTGCGCGCGGTCATCGACCAGATCGCCACCCTCACCGACGCCTCCGCCCTCGCCCTGCACGCCAGGCTCGTCGGCGCCGCCTGGGCCTGACCGCCCGCGGCCCCGGCGCCCGGCGTCCGACCGCCCAGGCGCAACCGCCCGGCGCCCGACCGCGTGCGGTGCGACCGGTCCGGGCGCGACCGGCCCGCCGGGAAACCCCGGCCACCCCAGTAGACTTCCGGGGTGGCCGGGCGGATCAGGGACGAAGACGTACAAGCGGTGCGCAGCGCACTGCCGATCGACGCCGTGGTCGGCGACTACGTTCAGCTCACCAACGGTGGCGGCGGCGAGTACAAGGGCGTCTGCCCCTTCCACGACGAGAAGTCCGCCTCGTTCTACGTGAACCCCGCCAAGGGCGTCTTCCACTGCTTCGGCTGCCAGGAGAACGGCGACACCATCGCCTTCCTGATGAAGATCGAGCACTTCACCTTCGCCGAGGCCGTCGAGCGGATGGCCGCCCAGGCCGGCATCACCCTGCGCTACGAGGAGGGCGGCTACAGCCCCCGCCACCAGCAGGGCGAGCGGACCCGCCTGGTCGAGGCGCACAAGGTGGCCGCCGCCTACTACCGGGAGCAGCTGGCCTCGGCGGAGGCGGAGATCGGCCGCCGCTTCCTGGGCGAGCGCGGCTTCGACGAGGAGGCCGCGAAGACCTTCGGCGTCGGCTACGCCCCGGTGGGCTGGGAGCACCTGGTCCGCTACCTGCGCGGCAAGGGCTTCACCGACAAGGAGATCCTGCTCGGCGGCCTGGCCTCGCAGGGCCAGCGCGGCGGCCTGATCGACCGCTTCCGGGGCCGGCTGGTCTGGCCGATCCGGGACATCGCGGGCGAGGTGGTCGGCTTCGGCGCCCGCCGCCTGCGCGAGGACGACAACGGCCCGAAGTACCTGAACACCCCCGAGACGCCGATCTACAAGAAGTCGCACGTGCTGTACGGCATCGACCTGGCGAAGAAGGAGATCGCCAAGTCGGGCCGCGCGGTCGTGGTCGAGGGCTACACCGACGTGATGGCCTGCCACCTGGCGGGGGTCACCTCGGCGGTGGCCACCTGCGGTACGGCCTTCGCCGAGGACCACATCAAGATCATCCGTCGGCTGCTGATGGACACCTCGCAGTACCGCGGCGAGACGGTCTTCACCTTCGACGGCGACGCGGCCGGTCAGAAGGCCGCCCTGCGGGCCTTCGAGGACGACCAGAAGTTCGCCGCCAAGACCTCCATCGCGGTCAGCCCGGGCGGCATGGACCCGTGCGAGCTGCGCCTGGCCCAGGGCGACGAGGCGGTCAAGCAGCTGATCGACAACCCCGTCCCGCTGTTCGAGTTCGCGCTGGTCTCGGCGGTGTCCAAGCACCGGGTGGAGACGCCGGAGGGGCGGTCGGCGGCCCTGGAGGAGGCGGCCCCGATCGTCGCCAAGATCAAGGACCGCTCGATCCAGCACGAGTACGCCGTCCGCCTGGCCGGCATGCTCGGCATCCTGGACGAGCCCTTCGTCGTCCGCCGGGTCTCCCAGCTGGCCCGCTGGGACCGCGAGCGCCAGCAGAACCCCCGGGGCGCCGACCGCGGCCGCCGCGTCGAGCCCGCGCCGGTGCGCCCGGCGCAGCCCGCCTTCCGGCTCAACCCGCGCGACCCGGCCCAGTTCGTCGAGCGGGAGCTGCTCAAGCTGGCGCTCCAGCACCCGGACCTGGTCAGCCCGGCCTTCGACCACTACGGCGAGGACGAGTTCCCCACCCTGCCGTACACCGCCGTCCGGCAGGCCATCGCCAAGGCCGGCGGCGCCGCGTACGGGGCGACGCTGCCCGACTTCACCAGCGCGGTGCGCGAGGCGGCCCCGGACGACCAGGTGCGCTCGCTGGTCACCGAGCTGACCGTCGAGCCGGTGCGCTCCCGCCGGAAGGTGGACGCGGTCTACGCCGGGGAGTTCCTGGTCAAGCTGCGCCTGCTGGCGGTGGACCGGCGGATCGCCGAGGTCCGCGGCTACCTCCAGCGGCTCGGCCACCGGGCCGACGCCGAGCAGCAGCACGCGGTGCAGACCGAGCTGTGGCAGCTCCAGCAGTACGGTCAGCAGCTCCGCAGCCAGGGCGCGGCGGGGCTGTAGGAGTGCGGCGGGGCCGTGGGAGCGGCCCAGAAAGTCGGCGCACGAGTCTCGGCCACGGAGTGTGGCGTACCGCACACTGGAGGGCGTCCCACCTCCGTTCAGCGCGGGTCCGCCAGAGTCGCGCCCGCCCCGAGGGATGCCCGTGGACCGAGGCTTCGCCGCGACCTCCAGCCCGACCGCCGCACCGACCGCCAGTCCGACCGCCGCACCGCCCGGCGCGCTGAGTGCCGCACCGCCCGGGGAACGGGAGACGGACCACGGCCGGGCCGGGGCCGCGCCCCCGGACGGCGCCCGAGGCGTGCCGGAGGGCCACCCCGAGGCCCCGGAGACGGACCCCGGCGTAGAGGGTCCGGAGCCCGACGCAGAGGGTCCGGAGCCCGACGACGGGGACGAGGAGGAGCCCCGCCCGCCGGCCGAGGGCGACGCCGGCCCGGCGCCGGACCTGCTCCGCCAGTACCTGCGCGAGATCGGCCGGGTCCGCCTGCTCACCGCCGCCGAGGAGGTGGAGCTGGCCCGCCGGGTCGAGGTCGGCCTGTTCGCCGAGGAGCGGCTGAACGGTGACCCCCCGCCGCCCGACCCGCTGGCCCGCGAACTGGACACCCTGGTGGTGCGCGGCCGGATCGCCAAACGCCGGCTGATCGAGGCGAACCTGCGGCTGGTGGTGTCCGTCGCCAAACGCTACGTCGGCCGCGGACTGACCCTGCTGGACCTGATCCAGGAGGGCAACCTGGGCCTGATCCGGGCGGTGGAGAAGTTCGACTACGCCCGCGGCTACAAGTTCTCCACGTACGCGACCTGGTGGATCCGGCAGGCGATGAGCCGGGCGCTGGCCGATCAGGCCCGGACGATCCGGGTGCCGGTGCACGTGGTCGAGCTGATCAACCGGGTGATCCGGGTGCAGCGCGCCCTGCTGCAGGAGCGCGGGCTGGAACCGACTCCGGCCGGGATCGCCGCCGCCCTGGAGCTGACCGAGGAACGGGTGCGCGAACTGCTCCGGCTGGCCCAGGAGCCGATCTCGCTGCACACCCCGGTCGGCGAGGAGGACGACGTCGCGCTCGGCGACCTGATCGAGGACGCCGACGCCGCCTCACCCGCGGAGTCCGCCACCTTCCTGCTGCTGCGCCAGCACCTGGACGCGGTCCTGGCCACCCTGGGCGAGCGGGAGCGCCAGGTCGTCCAGCTCCGCTACGGGCTGGACGACGGCCGCCCGCGCACGCTGGAGGAGATCGGCGCGGTGTTCGGCGTGACCCGGGAGCGGATCCGCCAGATCGAGTCGAAGACGCTGATCAAGCTCCGCGACCACGCCTTCGCGGCGCAGCTGCGCGGGTATCTCGACTGAGCGGCCCACCGGGATCGGCTAGGACCGGCCCGGGGAGGGCTGTGCGCCGGCGGGCTGCGCGGCGGTCGGCTCTGCGGCGGTCGGCTGTGCCGGGGACGGCGGGTCGGTGGCCGCCGCGTCCGGGCCGGTGCCCGGGGGCGGCGAGGCGGGGCCGATCGGGATCGGGGTGGAGGCCACCACGGCGGCCAGGCCGGAGACGGGCGAGGTGCAGACGTGCCCGGCCGGCTGGTACCCGCAGACCTGGAAGGTGACGGCCGGGTCGGCCGCGTCCAGCATCGACGAGTAGTTGTCGTAGCCCCAGTGGATGAGCGCCGTCTCGCTCTGGCCGGAGCCGTCGGTGATGGTCGCGTAGTCGTTCGGCTCACCCTCGGTGATCGCCGCCCAGGCCGCCTGGCAGGTCTGGCTGTACCGGAGGTAGACGACGACCTTGCCGATGACGTCGGTCTGCAGGGTCCGGGCGTCCTTGCCGCAGCCGGTGGCCTTGGGGTCCTTGTGCGCGCAGCCGACGGCCTGGCAGACGGGAGCGCCCGGGACGGGCTTGGCCGCGGTGGCGGTCGGGACGGGCTCAGCGACGGTCTGCGGCTGCTCCTGGTGCCGGGTGGCCCGCAGGCCGACCAGCACCAGCAGGGCCACCAGCAGGGCGGCGCCGGTCAGCAGCGTCGCCGGGCGCCGCCACCACGCCACGGGTGCCGGCACGGTGCCGCCGGGTTCGCCGGGTGCGGCGGTCAGGTCGAGCACGTCGGTCACGTCGGAGGCGGCAGGTGCGTCGGAGGTGGCGGGCACGCCGGTCCGGTCCGTCGGGGGCTGTGCCGCCGGGGCCTGCTCGGGGGCCGCCTGCGCGGCGGGTTCCTCCGGGGCGGCGGGCTCGCCGTCCTCCTCGGGCCCCGCCACGGCCCGCTCCCACAGCGCCCGCAGGGCCGGCCCGTCGCAGTCCACCGCCCCGGTCAGCGCCTCCAGCGCCTGCCCGGTGATGACCCGCTTGCCGTTCAGCCAGCGCTCCCAGGAGGCCCGGCTGTAGTGCGTCCGGGCGGCCAGCTCGGACAGCGAGAGTCCGGCGGCGTCCTTGATGGCCCGGAGCTCCTCGGCCAGGAGCCGGGCGGGTCCGGACAGCTCTTCGGGCAGGTTCTTCCAGGCGGAACCCATGGGGCCTTCCAACGGTGCGAGACGGGAACGGGGGACGGGGAGAGCGGAACGGGCTCCGGCCGGGGCCGTCCGGGTGTCTCCGCTTCTCCAAACCCATCGGTCCGGCGTCCCAAACCCCAGGTCATGGCGCTGAGACGGACGGAAGTGTCTCACAACCCCCGGGAACGCTCGCATGTGCACGTGTCCGTCGTGCACAGTTCTCTGGTCGGCGCGGTTCGTCGCCCGACGGCGTCGTTCGGACGCGGACCGGTCACCGGTCCCCGCTCCGGCAGCACGTCCCGATTCCCCCACCGGCCGGGGCAGCCTCGCGGGGGGAGGCTGCCCCGGTTCGTCCGGGACGCACGGTGGGGAGGGCGCTTCGCCGCGCCCTTCCCACCGTGATCACGCCCCACCGCGCCCTTCCCACCGTGATCACGCCCCACCGCGTTCACGCCCCGGCGGACACACGCCTAGTGGTGGAAGCCAGACCGGGCCGGCACCCCGAGCTCCTTGAGCGGGCCGGGCTGGCGCCGCAGCTCCGGCAGCAGCCGGGAGAGGTCGGCCAGCAGCAGGTCGGCGAGGTCCAGCGAGAAGCCGTTGCGGCAGACCACCCGGAGCACCGACAGGTCCGTCCGGTTCGCGGGGAAGGTGTACGCGGGCACCTGCCAGCCGCGCTCGCGCAGCCGCCGCGAGACGTCGAACACGTCGAACGGCTCGTCGTCGGCGGTGGTGAGGGCGAAGACCGGCAACTGGTCGCCGCGGGTCAGCAGCCGGAAGCCGCCCAACTGCCCGATCGCTTCGGACAGGTGGATGGCGACCTCGCGGCAGGCGCCCTGGACGGCCCGGAAGCCGTCCCGGCCGAGCCGCAGGAAGACGTAGTACTGCGCGACGACCTCGGCGCCGGGGCGGGAGAAGTTGAGCGCGAAGGTCGGCATCTCGCCGCCGAGGTAGTTGACCCGGAAGACCAGTTCCTCCGGCAGCGCCTCCTGGTCGCGCCACAGGGCCCAGCCGACGCCGGGGTAGACCAGGCCGTACTTGTGCCCGGAGCTGTTGATCGAGGCGACCCGGGGGAGCCGGAAGTCCCAGACCACCTGGGGGTCGAGGAAGGGCGCCACCATGCCGCCGGAGGCGCCGTCCACGTGCACCGGGACGTCGAGGCCGGTGCGTTGCTGGAGGTCGTCCAGGGCCGCGCAGATCTCCGCGATCGGCTCGTAGGAGCCGTCGAAGGTGGAACCGAGGATGCCGACCACGCCGATGGTGTCCTCGTCGCACAGCGCGACCGCGTGCTCGGCGTCGAGGTGGAAGCGCTCGCCCTCCATGGGCGCGGTGCGGGCCTCGACCTCCCAGAAGGTGCAGAACTTCTCCCAGCACACCTGCACGTTGACGCCCATCACCAGGTTGGGTCGGGCCCCGGCCGCGTAGCGCTCGGCGTTGCGGCGCATCCAGCGGCGCTTGAGCGCCATGCCGGCCAGCATGCAGGCCTCGCTGGAGCCGGTGGTGGAGCAGCCGACCGCGGCGTCCGGGTCGGGGGCGTGCCAGAGGTCGGCGAGGATCGCCACGCAGCGCCGCTCCAGTTCGGCGGTCTGCGGGTACTCGTCCTTGTCGATCATGTTCTTGTCCAGGCACTCGGTCATCAGCCGGGTGGCCTGCGTCTCCATCGAGGTGGTGACGAAGGTCGCCAGGTTGAGCCGGGCGTTGCCGTCCAGCATCAGCTCGTCGTGGATCAGCTGGTACGCGGTGTCGGCTGCGATGGGCCCCTCGCCGAGCCGGTGCAGCGGCGGTGCCAGCTTCATCGAGCCCAGCGGGTCGGCGGCGCCCACGAGCGGACCGATGCTCAGCCGGCGGTCGTTGCCGGCCCCCTTGTGCAGCGCCATGGAGTCCTGCCGCCCTTCGAGCCGGTGGCCGTGTCCCGTCCCACGCTGCCACCGGCCGCCGGGTGACGCATCTTCACCGGCCGGGGCCGGGGGGGCGCCGCCGTCCCCGGCCGGCGAGGCCGCCGCAGCCGGGGTCAGGCCGCCGTCTCCGGGTGGATCTGTTCGCGGGCGGCGCGGTACTGCTGGCGCACCGCCGACCCGATCGCCAGGTCCTGCTCCCCGTCCGGCTCGACGGTCTCGGCGTCCGGCAGCTCCCACTCCGGCGGCTCCGGGGTGCCGGCCAGTGCCCAGGCGGCCTGCCGGGCGGCCCCGCGGGCGGCGTGGGCGCCCGGCGGCGGCACCACGACCGGGACGCCGAACAGCGGCGGGGCGATGTGCCGGACGGCGGGCAGCCGCCCGGCCGCGCCGAGCAGAAACACCCGCCGCACCGCGACACCCTGGGCGCGCAGCACGTCGAGGGCGTCCGCGATGTTGCACAGCATGCCCTCGACGGCGGCCCGGGCCAGGTGCTGCGGTGTCATCGACTCGGCCCGCAGGCCGGTCAGGGTGCCGGCCGCGTGCGGGAGGGCAGGCGTCCGCTCGCCGTCCAGGTAGGGGAGGAGCACCAGCCCGTACGCGCCGGGGGAGGAGTGCAGGGCGAGGTCGCTCAGGCCGTCCAGGTCCCGGCCGAGCATGGCGGCGGTGGCGCGGAGCACCTGGGCGGCGTTGAGGGTGGCGACCATCGGGAGGTGGCGGCCGGCGGCGTCGGCGAAGGAGGAGATCAGCCCGGTGGCGTCCACCACGGCCTGGTCGTGCACGGCGAAGATCGTTCCGGCGCTGCCGAGCGAGACCACCGCGTCGCCGGGGCGCAGCCCGAGGCCGAGCGCGGCGGCCATGTTGTCGCCGGTGCCGGCCGAGATCAGCAGGCCCTCGGGGGTGTGCCCGGCGGGTTCGGCGGGGTCGAGCACCTCGGGCAGCCGCAGCTCGTGGCCGAGCGCCAGCTCGACCAGGTCCTGCCGGTACTCGCCGGTGATCGGGGACCAGTAGCCGGTGCCGGAGGCGTCGCCCCGGTCGGTGGTGCGGCGCCTGGGGTGGCCGAGGAGCTGCCAGACCAGCCAGTCGTGCGGGAGCAGCACCTCGGCCACCCGGCGGGCGTTGGCCGGCTCGAACTCGGCCAGCCAGCGCAGCTTGGCGATGGTGTAGGTCGGGCTGGGGACGGCGCCGATCGCGGCGGTCCAGGCGGCCGGGCCGCCGAGCGCGTCCAGCAGCTTGGCGGCGGCGCCGCCGGAGCGCGGGTCGTTCCAGAGGATCGCCGGCCGGACCAGCACGCCGCCCGCGTCCAGGCCGATCATGCCGTGCTGCTGCGCGCTGACGCCGATGGCCCGGACGCCCTCCAGCAGGCCGCCGGCGGCGGCGTCGCCGAGCGAGTGCAGCCACAGCTGTGGGTCGGCCTCGCCGGGGCGGGTGTCCGGGTCCTCGGGGACGGGGTGCGGCGCCTTGCCGGAGCGCAGGACGGCGCCGGTGTCGGCGTCGCACGCGACGATCCGGGTGCGGTTGGTCGAGCTGTCTATCCCCGCGACGATGGCCATGCCGAGATCATGCCTCAGCCCGGCCCTGGACGCGTCCGGGCCGGGCGAGGTGTTGCCCGTTCGGGACTCGACGCAGGGCCCTGGTACACCCTGGCGTCACCGTCCCGTCACGGGCGGAAGGTACCCCAGCCGTCGTCCTCGGCCCGGGAGCGGTTGAAGTACGGCACCCGGTCGGTGACGGCGTTCGGCAGCCGGTCGCCGACCTTGTCCGCGACGGCGCCGGCGGCCTTCCCGGCGACCGCGCCGGCCTGCTGCCTGGCTCGGTCGGCGGCGCCCTGCACCGTGGGGTTCTGGGCGATCTGCCGGGTGACCTTCGTGATCTGGTCGTAGCGCCGGCGCCCGGCCCGGGAGCCCAGGACGTAGCCGGCCGCGAACCCCGCGGCCAACGACAGCTTCCACATGATCGGATCCACCCTCTCCTGGCGGCCTTCTGCCGCATTGCCCTACCCGTCCGTCGGGACGGCGAACCGTCCGTGCCCCCCAGCATCCCCGGGGGCCGTGCCGGGCGCGCGCCGGGCACGCCGGGTGGGAGGCCGCGCGGGAGCCCCGGGAGCGGTCCGGCGAAAGCGATTGGCGGACCACCCCCCCGAGTGCGCTAATGTATGTCCCGCAGCGAGCGCCGAGGAGCCCGGGGAACCGGGGGCCGAGGCGGAAGCCGATCCCCCATAGCTCAATTGGCAGAGCAGCCGACTGTTAATCGGCAGGTTATTGGTTCGAGTCCAATTGGGGGAGCTCGGGAGAGGTCTTGCAAGAGCCCTCCTCCCGTCCGTGGTACGGCAGTTCGGTACCGCGATCCCGCATAGCTCAATTGGCAGAGCAGCCGGCTGTTAACCGGCAGGTTTTTGGTTCGAGTCCAAATGCGGGAGCTTCATCGGGTCCGCCCGGTGACTGCTCAGAGCGAAGGCCCCTCGGATGACCGGGGGGCCTTCGTGTTGCCTTCGTCACCTCGCGACGGCCGGGCGGCTCGGGCGGCCGCCTCCGGAGCCCGGACGGCCGCCTCCCGGGTCCGGGTGGCCGCCGCCCGGGTTCAGGCGGTCGCCTCCCGGTAGAGCGCGGAGACCCGCCGGTCGAAGGTGACGCTGTAGGAGGTGCCGGCCGTCTCGCCGCCCTCCTGGTAGCCACCGATCACGCCCACGACCGCGCCGCTGTCCGTCACCCACGGGCTGCCGCTGGTGCCGTCGGTGTAGCCGTCGCAGTCGAAGCGCTCCTGGGTCGGGCTCTGCGAGCGGGTCCTGGCCGCGCAGGTGATCGGCTCGTCGCGCTCGTTCGGGTAGCCGGTCACCGAGACGGCGAGCCCGAAGCCCTGGCCGGTGGCGATCGGGTTGCCGCCGACGGCGTCCTCGACCTGCTTGCCGCCGACCGTGCCCACGGTGACGAAGGCCACGTCGTACTCGGGGTCGTCGTCGTCCGCCCAGCGCGGGTCGACGGTGATCGACTTCACCGGCCAACTGCCGTACGGGATGAAGCCGTTGCGGTAGCCGGGGGTGAACACCAGGCCGTCCAGCAGGCCGATCCGGCGGTTCTGCACGCAGTGCGCGGCGGTGACCAGCAGGTTGTGCCTGGGGCTGCGGACGACGCTCGCCGTGCAGGCCCGGGGGCCCTGCGCGGTGCGGACCGAGAGGGTGCCGATCCGGTCGCGGGTGCTGCTCTGCTGCGCGACCTCGGCGGCGGGCGCCTGGTCCTGCTCGCCCCCGTCGCACGCGGTTCCGGCGGCGAGCAGCAGGGCCGCCAGCGCGACCGTCCGTGCGGCGCGCGGGGGCCGTGCCGGGCGGGGGGCCATCGGGGCTCCGTCTCGTTCCTCGGGGCGGGCACCGGGTCCGTGCGTTCCGCCGTTCGAGAGGAAGATCTATCAGGCCGTGCCCGGCGGCGCCACCGCCGCCCCTCCGGTCAGCCGGTGGCCCGGTCGTAGAGCGCCTGGACGCGGTCGCCGAAGTAGCTGCTGTACGAGGTGTCCGGGCTGTCGCCGCCCTGCTGGTAGCCGCCGATCACGCCGACCACGGTGCCGGTCCTGGTGCTCGGGTCGAAGTCGGTCACCCAGGGGCTGCCGCTGGTGCCGCCGGTGTAGTCGGGGCAGTCGATCCGCAGCTGGGTGGAGCTCTGCTCGGTGGTGTTGTTGGCGCAGGTGATCGGGACGTCGCTGGTGCCGGGGTAGCCGGTGATCCGCACGGGCAGCTGGTAGCCGAGGCCGACGCCCAGCTTGTTGGCGCCGAGCACCTGCTGCACCTGCTGCCCGTTCTGGGCCTGGACGACGGCGAAGGCGACGTCCACGTCCGGGTCGGCGTGGTCCTTCCAGTCGTCGTCGACGGTGACGGCGATCAGCGGCCAGACGCCGCTGGGGGTGTCGCCGTTACGGTAGCCGGGGACGAAGACGAGGTCGCTGCGCTGGCCGAGTTGGGGGTCCCAGACGCAGTGCGCGGCGGTGACGATGAGGTTGAGCCCGGCGCTGTCGACGACGCTGGCGGTGCAGAAGTGGTCGCCGTCCGCGTTGCGGGTGAAGACGGCGCCGACCAGGCCGTTGAGCACGGTGGGCCTGGCGGTGCGGGTGACTCCGGTGTGCCTGGAGACGGCGCCCCTGAGCCGTTGTCGGCTCCAGCCGTGGCCGCCGCCGGAGGCCGAGGCGGATCCGGAGGGACGGGCGGAGCGGGTGGCCGGAGCCGAGCTGACCGTCGGCGCGCCCCCGCCGGGCCCGGCCGAGGTGGTGCAGCCCGCCGCGGCCAGCAGCACCGCGAGCGCCCCGGCCGCGGCTCCCGTCCCACGTGTCGTCATCCGTCCAGGCTGCCCGTGCGGCCGTCCGGGCGCCACCCGAACTGCGCAATCAGGACAGGCGCACGCCTGTGCGCACCCGTGCGCGCCCCCGGCGCGCACCACGGGTGATCGACCGGCTATGCTGCGCGGGACGTCCTTTCGGGGCCGTCTGCTGCTGCCGTGGTCGACGACCGGCGCACGCGGCGAACCGGGGCGGTAGCTCAGCCGGTTAGAGCAGGGGACTCATAATCCCTTGGTCGTGGGTTCGAGTCCCACCCGCCCCACACTCGGCCAGCGTGGCTGTTCTTCGCGCAGGTGCCTGTGACCTGCGAAAACGTCCTCATGTTCCGATCGGAACTCTAGGGCACCGGGTGTGCCCGAACCTGGCTGCCACGCCGAAGTTCACCCAGATGGGAACGCCATGGGAACGGCGCGGGGATTGAACCTCCCATGGGAACCACTTGAGGGCCGATCAGCCCGCCTTCGGGCCGTGACGTGCGAGCCGTGGCCCCGCACATCGTCGACCGGGTCCTAAGCGGGCACGAGGACTCGAACCCGCTTCCGCTTCGCGGCCCGCTCCCGGCGCGTCGTATCCGGCGCTGCCACCTTGACGGGTTCAGAGATGGGAGCAGGCGCCGGCGCCGGCGCAGGCTCGGTGATCCGGGTGGCCCGGGGCACCACGGCGAGAGTCGCCTCGGCGTGGACGTGCTGGAATTCCTCGAACGTGCTCGTGTACGTGTCGGCCGTGATCTGGATGCCGGAGTGACCCAGCAGCGCGGAGATGTCCTTCATTGACAGGCCTGCGGCGTTGGCCAGGCCCGCCGTTCCGTGCCGCAAGTCGTGCAGACGGATCGGCAGCAGGTTGTTCTTCTCGATCAGTTTCTCGAAGCGGTAGGTGAAGTGGTCGGGGTGGTAGTGCTCCCCGTTCTCCTGTGTGAAGACCGCGTTGGTGTCCTTCCAGACCTTCTCCTTGTGGGCGCTGTTCCACGCCTCCCTCTCCGTATCCTGGCGGTCTTTCAGGGCCAGCAGCAGGGCGATCGTCTCGCGGTCGATGGTGATCGTCCGCTCGCTGTCGGCCTTCGGGGGTTCCTCGAAGGTCTGGCTCGCGATGGCGACGAGCTGCTTGCTGATCTCGATCGTCCGGGCCTCGAAGTCGATGTCCGACCACCGCAGGGCGCACGCCTCACCGCGGCGAAGGCCGCGTAGGGCGAGCAGGTGCCACAGGGCGTAGAGCCGGTCCTCGACCACCGCGTCCAGGAACTCCCCGGTCTGGCGTGGGGTCCACACCATGACGGGGGACGGCTTCTTCCCGGTACGCCGGTACTCGGCGATTCGGACCGCAGTCCACACCAGGGCCTTGGGCCGCTTGTACGGGGTGAGTTTGACCAGCTCGGTCCAGTTGCGGACGATCTTCTGGGCTATGACGGCGTCCGCCAGGGCGGAGGACAGCGTGGCCTTGATGCGGTGCTGTGTCGGCGTGTCGGTGAGTCGCTTGAGCTC
Organism: Kitasatospora sp. NPDC043949; assembly: GCF_056435365.1. Taxonomy (NCBI): domain Bacteria; kingdom Bacillati; phylum Actinomycetota; class Actinomycetes; order Kitasatosporales; family Streptomycetaceae; genus Kitasatospora; species Kitasatospora sp. NPDC043949. The sequence continues at coordinate 286,534 of NZ_JBWKEQ010000001.1, read as the reverse complement.
CTTGCGGGCCGCCTTGTGTGCAGCCCGGGCCTCGGTCCATGCCGCGCGGGCCTTGGCCCGGTCGGGGCCGGGCTTCTCCTCCTTCCAGATCTGGCCCCAGAACGTGGCCTGCTCTTCCAGGGCTTCGACCTGGGCCCGGTGGGCGTCGCGGGCCTCGTTCTCGGCGTGGATGGCGGCGAACATCGCCCGGATGTGGTCGGCGTCCAGTTCGACCAGTGGGACGTGCCCGATGTACCGGCCGATGTAGAGGCGGATGTGCCGCTCGTAGCCGGGGATGGTGGTGGTGGCGAGTTCCTTCTTCGTCTCCAGCCACTCGGTTATGTAGCGCCCGAGGGTTTCCTTGGAGAGGACCTTGATGCCGGCGCGGGACAGTTCGTACTTCTGCCGGGCTTCCTTGGCGGCGGCCTTCTGGGTCTTGAAACCTCCCTTGACGGCGGTCTGCCGCTTGCCCTCGACCTTGGTGTCCAGCTCGATGCTGTAGTACCAGGAGCCGTGGTCCCTCTTGCTGAGCTGCGGGCAGGACTTGTCGAGCGGGCCGATGAGCTGGACGCCGTCGGCGTCCAGCTTCGGCTGCCCCTTGAGGGCCCCCCGCTTGTGTACGAGCGGGCCCTTGCAGCCGCACCGCTTGTAGGTCTTGTCCTCGAACACTCGCCCTCCTAAGGGTGGTTGCAGTGCACTGATGCGCACCGTGTGGCACCGGCAGTGCTTCGCCCGCACCGGTGCGTTGGTATGCTCCCTACCGTTGTGCGCGGGGGAGAACGCGGGCGACTATGACGAATACGACAAAGAGCGAAGGCCATGTCCGGGGTCGCGGGATGGCCCTGAGTGAGCTGCTGGCCCTGCCGGTGACCGTCAATGTGGAGACGGCCGCCCGAGCCCTGGGGATCAGCCGGAACACCGCTCACGACTTGATCCGCGAGGACTCCTTTCCCGTGAAGACGCTCAGGCTCGGTTCGGCAACGCGGGTGCCCACCCTCGCCCTTCATGAGGTCCTCGGCGTCCCCGTACCGCGAGTCGAGGAGTAGGCGGCCGTGAGGTGAGGGCCACGGGCGGCAGCTCCGGCTGGAGTTGCCGCCCGTGGCCCTTTTCGCGGCCTGCACGGCGGGGCGGAGCGTGTCCTCCTTCTCGCGCACATCGCTGCCTCCCCTTTTCACTCGCTGTCTTCGCTCATCTTCAACTGCCGCTCATCATACTCGAATGCATGTTCGATTCTGCATCATTTCTACACGCAACGTGCCTGTTGAGTAAGGGGGTTGGTGTCGGCGGGCGTGGAGGGATCTTCGGGCGAAACCTGTTGAACGTCCACGAAATGTCGCCATCCTTCACTGGCTGTCGTCGCCTTTCACTCGTGTTGGGGAACGGGGTACGCTGATCCGAGTTGGCGCGGGGGAGAAACGCGACGACTCAAAATGAAGATCGACAAGACCGACGAGGTCCAGGCGAAGCCCGAGCGTGGCATGACGCTGTGGGAAGTGCGGAGCCTGCCGGTCACCATCAGCGTGGTGACGGCGGCGCGGGCGTTGGGGCTGGGCCCCAATGCGGCGTACGAGGCGATCCGGGCCGGAACCTTCCCGCTGGACATGATCAGCGCGGGAAAGACGAAGCGGGTCGTTACTGCGTCGCTGTGGAGGCTCCTCCAGGTTGACGGCCTTGTCGTGGAAGCGTGATACACGCAACGTGATGGAGACTCTTCCATGGGTCTCCATCACGTGACGGGTGTCTCGTGACGGGAAGGGACACGCGCGGTGGCAGTGAGGGTCTTCGGGTTCGCGGACGTGGCCAAGAGCGCCTTGCTGGACGACGAGGCGCAGGCCCTGAGGGAGGCCGTGGAGCGGCGTATCGGCGGCGCCACCCGCGCCGGCGCCGCCGCGCACCTCAACTCTCGGGGCTTCGTCGGCACGCTCGGCTCCGCGTTCACCGGCCGGACCGTGGGCAAGCTGTTCCGCAACCCGGCCATCGCCGGACTCGAACCCGGCCGGGACGGGCAACTGGTCGACGCGGGCCACCCCGGCATCATCACCCCGCACCAGTTCGCACAACTCCAGGCCCTCGACGACGCCGAGACGAAGAAGCGTGAGGACGCCCGGAAGGCCGCCCCGCAGCCCGACTACGAGTACGCCTTCGCCCAGAACGATCTTGTCGTGTGCGGCCTGTGCGGGGCGAGCCAGCAGGGCCTGCGCACGAGCGCGGGCTACCCCGGCTACTGCTGCTCGGCCGGGCCCCGCGCCGACCGGCCCGGGGACTGCGGCAAGGTCCGGATCTCTGCCGAGATCCTTGAGGACCACCTCGGGGAGCAGATCGTCGCCCGGCTGCTCGAACCCGGCACGCAGAAGGCCCTGGAGAAGGCGCGCACCGAACTGGAAGACCAACTGGCCGACGCCAAGACGCAGCTCGCGGCGATCACCGAAGGCCTCGGCAATCTCGGCGGGATGGTGCTGCGCCACGAGATCACGGCCGCGAGCGCAGCCAAGGCGCAGGCGGAGGGCTCCCAGCAGCAGAAGGTCCTGCGCCGCAGGATCCGCATCCTGGGACGAGCGGCGGCCACCCCGGTCAGCGGGGACATCGATGAGCTGGTCAAGTGGTGGAACTCGGCACCCGCCGAGGCGCGGGCCGGTCTGGCGATGCTGATGTTCCACCGCGTCGACGTGCACCCCGGCGGCCGGGGCGCCCGCAGGCTCAAGCCCGGCCGCGTGGTGCTGTGGTGGCGCGACCAGCCCGCACCGCCGCCGATCCGCCGCGCCGCATAGCCGCCGCCCCCCGCCGGGCGACGGCGCCGGGCAGAGAGCCGACCGCGATCCCGGAGAACAGACTCAGGGCGAACAGGCCTGCGCTGGTCGCGCTGATCGCGTCCTGCAAGTCGACGCTCCAGGCCCCGCCAGCCGCCTGTGTGATGGCGACGAAGAGCCCTTCCGTCGTGCCCCACACCGCGCAGGCCGCGCCGCCCACGGCGATCAGGGCCTGGCTGACACCGAGCACGTGGCGGCCCGCCCGGATGTTGCCGATGGCCGGACAGTCCCAGGCGATGAAGGCCCCGGCCAGCGCCCAGTAGATGTCTGTGATCAGCAGATAGGTGGCCACACCGCCGTCGGTGGCGTAGGTGTTGGTGAACGCAATGTCGGTGCTGTTGGCCACCGTGAAGACGATGGTGGCTGCTGTGGCGACCGCTCCGGCCACCGTGAAGCGGATCCTCAGCGCAGACGTCCAGTCCTGCGGGGGGTACGTCCATGGCACCAGCAGGACGCGGATCGCGAGAAGGGACACGATCCCGAACAGGTGGGACAGGAGCATGGCCAGGTTGTCGACTCCGGAGGCTGACTCGATGCGGCTGGCCACACCCGGCTGGGTGAGGACGATAGCGACCAGGCCTGCGGTGGCGGCCGTGGTGCGGCTCCATCGGGCCAGGGCCCGGGTGTTGCCGTCGGAATGGCCGCCGCGGCGCAGCGTCATCCAGGTCACGACGACGGCGGTGACGCATAGCGCGACCAGGGCGGCGCCCAGCAGCAGTGGTGCGATGTGCACGGGGTTCTCGTTTCGGTGTTGCTGCCGCAGCCTGCGGCGGGTCCTAGGAGCAGAAGAGGAACAGCTCGGTTTCCTGGCGGCTCGCCTCGGCGGCCTCGGCGCGCGACAGACGCCGCCGGCGTCGGGTCTTCGAGGCCGCCGAGTCGGAGTCGGGTTGGGCCGGGGCGGGGATCGCCAGGCCTCTGGCCTCGCGCAGGGCGAGGGCGGCTTGGAGGAGGCCGGCGGCGCCGTTCTCTCCGAGATCGGCGACCAGGCGCAGCGCCTCACGGACCGCCGGATACTCGTAGTAGACCTCCAGCGAGGCCAGGTCGTGATCCCCGGGCAGCAGGTACGGAGCAGGGCAGTCGAATGCCTCGGCCAGTCCGAGAAGCGTCCGCGAGGGGGGGTTGGCTTTCACTCCGGACAGCGTGGCGTGAATCACCGTGTGATCCAGCGTCGGCTTTCCACTCTCGTCGGACGTGCGGGCTGCAAGATCACGCGTAGTGGGAGGCTTCTCGCCTTCCCGCGTGAGTCGCCCGCGTAGGAACTTGAGCTTCTCGGCGAGACTCCATAGCCCGTCGGCCGTATCGGCTGGCGTGGTCATTGGAGGCCCCCTGTGGTTTTGTGCCATGAGAATTCTTGTTGTCGATCGGCAACAGGCACAGTACAGGCCGTCGGTGCCCGGAATCCAAACGATCATTCTTTGACAGTTTCTTGATCTCGGGTGCAAGCTGTGGCCGCCGGTCGCGAGTTCGACCAGGTCAGCGGTCTTGGGTCCGCGGCGAACGGTGCCGTGGGCTGGATCGCGCGGGCTCGACGCCGGGCCTGCGCGCTGGCATGAGGGGTCTTTCTGGTGGCGATCGGCAGTGCAGGCGTGTTGCGCGTGCTCGCAGAACGGCGCCGGGCCGGACTCGTGGCCGAGTCTGAAAGCGAAAGCCCCCTCTCCGGTCAGGGGGCCGTCGACGCCCTCATTCTCTTCGCAGGGGGCGGGCGATCGCCCCTCCCGGATTCCCGCCCTTTGGGGCAGGGTCCCCCGGGCGATGCCGGCGGCGATTCCCGACCCTGACGGGGTGAACCCCTCTTATCTGGGGTCGTTAAATCTGAGGCCTGGCCAGGGAATTTCTTGATCAATCTTCTGCCGGTGTTGCACCCCACCCCGAGTGAGTATAGAATCTAACCATACGAGAGGGGGTCACACCCCCAAAACCTGATGGGAGTTACACCATGGCGAAGAAGCTCAAGATGAGCCAGATCCACCCGAACCCGCGTCAGCCCCGCGAGTACTTCGACACTGAGAAGATGGCCGAAATCGTCGCCTCCGTCCGGGAGTTCGGCGTCATGACCCCGATCGAGGTCCGCCGGCGCCCCGAAGGCGGCTACCAGATCGTCATGGGTGAGCGCCGCTACCGCGCCAACCGGGAGGTCGGCAACCCCACCATCAAGGCCGAGATCGTCGAAGTCGCGTCCGACATCAAGGCGTTCCGCCGCTCGATGGCCGAGAACGTCAACCGCGCCGACATGACCCCCCTGGAGGAGGGGCGCGGCTACCGGCGCATCCTCGACGAGGACACCAGCGACGACGGTGGTCAGCTCACCGAGGAGGACGTCGCCAAGGCCTTCGGCAAGTCCACCCGCTACGTCAAGATCCGTCTCCAGCTGCTCGACCTGGTCCCCAAGGTGCAGCACCACCTGACCCACGGTCACATCGGCCTCGCCGCCGCACACCGCATCTCCGAGTTGACGCCGGAGAACCAGGACGCCGTCATCACCAAGTGGGCCCAGGGTGGCGACAGCGGCAAGGCGATGGACGAGAACGAGCTGCTGCACTTCGCCCACCAGGTCCGCGAGCAGGAGCGCCAGCCCGGCATGTTCACCATCGAGGAGCTGACCGAGGAGCAGAAGGCCGAGCGGATCGCCGTCCAGAAGGGCACCCGCAACAAGCTCGACCAGATCGAGCGAACCCGTGCCCTGCTGGAGGAGCTGGCCAAGACCCCCATCGAGGAGCTGGCCGCCGCACTCGAAGGGCAGATCGGGGCCCGCCTGGACCAGCTGGAGCGCACCGCCAAGAGCCTCCAGGATGCCAAGTTCCAGGTCCGGCAGGCCAAGGCGTTCGCTGACGCCCGTGAGATCGTCGCCTCCAACGCGGCCAAGGCCCCCATTCTCACCGCACCCGAGCAGAACAGTGGGCAGGAGGCGGCGCAGGATGTCGGCGCCGACCTTGACGCCGAGTTCGCCACCATGCTCGCGGAGGTCGTCACCGAGACCGCCGATCGCACCAGCGGCGAGGCCGAGCGGGCCGACGCCGCCGAGGCCCCGGTGCCCGTCGCGGCCTGATCCTGCCGACCAGGGCGGCCCCCCGGGGGCCGCCGGTCACAGGGCTGCCGGTTACGGACGAGAACCCCCTCACCCGATGCCAAGGAAGCCCGGTGACTCGTCCCGGCCGCGATGGCCCGGTTGCGGCCGCCGTCATCGTCGACCAGCACGTGCGGGTCGCACTGGAGCAGATCGCCGACGGAGCCGACCTCCTTCACCGGGTGCTCGCGACGCTGGGAACAGCCGCCCCGCGATTGGGTAGCGTGCTCCCGATGCCCGCCCCGGAACTCGCGGCCCGTGCAGTTCGAGTGGGTCATGCCCGCCACAAGTGACACGCGCTGGCCCGCGTACGAAAGGTATGTACATGCCCCGGCCTGACTGGCTCCAGATGCCACCCGCTGCCTGGTACGACACCGGCAAGCAGGGTGCGTTGTTCGATCCGCCCGGCCATGACCCGGACAGCGACGACTTCGGGACGACGCCTTTCGACGGCTGCACCGTGGGAGAGCTGAGGCCTGCCGGCGAACCTTCCCTCACCCCTGACTTGTATGGGGACTCTTGATGATACTGTCGGCATGTCGCCGGGAAGTGGGCTCGCCCCCCTGGGCCCACCCCCGGCGACATGCGCCGTGACACCCCTCTCACGGACCTGGCAGGCGGCACTCCCCCCGCGCCCCACCCGCCAGAACCGGGCAGCTCCCATGAGCACGCCACGAGAGGACCCGCCAGCAAGCACGTCACGACCAAGGCCCGCCCGATCTCCTCTCCGAGTCGGGCGGGCCTGCGCATACCCAAAGAGGCACACCGTGCACCACACGTACGCCGCCGACGGCGCGGCCGACCCCGAGGCATACGCCCGGCTGATGCAGGAACGGTACGGACCCCTGCCGGCGCTCTGCGCCGAACAGAACCGGCCCGCCCCGGCACCACCACCCCGCCCTCGGGTCCGCAGGTACAGCAACCGCTGGCCCGACCCGGACGCCGCCCGGCACCGCGAACAGCTCCTCCAAGCCCTCCACTTCCACCAGCAGGGGACGAAGCAGTGACCACCAGCCCGACGACCACCGAACCCGAGCGCACCCCGCCCCGCCCCGGGGCCATCTGGTGCAAGGCCTGCGACTCCTGGTGCGACCCCATCTCCAGCCTCTGCCGCTGCAACAACCGATGACCACCCACCAGGTAGCCGGCGGCCAGGAGTACGAGGCATGCCACCCCCTCGACGAACAGCGACGCATCCGCGTCCTGGCCGTCACCGGCAACCGGGCCGAGGTCGAAACCCTCGGCCCGGGCCCGGCCCGCCGCCGCGACATCCTCCTGAACGCACTCCACCCGACCGCCACCACCGCCAACGGCCAGCCACGCCGCACCGGCTACCGTCTACTCGGACCAGCGGAACGGAGCCCAAAATGACCGACAACACCAACACCCCCCAGCGGCCCACCGCCAGCACCATCACCGACCCGGAACTCGACCAGCTGTGGGAACGAGCCGAAGCCGCCGAGGCCCGCCTCAAGACCGCCGCCGACCTCCTGAACTCCGGCTACAGCGACGCCACGGACCGGATCGACATCGTCCGCCGCCTCTGCGAGGGCGAGATCACCTCGCAGCAGGCCCTGGCCATCGACCGGGGCGACCAATGAACTCCTCCCCGACTTCCCGGCCGCGCACCACCCGGCCGGGGAGCCGGGGCGGACACGCCACCCTCGGGTGGGCCACCACCTCGACGACGGCCATCCAGGCCGCTGTCGCACTGGAGCGGTACCGCGTCGACGCCGCGTCCCTCGGGCTCGCCGACCGAGCCGACACGCTCCTCGCCGAAGCCCAAGGCGAGGCCGCCGGCAGCACACCCACAGTTGGCCACCTCGCCGCTGCTCGACGGCTCCTGTGGACGGAGGGCCAGAACGCAGATCGGGGCGAGTAGCGCCCCGACCGTGCCCGGCCAGGCCCCCACCCGGTCGGGCACAGCTGTACCCACGACTGCCTGACTGCCAGCGCGTAGCCCCGATAAACTGGCAGCCGTACCCGGGGAGGACGAACCGTGGCATTGGGATTCGAGGTCAACCCGGACATCGCGTTCCGGGCGTCTGTGCAGTTCCTCGACACCAAGGACTTCGTCTACAGCATCGCCGACGGCATAGCAGGTGACCTTGCGTCCACAGGGGGGATGGCGGGCGACGACTCGATCGCCCACTCCTTCGCCAGCAAGTACGAACCGGCCGCGAAGAGCATCGTCCAGGCCATCGGGAAAGCCGGGCAGGGCATGGCCACCATCTCCAGCCGCCTGCTGACCATGGCCTCCAACTACCTCGCCGTCCAGGACTCCGTCGCCGCCTCGTTCACCGGAAAGATCAACACCTCCTCGGGTCTCGCCAAGGGCGCCCAGCAGTGCGACCCCAACGAGGCCCACGCCAGCCTCCCGATGGTCACCGGCTCCAAGGAAGTCCACGAGATCCCGATCATCGGGAAGTTCTGGCCCCAGGGAGACCCGAAACGCCTGCGCAGCGCCGCCCACGTCTGGGAACAGTGCGCCACGTTGATCGACCAGGCGCAGCGAAACGCCGGGCTCCACTCGGCGGAGGTGATCGCGAAGTGCTCGGGCGATGCGTTCGAAGGCTTCAAGGCGTATGCCGCGACCGTGTTCAACGCCTGCCCTGCTGGCGGCACCACGGTGTCGTCGAAGCTGTCATTGATGGAGAACATCTCAGCGGCGTGTCGGGAGCTCCAAGCCATCTGCAACGAGTACGCGAAGGCGATCGACGACTGCCAGAACACGCTGATCGGACTGGGGATCACCGCCGGAGTCGTCACCACGGCAGGCGTCCTCCTGACCGTCTTCACGTTCGGCGGCTCAGATGCCGCCGCGGCCGCCGCGGACGCGGCCCTGGCGGCCGACGCAGCGGTGGCCGCCGAGGCTCTTGCCGCCGCCGAGGCCCAGATGGCGGCCGCAGCCGCGGTCGCGGAGGCCGAGGCCATCGTCTCCTCGCTCGCCGCACGCCTGGTCGTTCTCGCTGGCACCGCCGTTGCCGCAACCACGGTCGCCGGCGTCGACTCCGCCAGCGCCACCACCCCCACTGGCCCGCAGAACCCGGCAGGACAGCCCGCCGTCCCCGGCCAAAGCCCGCTCGCCAACCCCGCCGTAGGGCCCATCGCCCCGCCGAACCCGCCGCCCTACCCCCTCTACACCCCGGCACAGCAGATGGTCGCCAGGACGTGGATCGCCGGGATGGACCAACGCGACCCGAACTACGGCACCCCCGCCGACCGCGCCTACCAGGTGCAGGTCGCAGGCAGGCCGGAACGCCGGGTCCTCGGAGCCGACGGCGAGAAGGTGTGGGCGGACGGCTACCGGCCAGCCGACGGCGCGCTCATCGACGCGAAGAACGTCCGCAAGAAGGGATGCAGCCCCCGCTCACTGGAAGGACTGCAGGAAGACCGGTTCAACACCCAGTTCGTCCTGGCCGACGACGAATCCGAACTCACCCGCTACCAGGCGGCGATCGACAACCCCGCCAACCACGCCCAGTACCTTGAAGTCGACACCCCCGACAGCGCAACCGTCGGGTACTGGCAGTACCTGCTCGCCAAGCACCACGTGAAGAGCAACGTCCGCGTCGTCCCCTAACCCGGCAAGGAACCCCTGGTGGACACCATCTACATCGGCGCAGCGCCCGGCACCACCTGGCCGATCACCCCGGAAGAAGCAGAGGACCACCTCCTCGGCCGCTTCCCCGACATGGAGTCCTGGCACAAGCACGCCCCCGTGAGCGAGAAGGACTACATCGACTTCGACGTCGAGCTGGACGGGACGACCCGGCAGTGCAGCTACTTCGAGCACGGCCAGCTCATCCTGCGCGACGGAGACGCAGTCCTGTGGGCCGACACCATCGCCTGGTTCCTCAGCCTCCTCCCCGCCGACGCCCGGGCCGTGGCCATGGTCGCGTCCAACCCCGACAACGTCCGGGTGATCCCGCCGGACTCCAGCGTTCAGGACGTCGAGGAACTGCTCCAGTCACTGTTCGACATCGAGTAACAGCCCGTCGAGCGGACGACGCGCCGCATGAGCCCGCACCGGGCAGGGCAAGGGGGCGGGGAAGTCGACTTCCCCGCCCCCTTCTTCGACCGCTGGGCAAGACGGACGGCAAGCGGTAGCCGGTGGCGTCGGCGTAGGGTCCGACGGGGGAGGCCTCTCCCCGTCGAGTAGCGGATCCGCCGGAAGCCGCTCACCCCTCCGGCGATCAACAAGCCTGGCACCGCCCGCTCCTGCCGTCCAGAGGCGCTTGGCGCGCGAGGACAGGCTCGCCGTGTCGCCTTGCGCGCCCCTGGGCTGCGCAGCCGACGCCACGTCCCGCACACCACCAGCGTTTCTAGTGGGGTGAAGTAGGCTCTGGTTCACCTCTTGTGGTGCGGCCACGCGGGGTGAGCAGTGGATGATTCGGAGCGTTTTGGGCCTTGAGTCAGAACGGCGGGTCTTCGCTGTAGCCGCCGCCTACCCAGTTGCCGTCCCAAGAACCGCGTGCAGCCCTGAGACGGGCATAGTGCTCGCGGGCAGCGATGTCGGACGCGTTCTCCAACCCGCTGGTGTCGTGACCCCATGCCTTCAGCGCGTCCAGGACGCGGTTGCGATGGTACCGGTCAGTGCTGGTGGCCAGCAGACGTCGTGCGTGGCCGGCCAGATCGGCCTGGTGCTGAGTGAGGAGGGGGTGCTCTATGAGGGGAATGGCAGCGATCAGAGCGGCGTGGCGCACTTCGGCGTTGTCATGGCCGAGGAGGGCTTGAACAGCGGAGAAGATCGCCGGCCGTGCGTTCCTAAACGCACGCATCTCCGCGTACTCATCGAGACATCCCTCCCCGTAGAGACGTTCGTCAATGGCAACGCACTCGTCGTCGGCGTCGTAGGCGCTGTCGCCGAGCCAGTCGAGGAGCTGCACGAGGGTCGGGCGGGTCGGGGGTGTCGTGGCGTCGTGACTGTGGTCGCCTGCCGTGATGGCCGGGTGGTTGAGGATCGCCGCGACGAAGAGTGCCACGGGCACGGTGGCCTCGTAGATGCTGTTCTGGTGAGTTACGGGTCCCAGCGCATCCTGGAGAGCGGACTCCCTGATGACCGGGTCCGAGCTGGTCAGGAGTGTCAGCGCCGCCGGCAGGGATTCACCCGTGCCGCAGGCTGTGGCGAGCGACGCCCAGTTTGTGCTGTCCAGCAGCGCCTGAAAAGGAAGGAGCTCGGCGGGGCACGACTGCTCGGTCTGTCTGCGGCTGCGGGTCACAGGCTGAGGCTATTGCGTTGACGAGCCAGAGTTGTGCCCGGGTGTCACGTGGAGAGCAGGACGCACGGAGTAGTTCGAAGCCTGCGCGGCCGAACATCTGGCGCTTGAGCATCTTTACAGTTACGCGGAATCTGACCAGCGCACGGACTAGTAGGCTGTTGCCGCGTAGGGCGCGGGGAATCGGCCTACGAAGGACCAGCTCCGTGCGTGAACCCGTCGACCGGATCGTTGACTCCCTGCTGCCCCTCGCCGTTCCGATCGGCGACCTGAACCGGTACCACCGCAACCCGAGGCGCGGCGACGTGAACTCTGTCGCCGACTCCCTGCTGTGGCACGGCCAGTTCAAGCCCATCGTCGCCAACCGCGGCACCCTCACGGGCCGCCTGAACGAAATCCTCGCCGGCAACCACACCTGGGATGCCGCCGTTCAGCGTGGTTGGGACCAGATCGCCGTCTCCTGGGTTGACGTCGACGACGATGCGGCCGCGAAGATTGTGATCGTCGACAATCGCACCAGCGACTTGGCCGGGTACGACACAGAGCTGCTGGCCGACATCCTGGGTGCCCTGCCCGACCTCGACGGGACCGGTTACGACCAGGACGCCGTGGACGACCTCCTCGACGGCATCGAGCTGCCGTCCCAGCTCGCCGCCGAGACCAGCGACCGCGAAGGCGACAAGACCGCCGACGAGCACCTGCAGTGGGGCTTCGTGCAGTGGGGCACCACCCGCGTGCAGATCACCAAGGAGGAGGTCGAACGGCTGAACAACATCCACGAGGCGTTCTACGAGGCCCGCGGCACCGACACTGGCTTCGCGCACTACCTCCTCGACCAGCACGACGCGGAGCAGGAGGCCGTCGATGCCTGAGTTCGTCGAGGCGTACGCCCTGGCTGGCCTCAAGCCCGCGCCCTACAACCCGCGCCGCCTGTCGGAGGAGGCGTTCGACCGGCTTCAGCGGTCCCTGGCCTTGTTCGGGTGCGTCAAGCCGGTGATCGTCAACGGCAACGGCATCCTCGTCGCCGGCCACCAGCGGACCAAGTCGTTGAAGGCGATCGGCCAGACTCACGCCCCGGCGATCCTCCTCGACGGGCACGTCTCCACCCAGGACGAAGTCCAGTTCAACCTGCTGCACAACTCGATCGAGACCGACGGTTCGAAGGTGCGAGTGCCCGCATCCGGGCCGGACGCGCAGGGCTGGGAGTGGATCCAGCCCGAGGACGTCACCGCCGTGTCCCGCTCCAACCCGGCGATCCAGGCCGAGATCCGCCGCCTGGTCACCCGCTACGGCACGTGGGGCTCCGTCGTCGCCGACAGCGACGGCAGGGTCATCCTCAACAACGACTACGCGGTCGTCGTCTCCGACCTGAAGTTGCCGCTGCTGTGCTACCGCATGTCCGTGCAGGAAGCCGACGAACTCGCCGTGTGGCTGGACGGCGACTACGGCGTCTACGACTACACCCAGCTCGGCATCCGCGCCTACAACCAGCACTGGTGCCAAATGCACCGCCTCGGCGGAGACGAAGGCGACTCCAACAAGTCCACCACCTACGAGCAGCACGTTCTGCCCGCGCTGCGCCCCGGCCAGCGGGTCATGGACTTCGGCGCCGGAGAGCTGGCCTACATCCAGCGGATCAAGGCCCAGGGCTGGGACGCGCACTGGTACGAGCCGCACGTCAAGGCCGCCGGGAAGCAGAACGCGCTCGACGTGGCGGCCACGGTCTCGCACATCCGCGACCTCCAGCGGGACATCCCCGCGAACGGCCTCTACGACGTCGTCGTACTGGACTCGGTGCTGAACTCCGTCACCTCCCTGGAGTTCGAGAACGCCGTGGTCGCCACGTGCAGTTCGCTGCTCGCCAAGAACGGCACCTTCTACACCGGGACCAGGTCGCTCGGCTCGGTCGCGCGTAGGGTCGGCGGGAAGAAGGCCCGTAACAACGGCCGCTACCGGCGGTCGGTCGAGTTCCTGGACGACAACGGGTTTACCGCGAGCTTCCGTGCTGGCGTGTGGACGATGCAGAGGTTCCACGACCCTGAGTCGCTTCGGTCGCTGATGGGTCGGTACTTCGACGAGGTGGAGGTGCAGGGCAACCCGAACGGGAGCAACATCTACGCGGTGTGCCGCAAGCCGAGGGCGCTGCCGGAGGAGGAGCGGCGGGCGGCGCTGGAGCTGGAGTTCAACATGGAGTACCCGGGGGAGTACCGGCACAACCGGCACCGGCCGCTGGTGGAGGCGCTGATGAGGGCCTGCCGGGAGCGGGACGGCGGTTAGGACACCACCAGGCGAGAGTATAAAATACAAGTGAAAGGATTGTTCAACTAGTAGACAGGAAGCCCGAGTTTCCCACCATCGCCATCGCGACGGGAAGGCGCCGGTACCGGCACCTGTGGCTGTCGCCCTCCATGGCCGCCACATCAGCGAGACCACCCCTGGACTTGGTCGCCCGGTCTGATGTCGATGATGTCCCGGGTGCTGCCGTCGGCCATATCGGGCCATCCCCGCGCGTCCCAGAGGGCCCATCGAAAAGACATTCCGATGGGCCCTCTGGGAACTCAAGAAATCATCCCCTAGTTGTTGCCGTATGGATTTCTAGAAAACCCCGGACTCTCGCTCGGGAAGTCGTCGGGAAATATGTCGCTCGCTATTTCATTTCGCAAAATGGCGAGAAGGAATTCGGTGACACTTCCGTCGAACTTGAGATAGGCGTCTTCTCGTGCGTCGACAATAATAATAGGCCACCGGTTTGATGGGCCTACAGCTGCCCACGTGCACAAGTCGCCATTATCGGTACCGCCCCAAGAAATGAGATCCTGTCGCGTGGCCCCAAGTTCCTTGAGGGCTAGGTTCAGGTTGATGCTTGCCGAACGTGAGAATACCCTCTGTGCCTTTTTGGTTCTGTGGCAGATGTCTAGATTCTCATTCTCGGGAGAGTTTCCATAGAGCCACATGAACTCGTCGAAGCATCCAGGGCCGTATGCCTCCATAAGCTTGCAGTAGTCCTCTGGGAGTTGGTGCCCCAGCTCCTCTTCGGTCAGGGCTAGGCATTCCCCGGCCTGGCTGTCTCGCGGTGGCGGGCATAGCTCCAAAAGGGTTCCCAGTGGGTTGGGTGTCTTCATCATTGCCTATTCAGGATCGTGACATCGAGGCTGAATCCACCGTCACCTCGCGCTGAAATGGATATAGAAGATGGGATCTCCGCAAACTCATTGGAATAATTTGGAGTGACGGAGTACTGAACCGTTTGCCCGGCTACTCCAGGCCCGCCGCGAACGACCTTGGCGATCTCATCTTCAATGTTGCTCATTGCGACATTATTGGCCTCGTCAAACATGGTTACAAAATTCTCGGGACGTCGGTTATCTCCACCGAATTGCCGGCCAAAAAGATGGCCGCGCGTATGTCCGGATGCTTCTCCTGCGAAGCCTGGAGGCTTAACCGATCGGGGAACCTTCAACCCGGGATTGTCGAGAGATTCCTGCGTTATTGTTGCCCGAATGCCAGTCCGTTGCTTGGCGGGCCCCGTAAGGGAACCGTAGTCGACACTGCCGCACGAATTGTGCACGAGGATTGGCGTGGTCCCTGCCATCACATAGTACGTGTGAAGGTCGACAACGGTGAGGTTGTACATGGTCTGCTGGCCGGTGACCTCGCGGACGGCCGTGACGGTGGCGTCCTGCCCGTTTTCCGTTTTGAGGGTGTGGCCGGTCTGGAGGTCGGCCGCGGGGATCCACATCTGAGCGGTGGTGTCCCAGAAGGGGTGCTCGGAGGTGGTGTGTATGGTCTCTTCGCCGTCGTCCGACCGGATGGTGACGTCGACGAGGTCGGTGTCGTCGTGCTTCCACGTGGCGGTGACGGTGTGGCCGTTGTCTTCACCGGTCTGTGGGTCGGCCGCCTGGACTTGGTCACCCGGTTTGATGTCGATGATGTCCCGGGTGCTGCCGTCGGCCATGAGGACCTGCGTCGACGCCGCGAAGCTGCACGCGCCGGCCTTCGGCCGGATCTTCGAAGCGATCTTGCTGATGAGTTTCTTCACCACGCCGGGGTGCTTAGCGACTACTTCCGCACCGTGAACTGCCGCCTCGGCCGCGAAACCGCCAGGGCTGATGACGGGCAGGGGCGGCCCCATGGTGTCGACCCACCACACGCCCCACTGGTACGCCTTGCTTTGCGTCTGCGGTCCGTCGAGGGGGCCAGCGACTTCCGAGACGATGGTGGTGAGGTTGAGCGGGGAGTTCGGGTTTTCCCGCTGGTTCTTGAAGTTGTCTGCTGTCTTGTCGTCGCCAAGGAGTCGCGCGGCGCCCTCGGCCAACTTGTTGTATTGCTTGACGGTTTCGTGCCAGGCGCCGCTTGCCGCCTGCTTGGCCTTGTTGACGGCGTCGTCGCAGGACTTGCAGTCGATGCCGAGGAACAGTCCGCTGGGGTCGCTGGCGTTGATGGGGTCGTTGTTGCTGTAGGCGTAGCCGTTCCACTGCTGGGGGTCGGCCGGGTCGAGGATGGGGTCGGGGTTGATGAAGTGCCCGCGGGCGGGGTCGTATTGGCGGGCGCCGAGGTTGGTGAGTCCGGTGGTGTCGTCCTTGGTGCCTCCGACGAAGCCCTTGCTGCCGGCCCACTGGCCGGCATCGGGCTGGGTGCCGCGGGGGTTGCCGAAGGGGTCGGTGGGCCGACGGGTGACGGTCTGGTTGGCGTCGGTTCCGATCTGGACGCCGTTGGTGCCGTGCGGGTCGGCGGCTTGGATGACGACGTTGCCGCCGCCGATGGCCGAGGTGACTCTGGTGTAGGTGAGGCTCCCCCCTGCGGCGATGGAACGGACGTTGGTCAGGGTGCCGGTGGCGGTGTCGAGGGTGAGTTCGTCGGTGGGCAGGTTGAGGGTGGTCTTGCCGGGGTTTCGACGGATCAGCTGGTTGCCGTCCGCGTCGTAGAGGTAGCTGGTGGTTCCGGCTGCCCCGGTCGAACTGAGGGATGTCAGTTTGTTTTCACTGTTCCAGGCGAGCGTTGTGGTGCCGCTGGTGTCGGTGATGGCGGTGGTGTTGCCATTGGCGTCGTACTGGTAGCTGACGGCCTTGGTGCCTGTCTGCCCGCTGGTGGTGGAGGTGAGCAGGGCGTGGGGTCCACCGGTTCCGCCGCCGGTGTTGGGGGAGTTGGTGGGGGTGTTGCGGCTCTTGGCGGCTCCGAAGGTCTGGGTGGTGGTGGTGTCGTTGAGGCTGTTGCCGGTGATGTCGTGCTGGACGAGGCCGGTGCGGTTGCCGGTCGCGTCGTAGGTGTAGGTGTTCCAGTAGGGCGCCGGGCCGCCGACGGTCCGTCCGCCGGGGTTGACGGTGGCCGGACCGTTCGCGTTGTTGCAGCCGCCGACACCGGGCACGGTGGTGGAGCTGCCGGTGCCGTGGACGGCGCCGGAGGTGTCGGTCCAGTCGGCGGTGGTGGAGGTGCCTGCGGTGTCGGGCCAGGCGCCGGTCAGCCGGCCCAGGTGGTCATAGGCGAAGCACTGGGTGTCGGTTGCGGAGGCGTCCTGAATGTCGGTGGCTGAGGTGATCCGGCCGGACTGGGTGTAGGTGTAGCTGGTCTGGTCGACCGAGACGGTTCCGACCTGGCGGTCGAGGAAGTTGTTGATGACCCGCCCGGTGGCCCAGTCGTACTGCTGGGTGGAGACGACCTGTGTGCCGTAGTCGCCGACCGTCGTGCGCACGGGGCGCGCGAGGGCGTCGTAGTCGACCTGGGCGACGATGGCCTGGTCGAGGCTGGCGGATCCGTAGAGCAGGCCGGTAATGGTCCGGGCGTAGGTGATCGATTCGGCAGGGAGCCCGCCGGCTGCGGGGACGTCGGTCCCGGTGACGGTGCCGAGGACCGGGCTGTAGGTGTTGGTCGTGGTGTAGGTACCGGCGAGTGCGCCCTCGGCGGACGGGATGGTGATGGAGGTGCCGAGTGGCCGGTAGGCGGTGTCGTAGCCGGTCACGGCGGTGGTGTAGGCGGTGCCTCCGCTGCCGCCGACGTAGCGGGAGGAGGCGGTGAGCTGGCCCTTGGCGAGGGTGTCGTAGGTCCACGCCGCCAGCTGGTTCGCGGGCGCCACGGTGCCGTTGAACATGCCGGTCTTGCGGCCGAGCATGTCGTAGGTATAGGCGAGCGTGCTGCCCTTGGCATCGACGGTGTGGTCGACCTGCGAGTTGACGTCGTAGAACGTCTGGGTCACACCGGTGTCCGGGTCTGAAGCGGAGACCTGCCGCCCGCGCAGGTCGTAGGTGTGGGTCCAGGCGTTGCCGCTGCTGTCGGTGCGGCCAGCGGGCTGACCCGTCGGCGTGTAGGCGTAAGTGGTGACGTCGGCGTCGGCACTGTTGCCCGTCGCAATCGGTGTGCGGTACTGCCAGAGGGCGGTGGTGCGTCCTCGTGCGTCGGTCATGGTTGAGGTCGGCTTGCCGCCGCTGGGCGGGGTGTTGTCGACCCGGTCCGCGCCGGGGTAGGCGGCGGTGGTGGCCCACTGGAGGTTGCCGTAGGAGCGGAACTCAGCCCGTGCCACGCGTCCGCTGCCGTCGTAGGTGTTCCAGGTCTGGCCTGGTATCTGGCCGTCACCTACCGGGACGAAGATGGACTCGGTGGGGAAGGAGCTCTTCTCGTAGTACGGTGCCGAGGTCTTGATGACCCAGCCGTGGGTGTCGTAGACCTTATCGGTGATCAGACGCCCGGTGGGCTTGGCGGCGCTAGTGCTCTGGTTCTGGCGGGGGCGGCCCAGACCGTCGTAGATGTCGATGCTCACCGTGTAGGTGGCCGCGTCGTCGTTGAGCGATTCGGTCTTGACGGTGGACGGGCCCTTGGCGCCATTGAGCGAGTAGGTGAACTGCTTGCTCGGGAGCTGGTTGGTCGGGCGGTCCGGTGCCCAGACGGCAGTGAGCCGGCCGACGGCGTCGTACTGGGCGGTGATGACGCGGCCGTTGGCGTCGGCGCTGGTCAGGGCCGATTCGCGGGCCGGGTCCAGCGTGGTTGTGGTGGTCCATCCGGCGCCCATAGGGCCGGTGGTCTGCATCTGGGCCGGCAGGGCACCGGTGGCCGGAGTGAAAGCGGTTTTGGTCACCGCGGGTGCGGTCGACGGGCCGCTCAGCTGCGCACCGGTGTTGTTGTAGGTGGAGCCGTCGGTGGTCGCCGTTGTCAGGCTCCGACCGTAGGCGTCGAACGTCGCGCTGCCGGCGTGGGCGTAGACGGCGTTGCCTGCCTGGTCGAAGCGGTCGAGGACCTGGTTGCTCGTCGGGTCGCCGGCCGCGCCAGCTTTCCCGAAAGGCTTGCCGTCGTAGAGCGTGCGGCCGCTGGACAGGGTGTTTGCCGGGGTGGCTTTTCCTGTGCAGGATCCCTGGAAGGCGGTCTTCTCCGAGACGAGCGTGAGCAGTTGCGGGTTGTCGCTGGCCGCGTAGCTGGTGACGGCACAGGTTTCCGGGGTGGCGGCGGTGCCGTCGCCCTTGTCGTCGACCTTGACGACCCGGTTGCCGTTGGCTGGCTCCGTGGTCGCGACCACCGTGGTAGTGCGCCAGCTGCCGTCGGCAAGCCTGGCCTTGGTGATCGAGGTCGCCTCGGAGTCAGGACGCCAGGCGTAGATCTTCGGCGCACCCGCGCTCTGGGCGTGGGTCGCGGAGACCGTCTGCCCGTTGTAAGTGCTGCCGGACACCGCCGTGACCGCGCCGCCGGCCTGGTCGTAGACCTCGGTGGCGACGACGCGGCCGACGAGCTGGGCGCTGTCGGTGACGGTGCCGCCGAGCGGGCTGAGGACCTGGACGCTGCGTTGGGTCGTACCGTTGGCGAGGTAGTCGTCGTTCATGCCCCGCAGGTAGGTGACCTTCTGCTGGGTCTTGGGCGCTTCGCTGGAGCTGCCGCTACCGGTGGTGGTGGTCACCGACTGGTAGCCGCGGAACTGGTCCCAGGTGCGGGTCTTGGGGTCGGTGAACTCGGCGTCGTCGCGGTGCCAGGCCGCGCCGCCGTTGTAGGTGTACTCGGTGGTCCTACCGATATTGGGGGTGCTGACGAGGTCCTGCTCGACGACGGTTTTGACGAGGGGCTTGTCGAACCAGTCGTTGACCGGATCCTTGGAAGACCAGAAGTCCGGATACCACTTGACGGGTATGCAGGCCATCGTGTTGCTGTCCTCGGAGGACGGCATGTGGTTGTTGACCCGGGAGCACTCGGGGTCGTTGTAGATGACGTTGATGCTGCCGCCCATCTCGGTCGTGATGTTCTGGATGCGCGGGCGCATGAACATCGGCGAGGCGGGGACGAGGCCATCGACGCGGTTGGCCCGCATCTGGTACTGGAACCGGACTGGCGGCAGGTCCTTGATCTCGGCCTGTCCGTTGCTCGGGACACGCTGGATCGAGTTGAGCTGCAGGAGGCGCTTGGTGCCGTCCTTGGGGTCGGCGAGTTCCTGATTGAGGTTCCAGGTGTCGACGGTGCGGTAGGCGGAGTTGACCAGGACCTGGGTGCTGATCGTGGTCAGGCGCTTGGTGGTGAAGAACGTCGGTGCGGAGTTGACACAGCTGCTGTCGGTGCAGATCTGGTCGACCGGCGTATCCGGCCACGCGTTGGTGTTGGAAGCACGCTTGCCCTCGGAGCAGTCGTTCGTGGCGTCGGGCATGCAGCGTTCGGCGGTGGTGAAGAGGACCTTCGCCGCCGGTTTGGTGCTTCCCTTGGCGGCCTTCTGCTCGTCCAGGCGCTGGCCGTAGGCGATCTCCTTGAGGTAGCCAGCCCGCTGGTAGTCGGCGAGGGTGCCGTTGCCGCCGCTCTGGACGCGGCCGCGCTTGTACTTGTTGCCCTCGGCCGCGTACTTGTACGTGGTCAGGTTTCCGTGCGGGTCGACCACGTAGTCGAGCTGCCAGCGCCAGGCCATCTGGCACCACGAGTTCTTCCCGCTACCGGAGTTGTAGCAGGGGTCGCCGCTGTTCGGCGAGTACACCGGCACCGTGAGGACGGAGTTCGCGGCCGGATCCGAGCCGTCGCCACCGGGCAGGTGGTTGAGGCCGAAGTAGTACTGGACACCGTCGGACGTGGTGATCCGCCAGTACTCCATACCCTGGTAGTCGACATCGCCCGCGGCCTTCGAAGCCCCGGTGAGCTGCTCGACCTTGGAGCCGTCGTCGCCCTCCAGATGCCATGTGCCGGTGGCGTCGTCGCGCACGATCTTGCCCGAATGGCCGCCGAGGGAAATCGTGGCGTTCTGCCCGCCCCAGCACTCGTCGCCCGAGCCCGTGATGCCGGCCTTGTCGCAACTGCGGTAAGAGCGTTCGACGAAGCCGGGCTCGTAGCCCCAGCCGTCACCGATCCACGAGGGCTGCGCGTTGGTCGAGGAGGTCTTGCCGTCCACGTCCGCCGAGTTGTAGCCCAGCGACACGGTCGGAGCCGCACCGCCGAGCGCGGGCGGAACCTGGATCGGGTAGCCGTACGTGAAACTGCCAGTGTTGGACCCGGCGGACCAGGCCGACGACGGTGACAGGGACGTCGCGGTGTAATTGCCCATGGCACCGGAAGGCGAAGGCGCCGCGGAGAGCACCACCGAGCCACCGCTTCCACCCTTGTCGGCGGCGGCCACCGACTGCGCGGGCGCTGCCGTCGTGGTGAACGAGGCCTTCACGGCTTCGGTCTGCCCCGGCTGGGGAACTGCCCTGGGGGGCAGCGTGACATCGGCGGTGATCTTGCCCTGCCCGTCGGCCTTCGCCGCAACTGGCGCCTGGGTACGGCACTCGGGCAGATCCGGCGTGGTCAGTGCGCAGGCTGGCAGGGCGACGAGGCGGGCCCGGTCGGACCAACCGGCCGCCTGCAGCGCCCTCAGGTCCAGGGTGACGCTCGCGGCACGGCCTTCGCCGCTGGCGGGCGCTTCGGCGTCGCTCAGGGCGACGAGCGGACCAGTGACACCGGCCGCCTTGCCCGCGTCCGGCCCGGTCACCTGAACCGTGACCGCGCGCGCGCTTTCGCCCTTGCCGGCGCCTGGAGCGACCTGGACGGCCAGCGCCCCCGCCTTCGCGCCGGTCGCGCCCCCGGAGGCGGGCGAGGCACCACCGGTCGCGGCGCGCGCGGCCTGCGCCTCAGGGCTGTCGGCCCCCAAAGCCACCGTCGCGGTGCCGGTCACCAACGGCACCGTCGGCTCAGGTTTCCAGTCAGGAGTCTCGGGCGCAGGCTTGGACGCCGTCGGCTTGACGTCCTGCCCCGCGACCGAGACGGTCGAGTCACCCAGCGGTGTGTGCGGGGGCGTCCAGATCTTCCCCTTCGGCGCGGGGTAGGTCCACGCCACAGCGGGCGGCGCGGTTATCCCGGTCATTGTCAGGGCGACCATCGCCGCCACAGCAGGCGACCGCCACCGGCTGCCTGGTGATCTTCCAGCCCGTTTCCGGGCAGGCCAAAGCATCGTCACATCTCCTCATAATTATCGACATGGCATCAAATTGGCATAGCAGGGCCATGATCGATGTGACGATATGTGAAGCCTCGGACACTGGGACGGCCGTCCAGCGTCGTGCATGAGATGTTTATGAAGTCTTGATCTCGCAATCTGGCGCGAAATCAGACATGTCGGCACAAGTCGGTGATGGGTTTGACGTATACGCAGGTCAGGCCACATCGTTCCCATCCGAACGCAGACACACGGCAGTGTCTGCCGACCGGGAGGGACTCACCGAAGATCCATGTCCACCACGTCACGGACAATCACGAGCACGCCACCGCCACTGTCGATACGCAAACGCGCCACTCGCCTGACCGCGCTCGGAACCGGTTGCATTCTGAGCCTCGGCCTGCTCGCTGCGCCGAGCGCCCTGGCCGCCGAGCCCGCCGCCACGCCCACCCACGGCCCGGTCGGCGGGTGGGCCCCACTTGTTCCGCCTACACCCACCCCGCCTCGTACACCTCTGCAGCAGGCGGTGCTGGACGCTGTCGCCAAGGCCAAGTCCACGGGCAAGCCGGTCGTCATCGACGCTCTGACCGACGTGGCGTCGAAGACCGTCGCCAACCCGGACGGCAAGCTGACGACCACTGACAATGCCCAGCCGGTCCGCGTGAAGCAGAACAACGGCTGGGCGGACCTCGACGCCACTCTCCGCCAGAACTCCGATGGCACCGTAAGCCCCGCAGTCGCGAGCACGGCGTTGACGCTGTCCGGTGGTGGAAACGGCCCGATGGCCACTGTTACGACCGCCGACGGAAAGCAACTGTCCGTCGGCGCTCCGTTCGCGCTGCCCAAGCCCGCTCTGGACAAGGACACGGCTACCTACGCGAACGTGCTTCCCGGCGTCGACCTCCAGCTGACCGCACTGCCCATCGGCGGCTGGCGCGACGTGATCGTGGTCCGCACGCCCGAGGCCGCCGTCAACCCCGCACTGAAGACCCTGCGCTTTCCGATCACCGCCCAGGGCCTGACGGTCACCTCCGACGACCAGGGCCGCATCGACGTCAAGGACAACAAGGGCGACCTGCGTTTCCGCTCGCCCTCACCCCTGCAGTGGGATTCCTCCACGCCCGCGGCGGCCCCCGCTGCCGCATCCAAGGCCGTGAAGTCCGCCTTGAGGACGGCAGCTGCGCCCGCAGCAGACCCAGCACCCGCGACCGGCATTCGCTCGTCGGCTGAGGTGCCGGGCGACGGGGCGAACGTGGCCGCGATCTCCACCAAGGTCACCTCCTCGGCCATCGAACTGACGCCGAACCAGGACGCGCTCGGCTCCGGCACCGGCCCGTGGTACCTCGATCCGTCGCTCGTGGCGACGAGCTCGGTCCAGGGAGCCGTGGAGGTCCAGGAGAACCACAAGACGGCGGAGAACTTCAACAAGAAGAGCAACCTGGCCACCGGCTACTGCGGCTACCACAGCAGCGACCCGAGCCTGGACTGCGGTGACCTGGGCCGCCAGCGCGCCTACTTCCAATTCGGCATCAACCCGGCGCTCTACACCAAGCCCGGCGGCGCCGAGAGCCCGCCGACCATCTTCAACTCCACCCTCAACTTCCAGGTCACCGGCGCCTCCAGCCCCAGCACCAACACCCCGCTCGTGGTGTACTCGGCGCCCAAGCCCATCCACGAGCACACCAGCTGGAACGACCAGCCCTGCGGGGACAGCAAGACCGTCGTCATGGAGAACTGCCCGACGGTCAACGGCCAGTGGATCACCGGCACCGGCCCGCTGGCCGTCGACGTCACCGACATGATGAAGCAGGCGATCGCCGGCCAGTGGCCCTGGTGGACCGCCGCCATCGCCCCGATGAACAACGAGTACGACAAGAGTTTCCGGCACTACATCGCCAACAACCCGTACATCACCACCACCTACGACATCACCCCGACCGTCTGGTACCCGCGCACCAGCCCCGCCCCCGGCTTCGCCTGGAACAACAGCACCGCCGAGTGCACCACCGGCGGCGCCCACCCCTGGGACAACCCCGGCTGGATCGGCAGCAACCAGAACATCTACCTGACCGCCAACAGCTACTCCCCTGCCGGCCAGTCCCTGTACACCAGCTACCGCATGTGGGACGACAACGACGGCAACTTCTCCTTCACGGACGGACGGTGGGGCCGCAGCTACAACGACCCCGCCGAGTCCGTCACGCCCGGGTCGCTCAGCGACGGCCACCAGTACGGCTGGTACGCCCAGTCCGGTGACGGCACTCTCAGCTCACCCGAAAGCGCCTGGTGCTACTTCCGCGTCGACCGGACCAACCCGCGCGTCAGCATCAGCTCGTCCGACTTCCCGCCGTCCGGCACCCCGAACCCCACCCCGGCCAAGTACATGAACGACTGGGGCAGGTTCGCGATCAACGCGGAGGACCCGGCCCCGGGCGCGGGTCTGCAGGCTTCGGGCGTCGCCTGCGTGCGGGTGAGCACCGACCCGACCCCGGTCGTCGGCTGGAAGTGCGGCCAGAGCGGCACGCTCTCGCCGGGACAGCCCTACGACTACCAGCCGCGTCAGTGGGGCACCAACACCCTGTACGCGTGGGCCATGGACAACGCCGGCAACTACAGCCAGCCGGCCCTCTACAACTTCTACGTGCCCTGGAAGCCCGGTACCCAGCCGCTGTTCGGTGACGTCACCAACGACCAGCAGCCGGACATCGTCCTCGCCGACAAGAACGGCGACCTGCGGATCATCGGCGGTACCGCCGACCCGACGAACTCCCTGGTCGCGCCCGCCGCCGCGGCACCCGGCAACCTCAAGTACGGGGCCACCTGGGCCGACTACCAGATCAGCCACCACGGCGCCCTCACCGCCGGACTGCCCGTCGACCAGCTCGTCGTCCACTACACGGGCGCCGCGGCCGAGCTCAAGAAGATCCTCTACGTCATCCCCAACGACGGCACCGGACGCTTCGACCAGAGCCAACCCCTGGCACCCAGCCGCCCCACCACCTGCAAGGTCTACGGCACCACCACGCCGTGCGACGGATACAACAGCGGTGACTGGAGCAACGTCTCCCAGGTGATCGCGTTCGGCACACCCAAGGGCGAGGCCGTCGGCCCCAAGGTGGGCGACCCGACGAAGACGGTCTTCACCACCCAGACGTCCATCATGACGCTGGAGAACAACAACCTCTACGTCTTCAACCCCGTCGGCAACCTCCTCAGCAGCACCACCCTCATCCCCACCCTCTCCGGCAGCTGGAACGACCTCGAACTCATCAACCCCGGCGCCGCCAACGGGCCCACGACCAACCCCGCCACCAAGGCGACCACGAACCAGACCACGCTCTGGGCACGCAACCGCCTTAGCGGCGACATCTACGCCTACCCCCTCGGCTTCAACGCCGACGGCACCGTCGACTACTCCGCCCTCACCAAGCCCGACGCCGGCACTCCCATCCTGACCGGCGCCAACTGGACCGCTGCAGCCCAGCCGAAGATAGGCGCCGCGGACCTCAACAACGACGGCTACCCCGACCTCTGGGCCATCAACAACAGCAACGCCATCACCGTCTTCCCCGGCAAGAGCAGCACCGGTGCCACGAACAAGGTCGACGGCTTCGACAACTGGCAGTTCCTCGGCTACGCCGACGCCAGCGTCTCCGTCCACCCCAACGCCGTGAACTGGCAGTGCATGGATGCCGAAGGCGGTCCCCGAGACGGCGCCGAAGTTGCCATCTACAGCTGCTGGCAGACCGCCAACCAGCGGTTCAGCTTCGCCACCGACGGCACCATCCGCGCCGGCAGCTGGTGCCTGTCCACCAAGGACAACGCACTCGGCAACGGCACCCGCGTCATCCTCACGACCTGCACCGGCAACACCGGCCAGAAGTGGAGCATGCGCCCCGACGGCCGCATCTACCTGCCGGCAACCGTCGACCCCGCCAACAACCCCAGCGGCCAGTGCCTCGAACTCCCCGGCTGGGCCACCGACCAGGGCACCCGCCTCGGCATCTGGACCTGCCCGGGCCTGCAGGCCAACCAGCAGTGGACCATCACACCCGAACGCACCCCATGACACGCCAGCTTTCACCCAGGTGAGCTGACGTAGCAACCGCAGGGCGAGGGAGCCGACTATCCCGGGTCCCTCGCCCTGCTTACGTGCACCGGTATCGAGCGCCCCCGGGCGGAAATGCAGTCGTGCGAGGCAAAGGCGGCAGAGCCCCGGCGGTGAGGCTTGCGACACCACCACCGGGGCCCTCACAACCAGGCCTTCCAACTGTTCGGTCGGGAGCGGGCCGGACTTCGAACAGCGCCGCCTTCGACTGCATGACCGCCATGCGGGCCGTCGTCGACAGACCACAGCAGCCGGGCTTAGAACCCCTAACAGAATGACGTCAGGCAACCTGGTTGTGCCTGAAGATCCGTTTCAGCACTATGAGCCCTGACAAGGGTAGGCGGGCAAGGACGAGGGTGCGCGGTGGAACTGATCAGCCTCTCGGATGGCGACAACAGCTTCCGGGTGCGCGTGTTGGGGCGCAGGTCGCCGGGCGTGCTGCACCTTCATGACCTGCTCGACGCGGAGGTCCTCGTCATGAGCGGCTTCGTCAGCGGCCGGCTGGCCATGGCCCTGCGGCCCTCCGACTTGGAGAGCTGGGCTCGCGCTCTGGACCGACTTTCCGCAGGTCAGGACATCTGCTGGAGGGACGACGACCACAGTCCCGAGATCAGGATCCAGCCCTACAACGAAGAGCATGAGACGGTCGCTGTCCGCGTGGAGGACCTGGGCAGTTCGTGCGTTTCCGTGTTCATCCCGTTGTGCCTCGAAGAGGGCTGGATCGACGAACAGCGGAGGCTGCTCGCGCAGGTACGACAGGAATGGCCGAGCGAGGTCCTCGAATCCTCATGGGGTGTCTATGAGTGGCGGCGCTGAGCTTCCGACAGCCGGCGCCAACAGATAAGTGCGCATCCGAGGGTCAGGAAGGCTTCGTGGATGTCGTCGCGGACCTCCCAGCGGATCCGAAGGCGGCGGAACCAGTGGAGATGGGCGAAGGCGCGCTCGACGACCCAGCGTTGAGTTCCCAGGCCAGAGCCGTGCGCAGTGCCCCGGCGGACGATCATTGGCTTCACCCCGAGGTCCCAGACCAGGCGACGGTACTTGTCGTGGTCGTACCCGCGGTCGGCAAGAAGGACGTCCGGGCGGCGCCGGGGCCGACCACGTCTGCCCTTCACCGGCGGCACCGCCTCCAGAAGTGGGATCAGCTGGGTGACGTCGTTGCGGTTGCCACCGGTCAGGGTTGCGGCGAGTGGGATGCCGGTGGCATCAGTGATCAGGTGGTGTTTGCTGCCGGTTCTGCCCCGGTCGACAGGGCTTCGTCCCGTCTTGTTGCCACCTTTAACGCGCGAATGTGGGAGCCGTCGACCGCCGCCCGAGAGAAGTCCAGGACGTTCGCTCCACGGAGCTTGGTGAGGAGGACCTGGTGCAGCCGGGGCCATACGCCGGCCTCGGTCTATTCGGCCAGGCGACGCCAGCAGGTCATCCCGGAACCGAAGCCGATCTCCTGCGGAAGGTGCTCCCAGGCGATCCCGGTATGCAACACGAACAGGATCCCCTGGAACACCAACCGGTTCGGATGCCGCTTCCGCCCGGGATACCGGGCCCGACGTTTGACCTTGGGCAACAGCGGCTCGATCACCACCCACAACCCGTCGTCAACTTCCCACGGCTTCGGCCGAGCCACCCGCACCCCACAGCAGCAGTCCCGAAGTGATCCAACCACCAAGAAGATCATTTCGTTAGGGGTTCTTACTGGGAGCGGGGCGGCGGCTAGGACACCACCAATTAAGAGTATAAAATATAAGCGAAAGGATTGTTCAACTAGCAGACAGGACAACCAAGTTGCCGTCCATGACCATTGAGGCAGGAGAGCGCCGGTACCGGCACCTGTGGCTCAAGTACGTCACAGGCATCGACCTCAGTCGCCACTGCGCCGTCGCCCTCCACGGCCGCTACAGCCGCCACATCGACGAGACCACCCGCCACGCCACCGTCGAACTCAACGAGTTCCCGCACGCCCTCGCCTGGTACCTGTGCGGCGTCACCACCGGCCCCTACCGCTGGGCCGACAACCCCCACCTCGCCCTCGAAGCCGCCCCCGGGCACACCCAAGACCTCACCGTCCAGGACCTCACCGTCCACCTCGACGGCATCCGACCCATCCCCTTCACCGACACCGACATCCCCGACGACGACCCCCACGCCAACGACCCGCTCTTCCGCACCTGCCGGAACTGGCAGTTCGCCCACTACCTCCGAGCCTGCGGCGTCCCCCACGTCCACGGCGACCGACCCCGCATCACCACCCTGCGGCCCGGCAACGGCCAAGGCGAACTCCTCCCCAAGCCGCCCCGCATCGCCACCACCACGCACAAAGAGACCGGCGCCCCCGACAACGGGCACGCCCGGCCGAACGGAGAGCCCCAGGACCAGTCCGGGCCCGTCCCGCACCAACTGCGACTCGGCGCAGTAGAGCCAGCGCAGGACGTACCGGGACGTGCGGTTCGGGACGGCTGGCTGCGGGTCCTGGAAGACCAGGGCCGAGATGGCGGCGAAGCGCCGGAGAAGTCCGGGAAGAAGAAGACCAGGAAGGGGACTGCGGGCGGCAAGGGCAAGAGCGGCACGTAGCGGGCGAACCGCGCACCACCCACCCCACGTGAAGGGGGCCAGCACTTCGGTGCTGGCCCCCTTCACGCATTTCTAGGGCCGGGCAGAGCGCCTGGCCGAACCAGAAAGGGAACTCCCGATGGAGTACAGCCAGACGCTGCAACTGGCGGCGCTCGGCGCCGTTTGGGCCGTGCTAAGCGCCGGCCACACCCTGGCCGACCACGTCCTCGGCCAGACGGATCACCAGGCGGCCAACAAGGCCGCGCCGACCCGAGAGCAGGTGAAGGACGGAGCCAGCCCCAGGCGAGGCTGGGCCGCGTGCCTGGCACATGTCGGCCTGTATCACCTGGTCGTCGTCGGGCTCTACGGGCTGGTCCGGCTCGCCGTGCCCCTGCCCGCGACGTGGCTCGGCGTCACCACGGCGATCCTCTGGTCCGCCGGCACACACGCGATCTTGGACCGCCGATGGGTCGTCCGTCTCATCTTGGAACACAGCGGCTCGCCCAAGTTCGCCACGCTCCAGGCTGGCGGCATTTTGGGCCCGTATCTGGCAGATCAGGCGCTCCACGCCACGGCTCTGCTCGGGTCGGCCGTGCTGCTCATTAAGCTCTGACCGCCAGATCGGCCACAGCAAGGCCGAGCCCGGCCGGGAGCCCTCTGGGCGCCACAGCGGACGAGGTACGCCACTTCCGGTCCGCTCTTGCGCGCCCGGGCCGTACGCAATGGTCCGCGTCGTGGCCTTCATCGGCTTCGGTCAGCCCTCGTGAGCCCGGGCCGTACTGGCGGGCGCCGGCAGGGCCCACCGCCACTTCGGTCAGCCCTCGCGCGCCCGGGCCGTACGCGGAATCCGGCGCCCGGCGCGCGGGCGACTACGGTCAGCCCTCGCGCGCCCGGGCCGTACCGCTGGCGCTGGGCAGCACCCAACCTCGTGCACGGTCAGCCCTCGCGCGCCCGGGCCGTACGTAATCGCCCTCGTCGTTGGGATAGTTGCGTGGGGTCAGCCCTCGCGCGCCCGGGCCGTACGCTCCCCATCGCCTCGTCCATCGAGCCGCGGTGGGTCAGCCCTCGCGCGCCCGGGCCGTACCCTTCGCGAGCTGGGCTTTTCTGCAGGCTTTGCGCTTTCTTTGCTCTCTGTGGAGTTGTGGCCCGAGCGGTAGTCGGGTGGGGTGTGGGCTGTCGAGGGATTACTCCCGCCGAGGTGACCCGCCGTCTGACGGCAGGCCTTCCCGCGTCTGCCTTTCGGCGCGTCCGTGCCTGCCCTCACGGGCGGGGCTTACCGGACTTCTACGGGCTTTTACGTCCCCCTCTACCAGAGGGACGGCGTGCCGGGCGATGTTGCGGGCCGCGTTGAGGTCGCGGTCGATCGTCAGGCCGCAGGTGGTGCAGTGGTACTCCCGTTCGGCCAGGGACAGCGTGGGTTTTACTGTCCCGCAGGCTGAGCAGGTCTTGCTGGACGGGTGCCAGCGGTCGGCGACCGCGAGGCTGGAGCCGTGCCAGGAAGTCTTGTAGGTGAGCTGGCGGCGGAGTTCGCCGGGGGAGGCGTCGAGAACGGCCCGGTTGAGTCCTGCCTTCTGGCGGACTCGGCGGCCGGGTTTCTCGGTGGTGCCTTTCGCGGAGGCGCTCATGCCGGTGACGTTGAGGTCTTCGATGGCGATGGTCGCGAAGCGGGTGGCCAGCTGTTTGGTGAGTTGGTGGATTGTGGTGGCGCGGCGTTGGGCGATGCGATGCTGGATGGCGCCGACGTGGCGGGCGGCCCGGGTGCGGCGGTTGGAGCCGCGTTGGGTGCGGGACAGGGTGCGCTGGGCCTTGGTGAGTTGGCGGGCGGCGGCGTCGAGGTGGCGGGGGTTGTCGACGTGGACGCTCGCCGGGTCTGCCGGGTTGAGGGGCTGGGAGAGGGTGGCGAGGTGTGAGATGCCCCAGTCGACGCCGACGGTGCCGCGTTCGGTTTGGGCGCGGGTCGGCTTGTCGGGGATGTCGCGGGTGACCTTGACGAGGACGCTGGCGTACCAGTGGTTTCCGCCGCGGGAGACGGTGACGGACTGGACGACCGCGCTGCCCTTGGAGATGAGGCGGACGAGGCGTTTGGCGGAGTCGTGGATGCGCACCGAGCCGACGCGGGGCATGAGCAGTCGCCGGTAGCCGTCGGGTCGGATCGTCGGCTTCTTCGCATCGTGGTGGAGCCGGAAGGAGTCCCGCGCGCGGCCCTTCTTCTTGAATCGGGGGTAGCCGACGGCTCGGCCAGCGCGGCGGCCGGTGAGGGAGTCGAACCAGTTCTTGAACGCGGCGTCGGCGTCGTAGAACGCGGACTGGAAGGCGTAGGTGGACACCTCGTGCCACCACGGGCACGGCAGGAACGGGCCGTGGAAGCCTTCCGGGCGCCCGTCGTCGAGACGGGAGTCGCCCTTGACCTGGTTCAGGTGCTTCTTGATCGTGGCCTGGCCCGGGACCCGGACGGTGACCTTCTTCCGGGCGTCGCGCTCGCTCAGCCCGCTCTCGACGAGGCCATCGACCTGGGAGCGCCACTCACGGTGCGCGGCGATCTTCCGGGCCAGCGCCCAGTTGAAGGCCCATCGGGCGGCACCGGCATGCCGGTTCAGATCTGTTTCCTGGGCAGGCGTGGGGTCAAGGGTGAACTTGAAGGCCTGCAAAGTCTCCTGCAACAAGGCGCAGTCCACCCCCTCTCCGCAGCTGTCCGGCAACGTGTGGTGAGACCTTAGCGGCCCCCACCGACAACGCGCGAAAAGTTCGCGATTCGGCGCTGAAGGGCGCTGTGGCATGGAAGAGTTGACCGTTCGGAGGGACGCGCAAGGGAAGCCGGCGACGCTTTGTCGGTTGCCTCGCCGGAAGGGGAGTGCGAACCCCCTGCGCTCGGCGGTCTGCTGCGCTCGGCTTGGGATCGGTGGCCCGTCTCCACCCGCCCGACGCCAGGTGTGATCGTCAGGCCGGGAGGTGGTTTGCGGGGAGGAACGTGGCGCGCTGGCTGCGTTCGACGTCCGGCGCCCTCAGATCATCGAGGCGCTGAAGGAGCAGTGGGCTGTCGACGTACGCCGCCGTGTGGAGCTCGGCCGGCCGGTACGGCCCCGCTGACAGCGCGTACCTGCGCCTGCCCAAGGTCGATTTGACCGTTTGGATGAGTATTCGCCGGTTTGAGTGACGAGTCATCGCAGGTTGTCGTTGAATGGGGGGTATGACCCCTGGCGTGCCTGGTGGCCTGCTGCGCCTCGGCTTGGCGGCCCTTTCCGCGGTTGGCCTGATCGGCCGCTCTCCGACGAACCCTGGCCGGCCCTCCGTCACCCAGCCGGCGCCCGATGCGATCGTCGTGCGCGGCGAACCCTGCTTGATCGCCTGGGATGGCGGGACGGGCGACCACCGTGTGCTGAAGCTGTTCACCGGCGACGAGACCTCCCTGTTCGCCGTCCAGACCATTAGCGACACCGTCGACGGCGCCTCTGGCCAGTTCGTGTGGCTCGTTCCGTCGGACCTGTGGCCGGGTACGTACGCGCTGGGGCTGGGCTTGGCGCCGGACGCTGGGTACAGCGGCATGTTCGAGGTGGTGACTGGAGGTGGCGGCAGTGTTCCTGCTCCTCGCCGGGGACCGCTCGTCCTTGCTGGCTGAGACCGGGCAGGGGCGCCGGCGTCGTGTTGGGGCGGCCCGGACGGCCTACCTCTAGCTGTGAGACGCGTCGGTCGGGGTGATGCTCGACCTCATGGGATCGATCATCGTTCTGTTCGAGCTGGAGCAGGACGAGGCACTGGGCCCGGACGGGGGCGAGCCGGTCGTGCTGACCGTGCACGCTGCCGGTGCGGACCCGGACGTCCCGGAAGACTCCCAGGCCAAGACCCTGTGTGGTCTGGGCGCCGGGCCGATGGAACACGCCCACTACCGGCCGACTCGCCCCGGGGAACCTTGGTACCCGCCGCCGCTCAGCGACCGGCGCTGCCTGGACTGCGAGCGCGCGCTGCGCTCCTCATGACCTGCTCCGGGCCGTGTGCGCTGCCGGGCGCCAGGCGGGGGCGCTTCCGGTGCCCCGGATACGGCCGGAGGAGCACGGGCTTCGTCAACGTGAGGGGACGGGCCAGTGGCGTGGACCGGGCAGAAAACTGAAGGGGACGGTGATGGGTCTCGCCGAAGCCGCACCGGCCGAGCCACGGCGCCCGCGATAGGAACACAATCGGAATGAATCGATCCGAAATGACGCAATTGAGCGCGCGAGTGACCGGACTGTTTCGGAACGGGATGCTTTCTGAGTAGACGCAGGGTTTCCTGGGCCGTTTCGGAGTCTCTGCCCAATCAGAAATTGCGCGTCTCGGCCTCAACTGCCTTGCGGCCCCAAACCGCCGGTAGGTTGATGTTCATGCCGGTCAACCGGCACGGCCCCGGGTGTGGTTGCCCCACCACGCCCGGGGTCCCCACCGATTCGATCAAGAACGACGAGAATAGGCATGCTCGATCGATTTCGCGGCGGGCGGCAGTGTGACCTGCCGTGCTCCGATTCCCCTCAAGCTACCAGCAATTTCCTTTCCGGCCGGGCTCTGCGCTCGATCGGGGTAATTGATGTCGTTGCGCGTTTAAGCGGCGTGCTGGCGGTCCCCCTGCTCATCTGGGTTGTGCTGGGTGACGGCCCGGTCGCCGCCTCCCGGGTGGCCCTGCTTCTGTGCCTGCTGCGGTGCACCCGGGAGGTGGTGGTCCGGGTCCGGCGCGTGCGGGTGGTCTGAATTCTGAGGGGCGGTCCTTCTCCGACGGGGGGAGGACCGCCCTGCTTTCGTGGACGGGGTCATTGATGAGCGGCGAGGCGGAGGTATGCGGGCGTATCCATGGACCAGGACGTCGGGCTGCCCGCTGGTGCCCGGAGGTCGGGCGCGAAGTTCCCGGGCACGCAGCGGCTTCGAGGGTTTCGTGCAGTTGTACGGGCTGATGTACGGCCGGTATGCGCGGGCTCGCCTGGACGACGCGGAGCTCGGCGCGGAGGCGGTGGCGTGGACTCTGGGCTATGTCGAGGCCGACTGGGATTCGGTGCTGGCTAGCCCCGAGCCGACGGCGGTGAGCTGGGCTCTGCTGCGCGAGGCGGTGACGCGGCGCAGCGCGCCGGGCCGGCGCGGCGGTGACTGGTTGCACACTGTGCTGCCCGCACCTGCCGCGGACGCTGTTCTTCTGCGGTACCGGCTGGGCTTCGAACTGTCCGACGCCGCGCACCTGATGGGGGTGTGTGAGGGCGTCGTGGAGGTTGAGCTGCGGGCGGCGCTTCGCATGCTTGCCCGGACATGACACGAAGTCTCGACGTGCGGCGTTAAAATTTTAACGAACCATCAGAGATTCCTTCTGGGCGTGGGGTGGCGTGCGACCTGCGCGGATTTGCGCTTTGTTCGCCATGGCGCGCTACCGGGTGCTCCTCTCACCCGGTTGGCGTCATGGCGTAGCCGTGCGTGCCTGCTTACGATTGGTCTCCAACTCCCCGGGGAAACCCCTGGGTTGTCCGACCACGGAAGGGGCGCCGTGGGTACTGAGGATGGGCATGCGCATGCCATTAACACCTCGATCCCGAGTGCAGCACGCATGTACGACTGGCTACTGGGCGGAGAGCTCAACTTCGAAGCGGACCGCAAGGCCTGCCTGGACCTCCTGAAGATCGCTCCCAGCAGCCGCGAACTGGCCGTGAACAACCGGTGGTTCCTGGAACGTGTGGTCCGCTTCCTCGCCCGCGACTGCGGGATCACCCAGTTCGTCGACCATGGCTCGGGCCTGCCGACGAGGCCCAACGTGCACCAGGTCGCGCAGGATATCCACCCACAGGACGCCCGGGTCGCCTACATAGACATCGACCCGATCGTGATCGCGCACGGCCGCACGTCGCTGGACGTGAACAGCGGGACGCGCTTCATCGAGGCCAGCATGACCGACACCGAACGTATCGTCGAGCAGGCCTCCAGCGGCGGCTTCATCGACTTCGGCCGGCCCGTCGCCGCTCTCTACGTCTCGGTGATCCACTGTCTGAAGGATGCGGAGGAGCCCGCGGAGATGATCCGGCGCATGCGGGAGCGGCTGGCCCCCGGCAGTTACATGGTCATCTGCCAGTTGGTGAGCGACGACGAGACGGTCCGGGAGGACGTCACCAGACTGATGAGGGACGGCACCGGTGACCAGTGGGGCCGGGTCCGGGAGAAGCTGGACGTGCGGCGCTACTTCGATGGCCTGACCGTCCTGTCTCCGTACCTGGTGGACGTGACCCACTGGCGGCCGGACAATGAACTCCGCCTGCGCCGTGCGCAGCAGACCCACGAGTGGGTGGAGTTCGGAGGCGTCGCCCGAATCCCGTGAGGACGGGGCCCGTCAGCGGGCGAACCGCTGCCGGGCCGCCTTCATCATCTCCAGGCTCTCGTCGCGGCCGGCGGCCTGGCCCAGCAGCAGCGTCATGGTGGTGCTGTGGCGCTCGAACGACGGGGTGCCCTTCTCTTCCGGTTCGGCGCCATTGATGAAGTACTTGCTGCTCTCGCCGACCTCCATGTAGATCACGGAAGGCAGTCCTGTCGCTCCCTTGCCGAAATCGAGTCGTGTCATGGAGGCCAGGTCTGTCACGATCTGCTCGCCGTCCAGCGGGAGTACTCGGACCTGGATCCGGGGATCCCCGGCGACCTCGATGACATGGTCCAGTTGCTCGACCATCGTCTGTCGACTGCCGATCCGGCGGAGCAGCATGCTCTCGTCGAAGAGGAAGATGCACTCCGGGAGGTTGGCGAAGAGCTTCTCCTGCCGGTAGAGGCGCAGGCTCACCCTCCGTTCAATCTCGTCGGCGTCGAGCGGAGGCTGGCCGCTGGACATGACGGCCCTCATGTAGGCCTCGGTCTGAAGGAGTCCGGAGATGAAGGTGGGCTCGAAGGTCCACAGCCTGTCGGCTGCGGGCTCCAGCCCGACCAGCTGTTCCATGAAGGGGCGGACGGAGAGGCCCGCCTTCTGCCACGCCGACGGCTGGTGGGCTTGCTTGGTGAGTAGCATGAGCCACGCCCTCTGGGTGGGAGGCAGTTCGTAGAAGTCGGCGAGGAACTCCGCGTCCTGCGGTTGCGGCGGTACGGTTCCGCGTTCGAGTTTGCAAAGCTTCGAAGCCGACATCTTGCTGCCGACAGCGACATGGTTCTGCTGTAGACCTCGGCCCAGCCGCAGTGAGCGGAGTGTGGCGCTGACGACCACGGCTGCCACGGTGGGGTTCTGCTCCGGGTCGGCGTCCGGACGATTGGCCGGAACATATCGCTTGAATGCGTCGGAAGCACCAAAAACGGACACGCGGGCCCCAGTGTTGAGAGAGACCGGAAAGTAAACGGTCTCATCGTCTCATGAACCGGGGCCCGCGCGTTTGCTGATGCTATTCCCGCCTGAATACTAGGCGGTAATCAGGTGATCGAATTCCCCGTCCTTCGCGCCTGCCAGCAGGGCCCCCCACTCCCCGCCGGTGAACAGCAGGGCGGGGCCCTGCGCATCGCGCGAGTTCCGAACGGCGATCTCCCCGCCCCCAGTGAGCGCGACCTCCACACACTGGCCGTTCGCCGAGCTCGTGCTGCTCTTGATCCAGACCGCTTCGATCGAACCGGCCGGCATGCCGTTCCAGTAGACCGCCACTGCGACCATCCCCTCTCGTGTTCGATTAGCCAGGAGTCCAGAAAGATATGACTGGCCACCTGGCTGTGCAGGTGAATGCCTCAGGAAATTTCCCTCAGGAAATTTCCCGGGCGCGAGAATGAAGCGTAGTCACCGGAATTCGAACACTGGGCCCGCCAAACGGGTGAGCGAAATACTGTGGTGATAACACCGCCGAGGCGATGGAGAGAAAGGGAAGCGGCCGGAGTTGGTCACGGCGGATCTGGTGGTCTGGCCCGCGCGGGCAGAGGTCGGCCGGTGTGTCGACGCCTTCGGGCTGAACCGCCGGGACGACCGACTGCCACGGCCGTGATCGAGCTGGCCGGCGCCCGGCTCGGTGCACTCCGGTTCAGCTGGCGCCTGCCGGTGGTGGCCCTCAAGATGTGCGTCTCGCGGTACCGGCAGGCGCCGAGCCCAGGATAGCCAGAGCACTGTGCCGACCGGACCGCTGGGGGCGACCTTCGCAGTGCCTCGTCGGCACCCTCCTGGTGGGGAAGGTGCGGCGGCCCGGCACCGTGCTGGTGCCGGGCCCACAGGTTGGGCGAGGTGCTGCTACGACTGGCGGTTGCCGGGGCGACGGCGGTTCACGCTACGCCCCTTCGATGCGGGTGACCGGCGGGCCTGGGCCACGATCCGGACCTCGACGAACGGCTGCGGGGCTGCCGGGCCGCGGCGCCGGCGCGCGGCGGCGCGGTGCAGTTCGCCGACTCGCCGCGACGGGTACAGCGGGTCCGGGGCGGCCACCGCTGGCGCCGCCTCGGAGTCCGGTGCCGTCGTGAGGCTCGGCAGTCGGCCGGGCCGCCTGCGTTTCTGCGCCAGGGTCTGGCGCAGAAGGTCCAGAAGGATGCCGACGACCAGCATGGCCACCTTCATGGTGTTCGCGTTGGACCACAGCGATTCGAGGACGTGGTGCACGTCGTTCCCCCAGGAGTGTTGATCTTCGCCGGAGAGGTGAAGTTGTGTCGACTTGCCCGGCCCGTAGCCGGCCATGGTGGTGTGCTCGGGGGCACCCTCGGGCGTCCGGGCTGGTGTCGGCCCGGCGCTTCGCGCGTACGGGAGAGATGCCTCTAGCACCCGTTGGCCGACGGTTTCGGCAGGTGGGAGTAGCCGGTCATACTGGGGGTTGCTCCTGTTCGGTGAGATGGGCGGTGAGCTGCCGGCTCGCGGAGCCTGAGAAACGACGCGAGTGGCTGGTTGCGCCTGATGCCGGGGGTCCCCACCCCCGGCA
Source organism: Kitasatospora sp. NPDC043949 (assembly GCF_056435365.1). Classification (NCBI taxonomy): domain Bacteria; kingdom Bacillati; phylum Actinomycetota; class Actinomycetes; order Kitasatosporales; family Streptomycetaceae; genus Kitasatospora; species Kitasatospora sp. NPDC043949. The sequence goes on along the minus strand of NZ_JBWKEQ010000001.1, from coordinate 249,595 downwards.
TCAGTTCTTGCTGGACCGGAAACCGGTGTCCGGGTCGGGCCAGACGACCTCGATGGAGAGGCTGGCGCACAGGTCGAGCAGGTCTGGGTACGGTTCGGACGGCAGGATGATGCCCATGGAGGCCGTGCCCCCCTGCCGCCAGCGGTAGTCCAGCAGCTGCCCGATCGCCTGGCGCACCGCGATGCGTGCGGCCGAGGACTTCACCTCGTAGATGGTCTGGGTGGTCTCGTCGAACAGGTCGACGAGACCACTGCCGGGTTCGTGCGGCACCGGAAGCGCGATCCGTGAGGTCCTGTGGCCGCGAGCGTGGAGATGGGCGATGAACCTTGCCACGAGGTCGGTCCCGTGATTCCGCGAAGGGGTCCGAGTGCCCAGGGCTTCGTTCGGGGGGCTGCTTCGCCAGGCCGCCTCCCGCTGACGTCGGGCGACCTGGCCCGGGTCTATGAACGGCACGTTGTCGGCGCCGACCGGGCGCAGCCTGAAGTTGATGACACGCCGGGCCTGGCCGTGCCGGTCCACCTCGTCCGCGTAGTAGTAGGGATCGTCTGCGGCGACCTCGAACTCGCCGATGTACTTGTAGAGGCGATCGCCGCCGATGAGGTGGGTGCCGCGGTCCTGGAAGACGTGGACGCGTCGCCCGTCCTCCTTGTGGTGGAGGAGGGCCTTGTTGCTCTGGGTGAACTGCTGGTCGCCCTTCGCGCCCTCGCCTACGTAGTGGAGGGTGCCATCCGGTGACAGGCCGGGGGCGGGGCTGCCGGGCTTGGGGGGGTCGATGAAGACCAGGATGCGGCCCCCCTTGGTCGGGGAGATCCCGCCCTGCAGCCGGCCGCCAAACAGGTTGTGGACCTGTCGACGGGTCAGCGTGTCACCCGGCCGAATGGATTCATTCATTATCTGCACCTCCTCCATGGTTGCGAAGATACCTGCTCACGCAGCTTAGCTCAAGTTCCTGGCTAAAGTTAGATGAGGATCTAGCCTTCCTGCCTGTCGAAGAGGGTCAGCGCCCGGCGGTACCTGCAGATTCCCGACTGCCGGACGAGGTTGAAGTGACGTCGATCACGCGCATCGGTCCCAGTCCACCGACGGCCCGACCGAACCGTCCGACCGGCGCGGCCCTGTAGGGGATCATGGGTGGTGGCGCGGGGGCGCACCACGGAGGACCTGCGCCCATGCCCCGCCCCACCCGGGCCCAGCGCGCCGCGATCGTTCAGCGGCGGGCCGATGCTGTCGAGCTGCGGCTTGCCGGCGCCGATCCGCTGACGGTCGGCCGGAAGCTCGCTGCTGATCCGGCCCTGAACTCTGATCGGGTCGCCTACCCGTTCGGGTACGGCTACGAGCTGTACTCCAAGGGCCGCCCCGGCCCGGACGACGACACCTTGGTGCGCTCGGTCAACCGAGACGTCACCCAGGCCCTCGACCACCGGCTTGCCGCCGCGCAGGCCGACGTCGAGGCGCTGCGTGTTTTGGAGGACGCCCGCCTCGACCGGCTGTTCCTCGTTGCCTACCGGCGGGCGGTGCGCGACGGCGAACTCCAGGCGATCGACCGGGCACTGCGGATCATGGAGCGCCGGGCCCGGCTCCTCGGCCTGGACCAGCCGGTGCGCACGGAGATCACCGGGCACGACGGCGGCCCGATCGAGGTTGCGGCGGACGCCACCAGCGACGAGCTGGCCGCGCTGATCGCCCTCACCGACCCGGCCGCCGCCCGGGACGAGGAGTGACCGGGGCCGACGGCCTGGTCGAGCAGTACCGCAGCCTCCCGGTCGAGCGGCGCAGGGCGATCGCCGAGCAGGCGTCGCCGGCGCTGCGCACCCGGCTCGCGGCGGTGGAGCGCGACATCGCGCTGCGGCACTCGCCGGGTTCGCTCGCCGCGGTCCTCACCGACGGCCGGGAGATGCAGGCCGCCCACCTCGACCTCGTCGACGACGCCTTCCGCCGCATCGCGGCAGGAGAAACGATCCGCCTGCTGCTGACGATGCCGCCGCGGCACGGCAAGTCGCGGCGGGCCGCGCGGTGGGCGCCGCTGTGGTACCTGCTCCAGCGGCCGGATCACCGGGTCATGATCGCGTCGTACTCGTCCGACCTCGCGGACGACCACGGCCGCTGGATCAGGGACGCGATCACCACGTGGGGTGACCGGCTCGGCATCACCCTGCACCCCGGCTCGAAGGCCGCGAACAGGTTCGACATCGCGGGCCGGGAGGGCGGGCTGATCGCCGCCGGTGTCGGTGGCGGCCTCACCGGCAAGGGCGCGCACCTGGCGATCGTCGACGACCCGATCAAGGACGACGCCGACGCTCAATCGCCCACTATGCGAAGGCGGTTGTGGGAGTGGTGGACGTCTGTCCTGCTCACCCGCGTGGAGCCCGAGGGCTCCGTCATCGTCATCCAGACCCGCTGGCACGAAGACGACCTTGCCGGGCGCATCCTCGCGGGGGAGACCGCGTCCGACTGGACGATCATCGACCTGCCCGCCATCGCGGACAGCGACGACGACGCCCTCGGCCGCAAGGTCGGCGAACCGCTGTGGCCAGCCCGGTACGGGAAGAAGGCACTCGCAGGTATCCGTCGGGCTGTCGGCGAGCGGGTCTGGTGGAGCCTGTTCATGCAGAAGCCCCGCCCCGTCGAGGGCGGGGTGTGGCGGCGGGCGTGGATCGACACCGCCCGGATCACCGCCGTCGAGTTTTCGGGCATCGAACTGGCCCGGGTGGTCGTCGCGGTCGACCCGTCCGGCGGCGACAGCTCTGTCAACGACGAGACCGGCATCGTCGGCCTCGGCCTCGACTACCAGGACCACCTGTACGTCGTCGCCGACGAGTCCGGCACCCTCGGCGCCAACGACTGGGGCCTCACCGCCTGCCGACTTGCGCTACGGCTGCGCGCCGACGCCGTCGTGGTCGAGGCGAACTACGGCGGCAACATGGCCCGCCAGATCCTTAGCCAGGCATGGGACCAACTCGCCCGCGAAGGCGAGACCCGCGGCCAGCTGATGCCGCTGATCGTCGAGGTCAACGCCAAGGTCGGCAAGAGACTCAGAGCGGAGCCGGTGGCGCAGCTGTACGAGCAGGGCCGGGTCCACCACGTCGGCCACTACCCGGAGCTGGAAGGGCAGATGGTGACCTGGGTCGCCGGGATGGACAGCCCCGACAGGATGGACGCCGCGGTGCACGGCCTGACCGAGCTGGCCGGCGCCGGGCAACTCGACGCCCTCGCGCAGGGCATGGACGACAACCGGCTGGCTGGTCGTCGGTGACCACCTGTCTAAGTGGGCCCGGGTGTAGCCCTAGGACTACACCTGGGCCCACCTGATCGGCGGGTCAGATGGGCAGAACTCCAGGTCCGGGTGGCCGGACGGTCATCGAAGCGTCAGCGGCTTATGTGCAGTCGGCCGCTCCCCAACTCGCCGCGGGCCATCTCTATGAACACGTGACGACAATCGCGGTGGGTGGGCTCTCCAGACGAGGAGGTGTTCCGCATGTGCGTGTGAAGTGACGCGGTGTAGTCATGTGCAGCCTGAACTGCCGTGTGCGAGCAGACCAGCTCGATGGCCTTCTTGGCCAGCCAGAGATCATGCAGCTTCTGGTCTTCGGGGTCGTCGGCAGCCGGTAGGCCAGAGTTCCGGCGGTCGAGTATCAACTCGACCTGCTGTGCAACGGCCAGGAAGCCGAGGATCGCTTCTTTGCGTTCGGTGCGCTCCATGTCCGAGCGGTGTTGCTGGTCACGCCGCAGCTCCACACGCGTCGCCAGGTGTTGCCCTACGAGTGTTCCGGTCGTCCCGAGGAGGACGCCGATCAGGGCGAGAACTGTGCTTCCAGTAGCTCCATCCACGGTGTATAGCTTGGCGATCGGCGGGCGCAGTCGATGGCGATTTCTGAAGAACGGTCGTCGCTTCGGTACCGCTCGAACCCACGCTCAGGATGCCTCCCGGGTCGTCGGCCGCTACGCCCAGCTCGCCGGCGTGCAGCGCGGTGAACGGCAAGGGGACGCGCAGCTGTGCGAAGCGGAGTGGCAAAGGTTCACGCCGGCGCAGAAGGTCATGGTCGACTGGCAGGGCTTCGACTACGGCTGCCTGACTCCGCCGTAGACCATCGGGCTTGCCGCAGAGCAGGCGGCCTGCACCGGCCGCCCAGTGACTGAGCCGCGTTGACCCGGAATCGCTGGCGTCTAGGCTGGTGGGCGGCGTGGGGCCTGGTTGCCTGGGAGGGCAGTACTCATGGGCCTGGGCCTGCGTGAGCTGATCATCGATGCGTGGTCGTGGCTGAACTACAAGCCGATCATGTCTCAGCCGCTGCGGCGCGGCGTCGGGCCGTTCGGTGAACTCACCTCCGGCTGGGTGCCGCTGGAGGACCTGCGTCGGCTCCAGACGTACAAGGTTTTGGCTGCCTACGACCAGAACCAGGCCGGGCAGGTGGCGTATGCGGATGGGGACGAGAAGGGTCTCGACCGGCGGGAGCTGGGCGACCCGGCGAAGCTGGTCGCGGCCGCGCTCGGTTACCTGCTGGGGCCGTCGCAGTCCATCGTCGTGCCGGGCGCCGAAGGCGACGGCGACGGCGCTGGGGTGGCGCCGCAGGCCGCACTCGCCCGCGAGGTGCAGGAGCGGCTGAGGGAGTGGGCGCGGCGGGAGCTGCTGCCGATGCGGATGCAGCAGTGCGAGCGGTCCGCGGTGCGCTATGGCGATGGCATCTATACGTTGGCCTGGGACGCGGCGGCCGGGCGGCCGCAGCTGCGCACGATGGACCCAGGCTGGTACTTCCCGGAGCGGACGGACGACGAGGCCGACGGCGGCGAGTTCCCCACGACGGTGCACTTCGCATGGGAGCTGCCCGAGGACCCGGCTACAGGCCGGAAGGCCAGGCTCCGGCGGATCACCTACGAGTTGGGGCCGATCGCTGGCGCGACCCGCTCGGTGGTCCCCGAGAAGGGCGGACCGCACAGGGAGTGGGCGACGGGGCAGGACGGGCAGATGGTGCTGCTGCCCGGAGACCGCGCGGACGCGGCCAGCGGCATGATCTCGCGCACTTACCCGTGGGCGCCGGACAAGCCGTCGCACACGACCTGCTACCTGACCGACGCCGAGTGGCTGCTTGAAGACCTCAAGGCCGCGCACACCGTCTACAACCTGCCCGCCGACAAGGCCCGCTACCGGGTTCGGCGCGACGGCGAAGTCCTCCAAGGGCTCGATCTACAAATCGACTTTGTGCCCGTCGTGCACATCACGAACAGCATCGTCGAGGTCGGTGAGCACTGGGGACAGCCGGTGATCTCCCGGGTGATGCAGGGTCTCGACGAACTGTCGGCCACGGACACGGACTCCTCGGCGGCCTCCGGCACGACCGGCGCGCCGATCGTCGCCCTGTCAGGGGTACGGCTGCCGAAGGACCGCAGCACCGGCGCCCCGGTGCCGCTCCGAGTTGAGGCGGGCACCGTGTGGTCGCTGAACGAGGGCGGGTCGATGAGCGCCCTGGACACGTCCTCGCAGCTACGGGAGCTGCGGGAGCGCACCAACCACCTCCTCGACCGCGTCGCAGGGAACTCCCGGCTCACCGCCTCCGGCCTCGGCGTGGTGAAGCCGTCAGAGGTGCCCTCCGGCTACGCCCTGTCGCTGTCGCTGGGCCCGCTGGGCTCCCTGGTGGGGGAGATGCGCCTCGCCCGAGCCCACAAGTACCAGCTGCTGTTCCGGATGGCCGGGAGGCTCTTCCAGGCCGGCCAGGTCGGCTGGCCCGCCGGGGAACTGCCAGCCGCTCAGATCGTGTGGGGCCCGCACCTGCCCACCGACAAGACGGAGGCCCTGGACCTCGCAGTGAAGGGTTACGAGGCCGGGCTGTTCAGCCTGGAGACCTGTGTGCGGATGCTCGCCGACGCGGGGTTCCCGATCACGGACATCACCGACGAGATCCGCCGCATCCAGGCCCGCTCCTTCGACTCGGCCGCCCGTCTCGCCGACGCCACCGGCGACACCCGGGTGGTACGAACCTTCCTCGGCCTGCCCGACGGAGGCCCTGACGTGCCCCCTGTGCCCCTCCCGGAGGCCTCCGGACAGAAGATCACCCCCGACGCCCCCAAGGGGCCTTAGATGGCCTTCCAAGACCCCGCGTGGCCAGGTCGGTTCGGGTGGGCTCTCCTGGCCCCCTGCGGCGTCAGCCGTGGGGGTTGGGGGGTAGGTAGGAGGTAGGAAGGAACAGGAAAGGAAGGGGTTCCCCCAGCGCAACCTGTTGGGTTCCCTTGGGGAAACCTGTTGGGTTTCCCCAAGGGAACCCACGGCCTCGCCCCCGTGTGGGTTCCCCCCGGGGAACCCACACGGGAGCGAGTGCAAGGCTCGTTGGCGGCCTGCTCGCCTCCGTCGCCCGGGTCGGGGAAGTAGCTACACTGATCACTGGCGCGGGGGCGCTGTTCCGGAGGAATCCGATGACTGCTCCCACCCCGCCCGCCGGAGACCCGGCCGCCGTGCAGCCTCCGGCCGCCACCGACCCGGGCAGCACCCTCATCACCCAGGACACCCTGTCGCGGCTCCTCAGCCGCGAAAAGGACCAGGGCTCCCGCGCCGGCGTGAAGAAGCTGGTCGCCGACCTCGGCTTCACCGACGCCGCCGCCCTCCAGGCATGGGTCGAGGCGCAGCGCACGGCCGAGCAGGCCGCCCTCGGCGAGGTCGAGCGCCGCGAGCAGGCCGCCGTGCAGCGCGAACAGGCCGCGCTCCAGCGTGAGCAGCAGGCCCTGGACCGCCTGAACCAGGCCGTGCGGCACGCCGCGCTGAGCCGCCTGGGTGCGACCGGCCAGGCTCTTGACGACGCGATCCGCCTTCTTGACGTGCCCGCCGACGCCGATCAGCAGGCCGTCACGGAGGCCGCGACGGTACTGGCCGACCGCCGCCCCGAGTTGTTCGGTGCGGGCGCGCCCGTTACGGCGCCGCCCGCGCCGAGCGGTTCGCCCGCCGGCGGGCCGCCGCCGCGCGGCCACGCCCCCGCGCCCGCCTCCGTCGGCCTGGACATGGCCAAGCGGCGCGGCTACCTCACGGCCTGACGTTGAGCGTCTGACCCGGCAGTGAACCGGGACCAGGGGACCACGCCCCGCACCCCCGCACGTGGACGGCACCACCAGCAGGTGAGTGCGTGACCGCCAGCTCCCGCAAAGGCGATCACACCTTGACCACCCAGCCGATCACCACCTCGGCGACGTACACCGCCGGACGCCCGTGGCTGGCGTCCACCCACGGCACCGACCAGACCGAGACCGTCACCATCGACGCGTCGAAGCTGACCGCCGGCACCCACTACGTCGCGTCCACCGACTCCACCCAGCCCTACAGCCGCCTCGTGTCCGGCCTGCCTCTCGGTCGGATCACCGCGTCTGGCCTGTACGGCCCGTACGACCCGGCCGCCACCGACGGTCGCCAGGTCCTCGCGGGCCTGGTCTTCGACGAGGCGCTGTTTGCCCCGGGCCAGCCGCGAATCCCGTGCGCCCTGCTGTGGCACGGCGCCGCCCGAGCGTCCAAGATCCCCGGCGGGATCGACACCGCCAAGATCGCGGCGTCGCCTGGCGGCGCTCTGATCCGGTGGGTTCAGGGGGTCTGAGCGATGACGATTCAGGACCTCGTCAAGGGCGTGTCCGCGGCCGATCTCACCACCTTCGCCCGCGCCATCCCCTCCCCGTCCGACTTCCTGCTGACCTCCACGGTGTTTCCGACTCTGGTCACCCCGGAGGTGAAGTGGCGGATCAAGCAGAACGGCCGACGCGTCAACACCGCCAAGTACCGCGCCTACGACTCCAGTGTGGCGTTCGCCGACCGCACAGCGTGGGAGAGCACGCGCGAAGGCCTGCTCCCCGCCCTGGGCCAGAAGCTCATCGTCGGTGAGCAGCAGCAGATCCTCCTGGAGCAGGCGCACGGCGCCGACCAGGACCGGCTGCTGGAGCTGCTGTTCGACGATGTTGAGCGCCACATCGAGGCGATCCGCTCCCGGCTCGAACTCGCCGCCGGCGACGTGCTGCTGGACGGCCGGTTCACCCTCGACGCGGCGACCGAGAACGGCCTCAGCATCGAGATCGACTTCAACGTGCCCGCCGGGAACATGCCGGTCGCGCCGAAGCCGTGGTCGGACCCGACGTCGGACCCGCTCGCCGACGAACTCGGCTGGATGTCCTACCTGGACGACCTCGGCGCGCCCGAGCCGGAGATGGTCATCACCAGCAAGAGGGCGTTCAGCCAGCTCGCCCGCAACAACGCCTACCGGGCCGCCTACTACCGCTCCGTCAACCCCTCCAACACCCCGACCCGAACCCTGACCGTGTCCGAGGTCAACGCCGTGCGCGGGGACTACGGCCTGCCGCCGGTCACCCTCTACAAGGCGCAGGTCAACGTCGACGGGACCGCCACCAAGGTCCTGCCCGACGACCGGTGGATCATGCTCCCCCCGGACCGCGCGAAGTGGGGCCAGACCCTCTACGGCATCACCGCCGAAGCCCTGGTCCTCTCCCGCGGAACCAACCCCGAGATCATGAAGGAGGACGCCCCCGGCATCATCCTCACCCGCGGCGTCCAGGACGACCCGGTGCAGATCTGGACCAAGGGCGCGGCCGTCGCCATGCCGGTCCTGCACACCCCGGACTGCCACATCGTGGCCAAGGTCCTGTGATGGGCAAGCGGCGCCTGGCCCACGCGGTCCACCTCGACCACCCCGGCACCGGGGAACACCTCGTCCTGCTGCCCGACCACATCCCGCCCCGGGAACTGGCCGCCCTCATCACCAACCCCGACGCCTGGCAGCCCTCCGAAGACGACGAGGACGACCCGGACGACCAGGGCGACGAGGAGCCGGAGGCCAAGACCACCCGGGCCCGCAAGGCCAGCGCGGACACCGAGTAGCCCGATCCGCCGGACCGGCACCCTTCACCAGGGTGCCGGTCCGGCACCGCCCGCTGCCGGACAACGCCTCAACGGGAACACCGCCATGCCCCTGTCCCTCACGATCACTCCTCTCGGGTTCCGCGAGGCGTGCGAGGCCGTCGAACGCCTCCACCGCCACCACCGCCGCCCCCGCGGCCACAAGTTCTCCATCGGCGTGACCGCTGGCTCCGAACTCGTCGGCGTCGCCATCATCGGGCGCCCCGTCGCGAGGGCCCTCGACGACGGACGGACTCTGGAAGTGACACGGCTGGCCACCGACGGAACCCCCAACGCGTGCTCAGCCCTCTACGGCGCCGCATGGCGGGCAGCCCGCGCCTGCGGATACCGGCGGATGATCACCTACACCCACGCCTGCGAACCAGGCACCAGCCTGCGAGCAGCAGGGTGGAGACGCGTCGGAGACCGAGCCCCCCGCAGCGGCTGGGACACCCCGTCCAGGCCCCGCCACGACCACGGCCTCGACAACGTCGCACGAACCCTGTGGGAGACCACGACCCCCGACCACTCGTACTCGTAGGAGAAGCGCATGGAACCGACCGTCCTCGCCTGGCTCCACGCCCAACTCGGCACCGCCACCCCCACCGACGACCTCACCACCCGCTACCAGCGCCTCCACACCGCCCGCGCCGTCGCCACCGAAGTCCTGACCGAACGCCGCGCCACCCTCCTCGCCGACCCGCTGCGCCTCGTCGTGGACGGCGTGGTCACCGTGGACCGCACGGCCAACCTGACCGGCGTCGAACGTCAACTCGCCCAGCTCCAGACCACCCTGGGGCCCGATGAGGCCGCGCCCGGCGACGACATCACCCCCCACCTCGACACCGGCACCCTCGTGCCCGCTCGCCGCACCCGATGAACCGCACCGCCGACACCACCACGGACGAGCCGGACGACGCGGCGGACGTTCCCGGCGAACTCGACAACGCCTGGCAGCAGTTGGCCGCCGCCCAGGCCGCCGTCCTCGCCGCACTCACCCAGGGCCGCCGCACCGCCCGCCTGGCCGCCACTCTCGCCGACTTCGCCGACGCCGTCCGCACCTTCCACCACACCGTGGACGGCGTGATCCGCGACTACGCGCACCGCGAGGTCCCCCACCTCTACGAGCAGGCCGCCCGGGACGCCGCCGCGAGCCTCGGCCGCACCTTCGACTGGACCCCGGCCCACCAGGACGCCCTACGGGCCCTGAGCGCCGACACCTACACCGAACTGCTGCACCGCGCCCAGGAGAGCGTCCGCACAGCGGGCGCCTTCTACCGGGCCGCCCGCTCCGCAGCCCGCCATGACCTCCCCCTCCTCACCGCAGACCGCGCCGGCGCCACGACCGCAGCCCGCTCCCTCGCAGACCGCCTCGCCGCCGCCTACCGCCTCGACCGCGTCGTCTACCGCAACGGCACGCGCATGCCCGTCCGGGCCTGGGCCGAAGCCGCCCTCGCCGCCCGCTCCGCCGTCGCCCACAACGCCGGCACCCTCAACACCGCCCGCGCGTACGGCATCCACCAGGTCGAGGTCTACGACGGCCACGACTGCGGATGGACCAGCCACCCCGACCCCGACAAGGCCACCCGCACCCTTCGCACAGTCGAGGAAGCCGCCGAGTGGCCCATCTCCCACCCCCGATGCAGTCGAACGTTCGGTCCGCACCCGGATGCCGAAGATGACTACGCCGCTGTGGCAGGCCAGCCGTAGCGGGAGAACGCGGGGCCGCCGTCTCGGTACGCGGCCAGCGCCAGCGTGGCGGTCGGGAACGCGGGCTCGGGAAGACGGTCCACAGCCATCCACTGGGCGGCCAGGTGCTTGTCGGGCTCAGCGTTGGTAAGTTCGCCGGTCCACTTGTCGGTCGCGAAGACGAAGAGGACGAACTGTCCGGCCCGGTCCCAGCCCTGTTCGACGTGGACGACGTGAATGAGTTCGAGGTCCACCGGGTCGACGAGCAGGCCGGTCTCCTCCTTGAGCTCGCGGGCGGCTGCCTGGTCGAGGAATTCGCCGGGTTCCGCCTTGCCCCCGGGGACGGTCCAGGCGGGGTGTGGGGACCAGTTACGGGCGGCGTAGTGCAAGGCGGCGATCGTGTCGGTGTCCTTGTCGTGGACGATCACGCAGACCGCGTTGCGGCTGTTCATCACGCTGGTGTTCGTCACGGTGTCCACTCCTTGTCGAAGCGTCGAAGGATGTCGATGGTCCAGGCCGGCCTGATCGCGTGCCAGCTGAACTCGTAGCCGTTGGTGCCGTGGTAGGGCGTGGTGAGGATGTGGTGGAACTCGCACCACGCGGCGAACTCGCGCCAGAAGCATCCGGGAAGACCGTGCTGCCTGGGGTGGCGGTTGTAGGCGTCCACGGTCCGCCGGATGGTGTCCTCGGGTAGTGGGCCGGTGGTCATGGCGGTAGTGACGACGATCTTGGCGAGGTCGTAGCCGAAGGGGGCGAGGGTGAGGGAGTCGAAGTCGATGACGGCGACCGTGGCGTCGGCCACGAGGAAGTTGCGGGGATTGGCGTCCTTGTAGAAGGCGGCGGGCATTGTGGCGGCCCGCTCCAGCCAGCCGTCGATCGCCTCACGGGTCAGGGCCGGGCCCGGCACGGTGCCGGTGGCCAGGAGGTTGTGAAGGCGTTCGCGACGGCTGTCGGCGAATCCGGCGATCGTGACGTCGCCGCTGGTGTGGGTTGCCTCCAAGCGGGCAGCGTGCAGGTCGCGGGTGTGGGCGGTGGTGTGCTGGCGGCCGAGCAGATCGGCCAGGATCACAAGGTCGTCGGCGGTGCCGTGGTGGCCGTCAAGATGCTCGAAGTCGATGGCGGCGGGACGGACTTGGACGAGCGCGGGGATACGCACGTCGGGATTGGCGCGGGCGATCCACCGATAGTGGGCCAGGGCCCGATGCTGGAGCTGGGGGGTCGTGTAGGTCTTGGTGAAAGTCCTCATCGGCGGGCGGCCATGACATAGGTGACGGTGGAGGTGGTCTCCAGCGGTCCGTCGCCGACGGTCTCCCGAAGCCGGTGGGCGATCTCGGTGGGGTCATGCGGGAGTTGGTACTTGGGGTTGGTGGCCGCGTAGGCGGCGATGTGGTCGGCGTCGGCGAAGCGGAAGCGGTGTTCGTGGTGGATCACCTGCTGCACATCGAGGCAGGTGGCCACGATGTCGGCCTGGTTGTGGCTGTGGAAGGTCTCGTACAGGCTTGGCCGGCTCGCGGCCTCAGAGTCCAGGCCGCTGGCGGCGATCACCTCGTCCAGGGCGCGGTAGCTGTCGGCGGACTTGGTGACCGTGATCGACAGGCCTCCGGGGGCCAGACAGCGGGCGATCTCCGCGATCACGGTGGCGGGCCTGGGCGAGTGGTAGAGGCAGAAGGCGGCCGTGGCCACCGACACCGAGGAGTTGGGCAGGGCGATCGCGTGGAAGTCGCCCCGCATGATCTCCACGCCCGTGTGCCCGGCGAGCCTGCTCTCGGCTTCGGAGAGGAGGGCGGCGGACTGGTCGAAGGCGACGAGGCAGGGCGGGGCGAGTCGTTCGGCGAGGGCGACGGTGGTGGTGCCACGTCCGCAGCCGATGTCGAGGACGGTGCCGCGCAGGCCGGTGGCGGCGAGGTTGGCGATGACCGTGGCGGGGTGGGGGCCTGCGGTCTTGGCGCGGGCCAGGGCGCTGGTGCGCTGGGTGATGCGGTCGGCGTCGGCGTACAGGTCGTGGCGGACGCGGTCGGTGTCGAGGAACGGGTTGGCGGTCATGGACAGGTGGAGCCTTCCCGGTGCGGAATGGGTCAGGTCATGTCTGCCGGGGCACGGTGGCGACGAACCGGCGGGCGGCCCGGCGGCTGCTGATCGTGACGACGCGGGCGTGGCCGGCGTGCTCGGCGATCAGCGTGCGGACCTTGGGCCGCATCTGGCGGCGGTAGCCGAGGATGTAGCGGATGAAGCCCCAGTGGATGCGGTCGAAGACGCCCTGCTCAGTGTGCTGGCCGCCGCGGTAGCGGCGGCGGCGCTGGAGGATGCCCCACAGGCACACGATCGGCGGGATGTCGAGGAAGACGACGGTGTCGGCCCGCTTGAGGCGGATGGGGAGGGTGGAGGCGAAGTTCCCGTCGATCACCCAGCGCGGTGCGGCGACCAACTCCTGCTGGAGGGCGGCGAACTTCTCCGGCGGCAGTGTGTTCCAGTCGGAGTCGTAGTAGACGCCGTCGAGGTGGGTGACGGGGGCGTTGATCTTCTCGGCGAGCTGGCGTCCCATGGTGGTCTTGCCGCTGCCGCCGCAGCCGATGATGGCGATCCTGTCCATGTCGCTACAGGCTACCGAGCCGAGCGACGGGCCGGACGGCGGTCGCCTCGGTCCGCGCGGGGTTCGTCCCGGGCCGACGTCCGGCCCGGGACGCTTCGCGCTGGTCACGCGGCGTCGACGGCGATCAGGGCGGCCTGGTCGAAGTCGTAGCGGACCTCGCGGCCGGGGCCGGCGACCTCGGCGCACGACAGGTAGACGCGCCCGTCGGGCGAGATCTCCAGCTTCTCGACGACGTCACTGGGCGGCGGGCACCGCTCGGGCAGCAGGATGTCGGTGTTGACCTTCATGCCTCCCAGGTCCATGCCGGTCAGCTGTTCGTGGAGGTACTGGGTCTGGTCCCAGGTGACGGGCGTGATACCGCTGTCGGCGGCGTTGCCGACCAGGCGGACGCGGTGGAGCATCAGGTCGCGTGCGCCGAGGTCGCGCAGGCGCTCGGCGAGGGCAGGGATGGTGGCGATGTTCTCGCCGGTGAGCGTGCAGGTGGCGCCGAAGGGGAGCGTGCGGCCGTGGGCCCAGGCGAGGGTGTCGAAGGCGGCAGCGAAGGAGCCTGGGCGCCGGATGCGGTCGTGGGCCTCGGCGGTGCCTCCGTCCAGGGAGACGCGGAGCATGTCCAGGTACTCGGCGGCCCGGGTGAGGAAGGCCCGGCGCTTGTAGCCGTTGGTGCAGATCTCGGTGCGGTAGCCGAGGGACTTGGCGGAAGCCAGGACGGTGGGCAGGCCCTCGAACAGGAGGGGTTCGCCGCCGAGCAGGCACACCCAGCGGGTGTCGTAGCGGTCGGCGAAGTAGGAGAGGGCGGCGGTGGCCTGGTCGACGGTGACGGTGTCGGGGCGCTTGAGGTCCTCGCCGTGGTAGCAGGTGGTGCAGGAGAAGTTGCAGCGGAACAGCAGCTCCAGGTAGAGCTTCTCGACCCGCTGGATGCCGGGGAGTGCGGGGGCGGCGGCCTGGGTCATGCGCGGGCTCCTTCGATCAGCAGGGGCGGGATGGCGGTGCCGGCCAGCACGGCGGTGAGGGTGCGGAGCTGGCGGGTGAGGCGGAACGGGTCGAGGTGGTCGATGCAGCGGGCGATCAGGTCGGCGTGGACCTGGCTGCCCGCGATCCGGGTGAGCGCGGTGACGGTGGCCACGACATCGGCGGCGCCGGTGACGATCAACTCGCGCGGCACAACGTCCTCCGCGGCCCGCAGCGTGCTGGGTACGAGCGGCAGGCAGCCGGCGAGGGCGGCTTCGAAGAGGCGCTGGGTGAACTGCCCGCTTCGCGCGTACCGGTCGGGGGCGAGGAGCATGGTGGCCACCGCGGAGCGGTAGAGCGGGGCGACCTCGTTGAAGGGGATGCGGCCGGTGAAGTTCACGTGCGGCCAGCGGGCGGTGTCGTGCCACTTCCCTGCCACCCGGTGCGGCAGTTGGGCGGCGGCCGGGGCGAAGAACTCACCGAAGGCGGCATCGCGGTCGTACTGGTTGCCGATGTAGACCAGCGGCAGCGGGCGCCCGTGGGCCGCGAGAGCGGCCGGGTGGGCCTGGTCGAGGGCGTCGTCGGCGACCGGGAAGAGCAGGCTCACGGCGCCGGGCGACGGGTGGAGGGCAGGCTCGCACACCTGCACGTGCCCAACGGTCCGCAGCGGGTCGTCGGCAGGCAACTGCCGGTCCTTGTCCCACAGGACCGTACGGACGGCGTGCCGGTGGGTGTAGTGGTCGAGGAGTTCCTGCTGCCGGTGCAGGTCGCAGGTGTGCCCGTCGGTGCCGCACGCCGTGGTGTTGCGGCCGGGGACGGGCCAGCGCCACTCCAGGAACAGGGCGTCGACCTCAGGCAGACCGCCGTCCCACCGGTAGCTGGGGGTGAGGTCGGTGCCAGCCTCGACCAGGTCTCGGTTGGCCTGGAGGAGGATGATCTCGTGGCCGGCGGCGATGAGGCCGTCCACCAGGGTGCGGCGGTGGCTGCGTCCGCCGTCGGGGGTGTCGGTGACGCCGGAGCCGAGGAAGCCCCAGCAGCTGTAGCCGATCCTCATGCCTTGGTCACCCACCAGTCCTCGATGAGGAGCGCGTCGAGCCCGGATTCGGCCAGGCAGTCCAGTGCCATCTCCGGGGTGCCGCAGATCGGCTTGCCCTTGATGTTCAGGGAGGTGTTGATCAGCACGGGCACGCCGGTGAGCTCTGCGAAGGCGGTCAGGATGCCGGCGAGGAGCGGGTTGTCCCTGGGGGTGAGGGTCTGGACCCGCGCGGTGCCGTTGGTGTGGACGATCGCCGGGATCGTCCGGCGGGCCAGGTCGGTGACCGGGGAGGCCATCGACATGAACGGTGCCTCCTGGCCGAGGGTGAAGTAGTCGGCGGCCTGGTCGGCCAGGACGACCGGGGCGAACGGGCGGAACGGTTCGCGGAACTTCACCGTGGAGTTGAGCCGGTCGGCGATGCCCGTCCGCAGCGGGGAGGCGAGGATCGAGCGGTGCCCGAGCGCCCGGGGCCCGGCCTCCACACCGCCTTGGAACAGACCGATGATCGTGCCCTCGGCCAGCTCGCGGGCCGCGAAGGCGGCCACGTCGTTCAGGCGGCGCGCGGTCATTCCGGGCCTCGGCTCGGCGGGCAGCTCCAGGTCGGGGAAGGACGGGCCGAGGTGGCAGGCGCGGGCCAGCCCGGCGGGGAGGTCGCCGTGCCGGTCGAGGTAGACGGAGGCTGCGGCGCCGATCGCGGTGCCCGAGTCCCCAGGGGCGGGCGGGACGGCGACCTCGTCGAACAGCCCGGAGGCGATGATCTTGCCGATGCTGACGCAGTTCATCGCGACCCCGCCGCCCACGCACAGCAGCCGGGCGCCGGTGCGCTCGCGGGCGATCCGGGCGAGGTGCAGCATCACCTGCTCGGTGCGTTCCTGGAGGGCGGCGGCGAGGTCGGAGTGAACCTGAGCGACCTCCTCACCCGGCCGGCGGGGCGGGCAGGCGAGGGCGGTGAAGGCGCTGGTCAGCCGGGGGTAGCGGCGGTCCATGACCCGCAGGGCGATGAGCCGGTGGTCGAGGACGAAGCCGTTGGTGGTGAGCCGGACGGCCTTGGCGAACAGGGCCCGGAACCGTCTCGGGTCGCCGAGGGCGGCCAGGGCCATGACGGTGCCCTCCTCGTCTCCGCGCCGCCACCCGAGGTGCTCGGTGACGGCGCCATACACGTAGCCGAGGGAGGCGGGGTCGTCGAGGGCGTGGACGATCCGGTACGCGCAGCCGCGCGCGCTCTGCCGCGCGTGGCCGATGGTGGTGGCCTGGACCTCGCCGAGACTGTCCACCACCAAGACGGCGGCCTCCTCGTAACCGGACGCGGCGAAGGCGTAGAGACCGTGGGCGCGGTGGTGTAAGACAGGCTGCACGGCGGCGTTCGGGAAGGCCTCGGCCAGCCAGGTCAGGCGCTGGCGGGTGTTGGCGGCGACCCGGGCGAACGACCGGGCCCTCGGCAGCGTGCGTGCCGCCGTGGCGGGCCGCACAACGTGGGTGAGCGCGGCGGGGATCGCCCGCAGGTAGTTCTGCGGCGTGAAGTTGTACGCGACGGTGCCGATGTCGGCACGGGTCAGGCCCGCATCGTCGAGGAGCCAGTCGACGGCCTTGGCCGGGT
The DNA here is from genome assembly GCF_056435365.1 of Kitasatospora sp. NPDC043949. NCBI lineage: Bacteria > Bacillati > Actinomycetota > Actinomycetes > Kitasatosporales > Streptomycetaceae > Kitasatospora > Kitasatospora sp. NPDC043949. The sequence goes on along the minus strand of NZ_JBWKEQ010000001.1, from coordinate 232,860 downwards.
AGCCCTTGTCGTGCTTGACGGCGCTGAGCCGCTCCTCCTCGACGAATCCGAGGAGTTGGCCGTCGACGAGCAGGGCGGCGGCGGAGTCATGGGTGTAGGAGCACAGACCCAGCACGGTGCGGTTGCGGGTGGTCATCGCCGGTCACCTCTTCGCCGGGATCGCGGGGGAGGGCATCGCCGCGAGCGGCACCTGGTGCTCGCGCTGGTCGTACCAGGTGGCGAGGGCCTCGGGCAGCGGCCCCGGCACCTCGGCGGCCGTGGCGCGGGCCTCGTCGCGGCGCCCGGCCTTCCACAGCCGGTAGCTAGCCAGGACGGCGGCGAAGCCGTCCCAGACCGGATGGCCGACCCCTTCGCCCATCGTGACCTGCTTCATCACCAGGTCGAAGTCCCCCCACGGGATGCCGAGCGGCTGCCACACGGGCGAGGCGGGCACCTCTCCGACCAGGTCCCAGGCGGTGTCCTGGTGCTGGGCGTACAGGTGCAGGGAGTCGACGTGGTGGTGGTAGTCGCCGACCTCGGCGCCGAGCCAGCCAGCCATCAGCTCGTGCAGGACGGTCGTGGTGATCAGGTCGTACGGCAGCCCCAGCCACACGTCCTGGCTCCGCATGCTGGTGTGCATCTCCAAGCGGCCCTCACGGAGGTAGAACCGGTAGCCGAGGGTGCAGGGAACGTCCTTGTGGCCGGCGGTGTCACGGCCCGGGTCGAAGATCTGGACGACGGCGCGACGGCTCTCGCAGTCGCGGGTCAGCTGGCGGCGCACGTAGTCGAGCTGGTCCAGCTGGCCGTGCCAGCGTCGCAGGCGCGGGCCGTAGGCACCTTGGAGGGCGCCGTGGTCGGTGAGTGCGGCCAGGCGGCTGTTGAAGTCGTGGATCCAGTCGGCGCTGGAGCCAGAGAGGATCCAGACGGTCTCGGCGGCGGCGAAGGCCGGGTTCAGCACGCGGTGCGGGCTGAGGTGCACCATTCGGGCCGTCGGGTCGGTCAGCTTGAGGTATGCGCCCATGAGTTCGGTGGTGGCCATGCCACGCGGGGCGACGCTGCGCCCCTGGGTGAGGATGGTCTTGCTGGCACGGGTGAACAGCGCGTTCGCGCTGTCCGCAGTGGTGACGAACACGATTCCTCCGGTGGGACGGCAGCGGGGTTCAGGCGCCGGCGGGCTGCGGGGAGTTGGCGGTCAGGTGGGCGAGCTGGCGGGAGATGCCCTGGAGGAGGGCGGTACGGGGCCTCCAGCCGAGGAGGCCGCCCGCCCGGGAGTTGTCGGCGAGGGTGGATTCGACGTCGCCGGCCTGGGCGGGCAGCCGGTTGACCGGCACCGGGTGGCCGCTCAGCTCCTCGACGGCGTTCAGTACGTCCAGCACGCTGGTGCTCACGCCGGCGCCGATGTTGAGGACAGTCGTGCTGATCGGGGTGGTCGCGGCGGCGATGGCGGCCTGGACGACATCGCCGACGTAGGTGAAGTCGCGGTGCTGGCTGCCGTCCCCGTAGAGGTCGAGCGCCGGGCCTCCGAGCGCCGTCGTCAGAGCGCGGCCGATCAGCATGTCGTCGCGTTGGCGGGGGCCGTAGACGGTGAACAACCGGAGCGCCACCGCAGTGACCGCAGACGTGACCTGGCCCGCGTGGGCCAGGCACAGTTGTTCTCCCGCGAGCTTGCTGACTGCGTACGGAGATTCGGGACTCGGCGTGTTCTCCTCGTTGGTGGGGCCGCCGTTGGTGGTCCCGTAGACGCTGGACGAGGAGGCATAGACGAGCCGGGGAACGCGGACGTCCTCGCAGGCGGCCAGCACGCGTTCGGTGGCGAAGACGTTGGAGGCGGTGTACTCGGCGAACCGTTCACCCCAGGAGCCGCGCACGCCCGGCAGGGCGGCGAGGTGGAAGACAGCGTCGGTCTGGAGGAAGAGGGCCTGAAGCGGGCAGGTCCTCAAGTCGGCGGCGACGAATGTAAAGCCGGGGTGGTCCAGGGCTCCGGCGAGGTTGGCTGCCGCGTTCGGGTCGGTATGCGGGTTGCGGCGGTCCACGCCGATGACGGTCGTTCCGTCGGTGAGGAGGGCGTCGACCAGGTGCGAGCCGATGAATCCGGCCGCTCCGGTGACGACCGCCCTGGTCAGAGTGGTCCGGGGGTGTGTCAGGGTGGTCTGCATAAAGGTTCCCCAGTGCATGGGTAGTTGGGTGCAGGAGGCTGCCAAGCTGCTGTTGCAGCGTGGGCAACCGGGAGGCGGCGGCCCGAGCCGGCCTATCAGGGATGCGTTCAGAACGGACGGTCGTCGGAGGCCCAGGTTGGTACGTCCTTGGCCATAGCCGCGGAGACGTGACGGCCAGCGAGCTGGTCGTGGGCGACGACCCCGATCAGGGAGATCGCAGCCAGGTTGCCGACAGCCCATAGGCTGGTCAGGAAGGTGCCGATCGGGTCGGAATGCTGGCCACGGTGAAGGCCCTTGGCGTGCGAAAGACCGACGAGTACCGGGGTGCTCCTCGGCTCCCCCCTGGTGATGGCGGCCATGGCTCAGACGCCCTTGGGGGCGTTGTCAGCCGGGCTGAGGGTGGAGCCGTTCGCCGGCGCCGTCCACTCGTCGCCGACTTCGCCGGGCTTGGGGCGGAGGTGGTAGCTGTAGACGCCCTCGCCCGGTACCTCGACCACGACGCCCGTCTCGTTGACGGAGCTGTCGAACGCGAGGTCGCCCAGGCGGGGCGTCCAGGTCGGCGGTGCGGGGTCGTGCGCGGCCTTGGGAGTTGTGCGTCGTCCGCTCATGCCGACAGAAGGTAAGCAGTCGGCTACTGCTGAATATGAATCAGCGGAATACTGCCCTATCCGTCCAGGTGAAAGCGGTCGGACATCCGACGCAGCTTCTCGCGGGTACCCGACCTCTCCGCGTACACGATCTTGCGCAGGGTCGCCCGGCCAATCGGATGGTTCCGTACGAGCTGCGGGGCGATCTTCTCCGCTGTCTCCAACTCCTTGATGGCCTTGTCGCGGTTGCCGTCCCACAGCCACGCCCGAGCGAGGTCCATGTGGTGGTGGCCGCGCCGGGAGCCCGGTAGGGCGGCAACCTTGGTCGGGTCCGCGCGTTCGTTGAGGACCAGGGCCTTGACGTGGTCCTTCATCTCCAACTGCACCGACACAGCGTGGATCTGGACGTTCCCGCTGGAGAAGGTCAGTGAGTGGCGGTCGAACAGCGGCTCGCCGCCGGTATCCATCCGGCCAGCCGCCACCTCGGCGTTCCGAATCCGGTCCTCCGTTTCGAGGGTGCGGCCGGCGCGTGCGGCGGCCACCGCGGCGCGAAGGTGAATCGTGCCCCACGCGCGAACAGCCAGTGGATCACCGGAGTCGTACAGGTCCTCGATCGATCGCAGGGCCTTGTCTGACAGGGCGAGCGAGTCGTCCCAGTCGGCCGTTGCCCACATGTCCCACACCCGCATCCAGTCCGTCACCGCCTCCATGACGGGATCACTGGAGAGACGGGCCGACCACGACGCCCGCTCGCAGGCCATGGCGATCAACTCCGGGTGGCCCAGCGCGTGTGCGGCCGTGTGCGCGAACTTGCACTCGACCGCGTAGATCGCGAACGCCTCCTCGCGATCACGCCCGGAGGACACCTCGGCCAGGGCCCGGGACTCACGCAACATGTCCGGCAGTACCTTCAGGATGGCGACGTTGGCCGCCGCGTCCCGCAGCCGGTGCAGCCGCTCAGTGTCGAGCCACAGCTCTGCCGCCGGACGTGGCTGCCCGTCGAAGACCGGTGTCAGGTCGTATCGGCGGAGCTCCCGCAGGATGGAGGCCGCAGAGACCTGCCACTGGTTCTCCGAGGCCTTGCCTGCCACGTAGGGCCGCTCTATCAGGTCGTTGGGGTGGCAGTGAAGCGCCGCCGCCAACTGGTTGATGATGCCGGTCCGGTCGAGCTCGATTGCCCCCTTTTCGACCTTTGAGACCCAACCCTGGGTTCGGCCGATCGCTGCGGCCAGATCGGCCTGGGGCATCCCCAGCCGAAGTCGCGCTCGCCGCACCCGCTTGCCGATCGATTCCCGTTCCTCAAGCATCGTCGCCCTCCCGAGATCGCGACCACATCGGCCCGCAGGCCCGCGCTACTACAAGGACGGTACCGGCGGACGGCCCGAGCTCGCACCGAGTGCTGGCGTCGGTCACGGCTTCCGCCGTCGCGTGAATGCGCGCCAGCGTGATCTGTTCATGAACTCTGCGCGAACAGGCCCAGTCGTGTGGACGGAGGGGTGTCCTGAACTGCTCCTCGCTGGCGACGGACCGAGCAACCGACGAACTGGCACAGGCCATCCACCGCGTCCGGCCCGGCCACGCCGCCTTCACGCTGCGCCGGATCGTGCTGATCGAGGTGTACTGGCAGCGCGCTCCGGTCGACGGCGCGGACATCTCGGGCTGGAGAATCTGCTGGGACACCATCGCCACCATCCCGCTCGACGCGTAGCCGCCGGGTGGGTGGTGTGCGTCTGGGTACGGCGAGCGATGAGAACATTGCAGCCGTGGACACGATCGAGCGGATGACCGAACAAGAGCTGCGGATCATCAAGGAGTGCCTTGACACGGCCGTGAACGGGCCGTTCTTCGAAGACTGCGAGTTCCACACCCTCATGGGCTTCACCCGGGACGAGATCGCCGCAGTCGCAGCATCCTGGCCATCGCCGCCGACCGCCACTCACGTGGAGGACGACGCCGTACACAGCGTGCTGAATAACCTCCTCGACTACCCGCACGGCATCGAAGCCCGCTGGCACGAATACCTGGCCCCGACTCGCGAGCAGGTCACCCAGGTACGGGACCGCTGGCGCATCGAGTACCCCGTCGACCGGGCTCCCGAAGGAACCCCTGACTGGTACCAGTAGCGACCCCCTGCCGGGCCCCCACCTATGGGGAGTCACCGCCCTGAGGGCCCGCTTACTGTCCCCATAGGTAACTGTCCGAAACGGGCCTCGGGCAGCACCGCCCGGAGAGTTGGTGAGGCCCCCCGCCGGGCGTCGTGCCGGCTTGAAGGTGCGAGGTGCTGATGCCGTCCCGAACTGGCGAACCAGTCCTGAAATGCCTCCACAACTCCCGAAGGTCCGGTAGAGGTGGAGGTGTGACAGAGATAAGTCAGTGGGTGGTGGACGCGAAGTGGCGTGGGAGCGACCTGGTGCGGGCCTACGTGTCGAGGGACCGAGCTCGGGTCGCACCGTGCGTCGACGGCCTGGACACGGAACGGCTGGAGCTCGTACTCGCTCTGCTGGCCTTGTCCTACGACGACCTCCTCGGCGATCTAGGGCAGCCGCCCATGAACGTGCGAGACCTCGACGAGACGGCGGCCCTGGCGCCGCCGGAGTCCGAGTTCGCGACGACGGCCGCCGCGCGCCGGGTCGCGGCGAAGGAAGCGGGCTTCGCCGAAGCAGTGGACGGCCTGGGGCTCGTGGACCAGATCCACGTGATCGCGGTCTGCACTGCGGTCATGCTGCTGGACGCCCACGGGCACGGGGGCGCCCTGGCTTACCTCGATGAGGAAGCGGCCGCCTGCGAGCGGATGGGTTACCCAAGGCCCGGCGCGTCCACCTGACCGAACCCGCCCGGCGGCGGGAGTCGGCCGTTGTTGCCGAGCCCGAGTTCGACCCACCACGGCTGGTCGGGCTGCTGCTCCCACTCGTGGACGCCGTCGTGGTGGAGCAGGAGGCCGGTGCCGTCGGCGCGTTCGAGATGGCCGCGCGGGCGTACACAACGGCCGACACCTGGTTCGGTGTGGGAGTTGGACGGGGCTTCGTGGCCGCACGCTGGCCACGTGCCGGTGACCGCCAGGTGATCACTGCTGCTCATGGCGCAGAGGCTAGCGACGGCAGCGGTGCGCGCCGGGTGGCGGGGGAGTGTCGGCAGCGGTTCCTAGGCTCGGATCATGACCACCCCCACCACAGACTCCGGCACCGCCGCGCCCGAATCCGGCGGCGTCACCACCCTCGTCGAGCGGCTGCTCCTGACCGAGAAGGTCCGGATCAGCGAGTCCGGCCCGCAGGTCTTCGACCCGAACACCGGCCAGTACGTGCCGGGCCCCGACGTCGCGAAGTACGAGGGCCCAGGCCTGCACCGGGCGTCCGGCGGTCCGGGGGTCGTGCTGCGCCTGGAGGGGCAGCCGTACAAGGATGACGGCGACGGCCGCTACCTGCTGTTCAGCCCGTTGGACGCGCCGGTCGCCGCCGAGGGCAACACCGTCACGATCGTGGAGAGCACGGACCCGGGTGCTGTCGGCCGCACGTTCAAGGTGCTGGACCCGGGGGAGTCCGGCGGTCTGGCGGTGGTCCGCAGGACGTGGATGCGCATCGAGAAGGCCGGAGGTGCTGCCGCGTGAGTACCCCTATCGATCTCGACGCCGTCCGCCACACCATGGAGACCACCGTGATGGTCGACACCGTACGAATCAGCAGGCCGACCGGCACCCCCGTCCTGGACGTCGAAACCGGACTGGTCGGGCCCACACCCACGACCAAGGTCTGGGAGGGCAGCGGCGCGGTCCTCTCCGCCCACGGCCTCGCCGCCGTGGAGCATCTGGTCGGCGGACGCTGGCTGGAGGACAACGCCTCCTGGTACGGCTTGGTCACCCCGCTGTCCGCGCCGCTCCCGCAGCGCGGCGACCTCGTGACCGTCGTCACCGCGAAGGAACCGACCGCCGGCACCGTCGGCCGGACCTGGCAGGCCCTCGACCCGGGCGAGGCCAGCACCGTAGAGGTCGCCCGGATCACCCGCCTCGACGAGGTGGTTGCCCCTTGAAACGGAGGTAAGGGCTGGTGCCGCCCCCACCTCAAGACGTCACCCCTAGCGGCGGGGCTGCCAGCCCGCTGGAGGAGAGGCTGGCTCTTGAGGCGTGGTCGGCATCAAGTCGGGCTCTGGGCCCGGAGACGGATCCGTGGGGCCAGCGGCTTCCAGGAGCTTGCGCCTGATAGCTGCAAGGCGGTTCCTTTCTGCATCGACTGATGCTGCCTTCTCGGCGGTCGGCCTGACTGGAACGTTTCTTGCGGCTGACGCCGAGGCGCGCAGGCCTTGGCCGCATCGGTCATGGGACCGTGCGGTCACGGCCTGCGAGGGCTCCTCGGGCCATACCGTGATGAGGTAGTCCTCGACGGGCTCCTCGCTCACCTGGTCGAAAGCTGTGTCGCGGCCCCGGGCGCACACGTGCAGCCGATACCAGCCGCTTCCAGAGGAACTGAGGTTCGGCAGGTCGGGGATCCGCCCGTGGGCGAGGGACTCCACACGGAGGTTGCCCGAGGGAGAGAAGACGCTGGCCTCGACGATCTCCGACCAGGATTCGTCCATGTCGGTTGGCGCCGGAGGGCGCGCGTCGAGGGCCGAAGCGTGGACGCGGACGGGCCCGGTGTCGATCCCGGTGTAGATTCGCGCGCCAGCGGACATTTGGACGATCAGGCCGGTCGAGTAGTCGGACGACTCCGTGGGTATCTGCCCGCTGTCCAGCACGCCGATCGAGTGATCGATCGCCCGAACATGGACCCACTTCGCTGACATGCCCAACTCCCTTCGTGAGGTGCTGTCTCAACGGTACGCACTCTGGAGGGTGAGGGGAGCCGAACCGTGCTGCGGGCGGTCTGCGGCATGACCGAGTTGTGCCGCAGACCGCCCGTGAATCGGCGCTCAGGTCCCGATCACGACCCGGTAGGGGTCGCCGTCGAAGACACGCTGCCAGCGGTAGAACTGCGACATCGTTCCACCTTGGGAGTTGTTCTCACCTTCGGGGATCATGCAGACGCTGACTCCGGCGGGTCCTGTCTGGTTCGGCAGGTTGAAGTTGCAGCCGTCGAATGTCCTGCGGGTCCCTCCTGCGGTCAGGCCCTGGTAGGTCGAGGCGAGCGGGTACTCGTCGCAGCTGTATCCCGTGATGCTGGGTGCGTCGCCGCATGCCTGCGCCCTGTTGGCATTGACCAACGCGTCGTTGGTTGTGCGGGTCAGGGGCGCTTCGAACGTGGCGCCGGGCAGGCCGGACGCCTGGGCACGCTCGACATGGCTGACCAGTGACGGGGTTGCGGAACGGCTGTAGGTCACGGGAGACGCGTACCACGGGACGACGCACCCGATCTTGGGGTTCCCCGCGGTTGCGTTATCGCACCGAATGTCTTCGTAACTGAAGGTGGCCTGGATCGGCGCATACCCGGGGGCCTGCATACTGAGCTGCCACGTTGTCTTGCAGGAGCCGACGGCGCCGGGCGCAACGGCAGTGGTCGACAGGAACGCCTCGCCAAGGCGCCAGGTCGCAAGCGGCGAGATGTCCTGCGCCGGGAAGCTTGACTTTTTGACGGTGCAGGATCCGGTGGGAGTCATCGTTCCCTCGATTGTGCCCTTGAGGGCGTCGCCCCAGCCGGAGTACGCCCCGACCTCAATCTGGTGTCCCCAGTATTCGAGTCCGGTATCGGAGAACTGGTAGTTGATGATGTTGAGCTTGGCCTCCCCGGTCACCGTGATCGTGCCGTTGGTGTTCCTGTAGGTGTTGTAGATTCCGCCGGTGATCTCACACACCTCGGTGCGAAGGCCGAGGCGCCCCTTGAACGCGTTGTCGATGCACCACTGGGGGGCAGGGTTTCCTGCTGCTAGAGACGGGGTCGCCGCCAGGGCGGTTGTTGCCAAGCCGTTTGGACTGGTCACGGTGAAGCAAGCCGTGGTCTGTCCCTCGGCGGGATGCGCGCAGGTCGTGGGAGACGCTGCTACGGCAGGCGTCTGACCTGGCCCTGGTGCTGCCTGGTCCCCATTGCGCACCGGCTTCAAGACCACGGCGGCGTGGTTCACCTCCGTATCCTGCTGGGCAGTTGCGCTGCCGGCTCCGGCTGCGTACAGGGCCACGAGTGCGGTGATCGTGATTGCTCGACGTAGTAGCAAAGGTCCACCCCCACGAGCGGCGCTCAAGCCGGGCGCCCTATGCGTACCCGGGGCCGCCGCTCTCGGGAACGACCGTAAGCAGACGGTGAGACGGTCGGGGTAGACGCATGCCCAGGGTGTCTAAAAAACCGTCAAAATTATTCTAAAAAGCGGCACTTGAAGGAATCCGTGCTGAGGATCCCGATCATTCTGGGCCTAGTCGGCTGACCGGCACGCCGCCGCTGGACGTTGAAACCGGGCCGGTGGGGTCCACATCGACGACCAAGGTCTGGGAGGGCAGTGGAGCGGTGCTCTCTGCCCACGGCCTCGCCGCTGTCGAGCACCTTGCCAGCGACCGCTGGCTGTAGGGCAACGCCTTTCTGATATGGGCTCGTCACCCCGCTGTCCGTGCCGCTCGTGCAACGCGGCGGCCTGGTGGCCGTCGGCCCTGACAGGCCCTCGACCCGGGCGAGGCCGGCACGGTGGAAGTCGCACGGATCACCCGCCTCGACGAGGTCGTAGCCCCGTAGTCGGCGCCTCGCCTTCGGAGAGCGGGCCAGGGTGGCGGGCGAGCGGTCGCGAAGGCGGTCACGCCTGTCAGACGCTAGTTCGGCAGGCGTGACCGTCCTCTCCGTCACCAGAGGTGCAGGAAGGTCCGGATGTCGTCGTAGCCGTCGAGGGCCCGTCCGTCCACGTCTGCCGGGTCGGCGGCGGCCCGCTGCGCCAGGGAGCGCGCCAGGTCGAGGGCTTCGTCGCTGAGGCGGCCGAAGCGGCGGGCGATGTGGCTCAGGCACAGGACGGCCAGCCCCAGCAGGGGACTGCCCGGTGCGGCCCGTGTGCCGGTCTGCACGCACCAGTGCTCGACGAAGTCGCGGTCGTCTCCGTGCAGAGCGATTCCGGCCAGGGCATAAGCCGCGTCGTCACCTGTAGAGCGTCCGCTCAGAGCCCTCTCCAGAGCTTCTGCCGCCGCCTCGTGAGCCAGCGTGGGAGGGTCCTCAAAGGTCCTGTGCATGCCGCGAGACTACGGCCTGTGCCACGGGCGCGGTGCCCAACAGTCAGCGGCGAGCGATGCGTTGGGTGAAGTGGCGCTGGAGTGCGAAGCGGTCGGCGCCTGGGCGTGCTTGCCGGGCCACGGTCGGGAGCGGCCGCCGTGTCCGTCGAGTCTCCTAGGCTCGTGACCATGACCCCCACCAATCCCCCTGAGCAGCGGCATGTCCGTATCCAGGCGACCGGCCCGACCGCGCGTCTGGAGATCGACGGCCAGGACCTCGCCGACCAGGTCCGCTCGTACGAGCTGCGGCACACCGCCGGGCAGCTCCCCGAACTCCAGCTGCTGCTGCGCCCGACCGCCAACCCGGAGTGGGAGGGCGCCGCCCGCGTCGTGGTCGGCGAGGACCCGGACCCGGGCCCGGCCGCCGCCGCGTTCCTGGCCGCCCTCGACCCGGCCGAGACCGAGCGCGCGGTCCTGGCCCGGCACGACCTCCTCGACGGCGGCGCGCACGAATTCACGCGGGCGCTGCTCACCCAGCTGGGCGAGTGGGCGCTCGGAGTGCGGCAGCCCGGCGAGTCCGGGGCGGTGGACGGCTGATGGCGCAGGTGACCAGCAACGCCGGGGTCCTGGCCGCGCAGCTGGAGTCGAGGGCCGCCGTCGCGGTGCCGGCGGCCACGGCGGTGGTGCGGCACCACGCGATGATCCTGGAGACCGCGATCCGCGCCGGCGCATCGGGCCGTCCTGGGCCCGGTGTTCAGAGCGGCGAGTACCGGCGGTCGTGGACCACGGAAGTCCACGCCACCGCCACCGGTGTGGAAGCGACCGTGGGCACCAGCCGCCCGCAGGCCGCACGCCTGGAGTACGGCTTCACCGGCGCGGACAGCCTCGGCCGGGTGTACCACCAGGCGCCGCTTCCGCACGTCGCCCCCGCGGTGCAGCGCGTCGAGCCGCTGTTCCTGCTGGCGATGGGCCGTGTTGCCGAAGCGGTGGTGGCGGGATGAGTCAGCTCACCGACGACATCCACCAGGTCGTGGCCGGAGTGCTGCGCGCGCACGGCACCGGGCTGCTTTCCCGCGCGGTACTCGTCCTGGAGGTTGTTGAGGAGGAGACGGGGGAGCTGGGCCTGTTCCTGGAAACGTCGCCGACGGACATGCCGGTGTGGGACCGGGCCGGGATGCTGCGCTACGCCGACCTGGACCTAGCCGGGCAGATCACCGCGTGCCAGATCGGCGGCGGGAACGAAGACGACGAGGAGGACGAGTAGATGCCGGTTCAGGGACGGGTCGTGTCGACGGCGCTGCGGGACGCCATAGCTGCGGCGACGGGCCGCAGCTGCGGGTACGGGGCGCCGCCGGTCGCGGCGGACAAGCCCGCCGGGACCACGATCCCCTACAGCGTGCTGTACCCGCTGGGCGGCACCAGCAGCGGGCCGCCGTTCGGCGACCAGGCCGGCGACGGCCGCTTGCTGTACCAGGTCACCAGCGTCGCGACGACCGGGGAGCAGGCGGAGTGGATGGCCGACAAGGTCCGCGCGGCGATCCTCGGCAGCTCTCCGAAGGGCGGCTTCGCGACGCCGATCCTCCCGGCCGGGCACACCGTTGTCGGCCGGGAGATCGACAAGGAGGACGGCCAGTCCGTCGCCAACGGCGTATACAGTTACATCACGCGGATCATCCTGCACGTGACCACACCTGACAGCTGAACCCGCCCGCCGCCCACCTGCGGCGGCCGCATCTCACCGTGGAGACCCCCGCACGGACGCCCGACCACCGGTACGGGCCGACTCCCTTCCGCCGCCCTGCACTGGGGTGGTGCGACGAGGGGACGGGTCTCCGGCGGCGCACCGCATCCCGGGTGATCGTGTCCCCGGAAATGCGAGTCCAGCGTGGCATCCACGCAGCAGCAGCGGTACATGCGCCGCGGCGTCACCAAGGTTCTGTTCCTCAAGGCGGTCGCGGCCGCGACGAACGTCCCGACCCGGCAGGAGCTGACCGCCGGCACCGACCTGTCCCGGCAGATCTCTGACATCGAAGGCTGGAGTCTCGAGAACAGCCCGATCGAAACGCCGGACCTGGGTGCGAAGTTCGCGACGAGCATCCCCGGCGAGGACAAGGCGGCGAACAGCTCGCTGACGTTCTATGAGGACATGACCAGCGACACCGTCGAGACGCTGCTGGCCAAGGACGTGACCGGCTACGTCTGTATCCTCCGCAAGGGCGACGTCCCGCAGTCCAAGTCGATGGACATCTTCCCGGTGCGCGTGGGTTCCCGCGCGCCGTCGTATAGCACGGGTGCGGAGCCGGCGAAGTTCAAGGTCAGCTTCAGCATCAGCGACCTGCCGACCCTGGACGCGCCGGTTCCGGCCGCTACCGCGGTCTGAGGGGGCGGGCGATGACGACCATGATGGTTGAGCCGCCGGTGCACGCTGTGGCCCGGGACGCGCACTGGCGGGCCAAGATGGCCCGGCTCCGGTCCCGTTCGCTGCCGGAGCGGACCGTTTCCATCTGCGACGACGCTAACGCCAAGCTCGCCGTCACCGAGGCGCAGATGCGGCTGGCGCAGGCCCGCGCGGCCGCCCGCACTGCCGGCGCCGGGCAGGGCATCAACGACGCCGAGGTGGACGCCTTCACGGAGGCGCACCCTCAGGTCGTCATCGCCCGCTCGGTGCTCGCCACGGCCGAACGGGCCCTGGCCGACGCGACGGTGGGGATCACGTTCCGGGCCCTGCCGAGGCCGGCGTGGGAGGCGCTGCTCAAGGCGCACGCGCCGACGGAGGAGCAGGCCGACCAGGGCATGGAGTACAACATCGAGACGTTCCCGGCCGCGCTGATCTCTGCGTCCCACGTCGAGCGGGACGAGACCGGCGCCGAGGTCGACGGCATGACCGTGGAGGACGCTCAGGTCCTGCTGGACGAGTGGTCCGACAGCGACGCGAAGCTGCTGTTCACCGGGGCGCTGGCCGTTAACCAGACCCTGCGCGTTGACCTGGGAAAAGGCTAGAGGCCGAACCGCAGTTCCGCAGCGAGATGGAGCTGTGCGAGGCCTACCGGATCCCGCACTCGCAGCTGATGGGCGCGGGGGACGGCCGGTGGAGCGCGCTGGACCGGGCGAAGGCGCTGGCGTGGGCCGCGTGGCGAGCGGCCGTGTGCGAGGGGTGCGGCACGCGGCCCGCTGAGTGGGACGAGCAGCAGGGCGGAGACCGGCACGCCTACGTGGCGCAGACCAGTCGCTGCCTGGGCTGCGAGCTGATTGAGATGGAGCAAGAGCAGGTCCCCGAGGGGGCCGAGGGGCGCGGGGTGCGCATCGGGCTGATCCAGCCCAGTTAGGAGCAGCCCCGTGGCGGGCGCCTACACCCTCTACGTCCAACTGCAGGCGTCCTTCCCGCAGCTGCAAGCTGGGCTGCGCGGTGGCGCAGCCCAGTTGCGGCAGTTCGACGGGCAGCTCGCCGCCACGCGCGGCGAGCTGGAACGGGTTGAGGCGGCCGCCGCCCGCCTGGGCCGAGCCCAGGTTGTCGCCGCCGAGCAGGCCGCAGCCTCCCAGACCGTGGTCCGTGAGGCCACGGAACGCTCCACCGTGGCGCAGCAGGCCGCCACGGCCGCTGCCGAACGAGCTGGCCGCGCCCAGGTGGTGGCGTCGCAGGCCGCTGCCCGCGCGGAGGCCGAGCACGCGGCCGCGGTCGAGGCGACGACTCGGGCGACCCGCGCCCAGGAGGTCGCCCAGACGATGGCCGCCCGCGCCCAGGCCGCCACCGGTGCGGGTGCCGTCGCCGCGCAGAGCACCGCCGAGGCCGCTACCGTCTCGGCTGCCCGCGCGGCCGAGGCCCAGGTGGTGCAGGCCGCCCGGGCCGCTGCCGCGCAGGAAGCCGCCGCCCGTGCGGCCGGGCTCGCCGAGCGGACCAGTGCCACCGCGGCGCAGGCCGGGGCCGCCGCCGCGCAGGCCCGTACCGCGCTGGCCGCCACCGAGGAGCAGGCCGCCCGGCGTGCCGCGACCGCCGCCGCCGAGGTCAGCCGCGCGCAGACCGAGGCCGCCGCCGCGTCGCAGGCTGCCACGGCGTCCCGAATATCCGGGTGGGTCACCGGCAGCCTCGCGCTCGGCGCGGTTCTCGCCGCCGGTGCTATCGGTGCGATCCGCCTTGAGCGGGAGATGGCCAATGTCCTGACCATCTCCGAGCAGATCGACAGCCGGAACGTCCGCGCGTTCACGGACGAGATCGTCCGAATGTCGACGGAACTCCCGCAGACGGCAAGCCAGTTGGCGCAGGGCCTGTATCAGATCGTGTCGACGGGCTTCGATGGCGCCGAGGCCATGGGCATTTTGCGGGTGGCGGCGATGGGCGCCTCGGCGGGTCTGACCACCACGGAGACGTCGGCGACCGGGCTGTTGGGTGTGCTCAAGGCCTACGGCATGCCCGCGTCCAAGGCGGCGGACGTTATGGACATTATGTTCCAAACCGTCAACAAGGGTGTCATTTCGTTCGAAGAGCTGAGCATGCAGCTCGGCGACGTCGTCCCGATGGCCGCCGCCGCAGGCGTCTCCTTCGAAGACGTGTCCGCCGCCCTCGCGGCGATCACCCTGGCGGGCATCCCCGCGGCCGAATCCGCGACCAGCCTCAACATGCTGATGACCAGGCTCATGAAGCCCACGAAGGAACTGGGCGCGCTCTTCAAGGACCTCGGCTACGAGTCCGCCGCCAGTGCCATCGAGCAGGACGGCCTGTACACCGTCATGAACAAGGTCAACGCGGCGACCGGCGGCCAGGCCGAGGCAACCGTCAACCTGTTCAAGGACATCAGGGCTGTCAGGGCGGCTTTGGCTTTGGGGGCGGCAGACGGCAAGAACTACGCGGACACCTACGAGGGCATCGCCATCGCGATCAACCGCGCGGACGCCACCCAGCGCGCCTACGCGATCCAGATGGACACCACCGCAGGCCAGTGGGACCTGTTCAAAAACAAGGCCTCCGCACTGGGCATGGACATCGCCCGCGTCCTCCTGCCCGTCCTCCAAGAACTCGCCCAGGATGCGTCGATCGTGACGAGCGCCTTCAACTCCATGCCGCCCGGGGTGAAGGAGACGATCGGCGTCCTGGTCGCGCTCGGTGCCGTCGCCCTGGTCACCCGCGCCGGCGTCGCCCAACTGTCCACCCAGCTAACGGCGTTCCGCACGGCCGTCGCCGAGGCCCAGGCGGGCGGCTCCGCGCTGCCCGCGATCCTGCGCGGCACCAGCCTGGCCGTCACCGGCCTCACCGGCGTGCTCGCCCTCGGCGTCCTCGGCTACGCGGCGTACTCCTCGTCGAAGCAGAAGGCCAAGGCCGTCACCGACGACCTCACCCAGGCCCTGCGCGCCGAACGCGAGCAGCAAGACGTCGGCGCGGGCATGCGCGCCCTCGCCCAGTCCCTCGCCAGCAGCGACGACATGAAGAAGCTGAAGGCCGCCGGACTGGAGATGACCGAGGTCATCGACGGCCTCATGAGCGGCGGCGACAAGCTCGCCCAGCTCAACGACAAGATCGACATGGCCAAGGCGAAAAGCTGGGACCCCAACGCCGGCGGGTACGACGCCAGCTTCGACAAGGCGAAGAAGATCCTCGACGACCGGCGGCAATCCTGGTCCGACGCGGTCAAGAAGGACGCAGAGCAGGCCACCGCGATGGACCTCGTCACCGCCAAGATGAAGGCCTCGGTGCAGGCGAACTTGGACGTGTGGTCGCCGTCGATGTCGCTGCCGACCGACAAGAACGGCACGCCTCGGTGGACCGACGAGATGAAGAACATGGCCAAGGTCATGGCCTCCATCGTCGAGCCGGCGGACGCGTTCAAGGCGGCGCAGGACCGCGTCGCCGCGTCCAGCCGCGCCGGGGCGGTGCAGCTCGACCTCGCCAAGACGTCGGTGTCCGGCTACATCAAGGCCCTCAGTGAGCAGGCCCAGGCCCAGAAGGGCTTCCAGCAGGACCTGGAGGAGCTGAGCACGCGCGGCTACGGGCCGCTCGCCCAGCACTTCGCGCAGCTCGGCGACGCGAGCGCGGGCATGGCCCACGAACTCGTGCAGAACCTGCGTGCGGGAAAGTCCGGCGCAGCGGAGCAGCTGGCCGACCTGACCAGGGTCACCAAGGCGGGCCTGGATGACTACATGGGGGAGATGCGCCGCCAGCTCCAGACCCAGAAGGACTTCCAGTCGAACCTGTCCGAACTCGCCGTCCAAGGGCGCTTGGACTTGGCCGACCACTTCTCGAAGTTGGGCGTGTCCAGCTCGGGCATGCTTGCCGAACTGGTCGGCCAGTTGAAGAGCGGCCAGACGAAGGTCGCCGACGAGCTGGAGTCGATCGTCACCGAGGGCACCGCCCGCTCCACCAACGCCTACAGAGCGGGCTTGGAGCAGGTCCCGATGATCGCGCAGAAGTACGGCCAGGACACGGCCCGCGCCTGGGCGGCAGCCGCCGAGACCGACGACATCGCGGCGTTCGGGAAGATCATGCAGCAGATGGCCGTGACCGATATGACCAACGCGGCACGGGCCGGAGCCGAGGCGTCCAAGACCGAACTGTCCACCGGCCTTGACCTCGTGACCCAGGTTGCCGGTGCGAAGGGCCTCGACTCGGCGAAGGCGTTCTCGCAGGCGTTGCTCGCCGGCGATATCAACGCGGCGATGGACATCCTCAAGACGATCTGGGGCAGCAAGCAGCCGATCGACGCACCAGACCTGTCGGCGGTCATCGGCGCGTTCAAAAACGCAGGCGGCGCCGCGAACTCGGAGTGGTCGTCGATGCTCACGCTCATCGCGCAGGTCTCCCAGACCAAGGGCGCCGCCGCTGCGCAGGCCCTCACCTCCGCGCTGCTCAGCGGCGACATGGCCGCCGTGCAGGCGCAGCTCAACGCCATCGGCGCGTCCGTGAAGTCCATCCCCGGATCGAAGACCATCAACGTCGACGTCAACGCCCCGTCCCGGATCGACATCCCAGTCGTGCTGTCCCCCAAGGGCGCGGCGAACTTCAACGGCGGCGCCTGGGACTCCCCGTTCGCGGCAGTCAAGGCGAACGGCGGCATCGTCGAGTTCTACGCCAACGGCGGCATCCGCGGGGGACTTCGGGCACCACGCGGCCCGGAGAACCACATCGCGGAGATCGTCCCCGCTGGCACCTGGCGGGTCTTCGGCGAGCCGGAGACTCTGGGGGAGAGCTACATCCCCCTGGCACCGGCCAAACGCGCCCGCTCCAAGACGATCCTGGAGGAGACCGCCAGGAGGTTCGGCGGCACCGTGACGTACGGCGGTGACACAGGCAAGCTGCACCTCGCCAACGGCGGCATCGTCACCGCCACCCGCACCGCGGCCGCCGCCCGGCCCGTCGCGGCGAAACTCGTCCCCGCCCGCGGCGGCACGACCGTCGTCGTCCGAGAGGGCGCCCCGGCGCCGCTGGTCGGCTCGATGCCGATCACCGTCACCGGCACCAACGTGACCGGCGAAGACGTCGCCGACGCGGTGATGAGCCGCCTTCGCCACCTCAAGCGCGGGGGCCAGCTGTGACCACCGACCAGCTCATCGCCGACTGGCAGTTCGACGTGGCCGGTGTCCTCATCGGCCACGGCACGGACATCCCGGTCGAAGACGTCGACGGCATCGGCACCCCCGACAAGAAACAGGGCGCACGGGAGATCCCCGGTGAAGACGGGGCCTACCCGGGCCGGGACCAGCTGGGCCCGCAGACCCTGCGCATCCGGGCGGGCATCCGCACCCCAGGGGATCCGGCCGCCGCGCTCGACCGGCTCGCCGCCCTCGTCGCCACCGCCGACACCGAGGTCCGCCGCACCCCCGGAGCAACGGACGTCCTGCGGGTACGGCGCCCCGGGCGGCCGACCCGCCGCATGTACGGGCGCGTCCTCACCGCCCGCGCCGTGAGCCTCGCCACCGCCGCGTTCGGGTGGATCCCCGTCGAGATCATCTTCAGCGGCCTCGACCCGGCCTGGTACGCCGACACCCCGTCCGGAGTGCTCCTCGCGTTGGACGTCGACCCCCAGCGCAAGGACGGCTTCGAAGCGCCGCTGCGGGCCCCGATGACGACCGGCACCGCCAACCCGGCCGCCCGGCCCGGCTGGGCACCCAACGCCGGCAACCGGCCCGCCTGGCCGACCCTGCGCATCACCGGGCCGGTCGTCAACCCCAAGGTGTGGCTCGAAGGCGTCCCGGGCGCCGTCCTCGACTTCGACCTCGCGCTCGGCGATGGCGAGTGGATCGACATCGAGACCAGGCCCGGCACCCGCTGGGTACTGCGCAACGGCGGCCAGGGCTCAGCGGCCGGCGCACTGCGCCGCGCCTCGCGCCTCGACGCTTTCCAGATTCCGCCGGGCCGCACCGAGGTCCGCTGGACCGCCCAGGACGCCACCAACACCGCCCGCCTGTCCGTGACGTGGCGAGACGCCCACTCCTCCCTGTAAGGACCCCTGACGATGACGCTCATCCAGCCGCCCCTGATGGTCACCGGCGCCGTACACCCCGCCCGCGCCCTGCGCATGATGGTCCGCGATCTGTCCCGAGGCTCCCAAGGGGTGACCGAGGGCGGCGACCTCAAGGTTCGCCAGACCGCCACCCCCGGCCCGGGGGTGCGGGTCGGCGCAGGCTCCGCGATCGTGCTCGGCGCGGCGTTCGGCCAGGGCTCTTACACCCAGTACAACGTGGGCGACCACCTGGTTCCGATCGCGCCCACCGGCGGCACCGGCCGAACCGACCTGCTGGTCCAGCGGGTTGAGGACCCCGACTTCGAAGGGACGCGCGACCCGGTGAAGGAGGACATCGGCTATTTCCATGTCATACCCGGCGTCTCGGCGACGGCCAGCGCGCCGCCGGGTATGACCGCGCTCCCGCTCGCCCGCATCACGATCCCGCCGAACTGCCAGACCGTCACGGACGCGATGATTACCGACCTGCGGAAGGTCGCCAACCCGCGAAGTGAGCACCAGGTCCGGGTTATCGGTTCCTTCGGGTACTCGGCTATCGGCGGCAAGACCGAGGTGTGGCAGGAGTGGCCGGCCTCCGCTGGGGCCCAGGTCAGCATCGACGTGCCCGCGTGGGCGACGTCCGCGTACGTGGTGACGGAACTGAACGGCCTGCGCATCACCGACAGCGTCAATATCGGGTTTCGGCAGATGATCGCAGGCGTCGCAGGCAACGTGGACATCGTCGACGCCGACGCCGTCTCCTACATGGGACGTACCCGCTCCAAGATGGTCGACCAGTACTGGTGGCGCCCGGAGCAGCGCGGCACCAGCCAGACGCTCACGGTGCAGGCCGCGCGCTACGCCAAGGAGGGCGACATCGACGTCAACGGCAACACCACCATGCACGTTGAGGTCGACTTCGTCGAAGGCGTCTACTGATGCCCGGCCCCGCCTACCGGTACTTCACGACACACGCCGTCACCGGCGAGGTCCTGGCCTGGGACCTGCCGCTGACCGACGTGAGCTTCGGGCCCGAGCTGGCCGGGTCCGGCTCCATGCGCGGCACCCTCGAACCGAAGTTCGCGCACCTCGGCCCCCGGCAGAGCGACGCCGGCACGGTGTGCCTGTGGGCCGAGCGCGACCAGCAGCTCATGTGGGGAGGGCTGATCTGGCGCGCCCTGCCCGAGGGCGACCGCAGACCGATCGAGGCAGCCGGGTTCAGCTCCTACCTGACCAAACGGAGGGACCTGCACGGCAACTTGGCCGGGCGCGGCCCCTACCCGGGCGTCGACCCGTGCCGGGTGATCGCCGACGTGTGGTCGTACTGCCAGGAGCAGCCCGACGGCTCCCTCGGCGTACGGGTCGAGCTGCCGCCCGACGGCTCGCCGCTACGCCTGGGCGACACCGAACACCCCTACACCACCAAGGAGTGGGAAGCCCCGGCCTTGGCGAACATCGTCCGGGACTGCACCGCGCTCGACCGGGGCCCCGAGTGGACGGAGACCGTCGCCTGGGACGGTGAGCGCCCGGACCGGCGCGTCACCGTCGCCTGGCCGCGCCTGGGCACTCGCCGCGACGACCTGCACTTCGCGAGCGGCGTCAACATCGCCCGTACCCCACAGGTGACCACCGACGCCGACGAGTTCGCTCAGGTCGTCGTCGCGCTGGGTGCAGGCGAAGGCTCTGCCCGGATCCGCGCCACCGACGCCGTCCGCGACGGACGCCTGCGCATGGAACACGTCCTCGACCGGCCGTCCGTCACCGACCAAGGCCTCCTCGCTCAACTCGCCCGCGCCGAACGCGCCCGGCGCCAGCAGCCGGCCACGGTCGACGAGATCACTGTCATCGACCACCCGGCCGCGCCCATGGGCTCCTGGTCCGTGGGCGACGACGTCCAGGTGAGCGTCCACGACGAGTGGGGCGACTTCGACGGCTGGTGCCGCATCACCGGCTGGCAGCTACGCCCAGCGGAAGGCGACAACCCCGAGACCGCCACCCTGCGCCTCACCCGCGCCTACACCACCGGAGCCTGACCGTGCCCAACCCGATCGATGAACTCGCACGCCGGATATCGGCGTTGGAGACGTCGGTGACCGAGGCGAGCCGGTCCTCCCGGCTCGCCTACAGCAGCATCGACGATGGCGCGCTCACCGTCACCTCCGGCGGCAAGCTGCGCGCCATCATCGGCCAGCAGCCCGACGGCACCACCGGCATCACCGCCGTCAACGGTCCCGTCCCGCCCACCCCGGCCACGCCGACCGCGACACCGGCCCTCGGTGGCGTCCGCGTCACCTGGGACGGCCGGTTCGCCGACGGCTCGCCCAGCCCCCTGGACCTGGCCCGTGTCGAGGTCCACGCCGCACCTACGGCCGGCACCGCCCCGTCACCTGCCACCCTCGTCACCACCATCGACACCCCGCAGGGCGGCGTCGTCACCGTCCCGACCAGTACCCCGGTGTGGGTCGTTCTGGTGGCGCGCACCACCTCCGGCAAGGCGTCGGCGCCGTCAGTCGCCGCGTCCGCCGGGCCCGCCCCGGTCGTCGCCCAGGAAGTTCTGGCCGGCATCGTCGGTGAACTCCAGCTCGCCGCCGACGCGGTCACCGCAGCGAAGATCGCCACCGGCTCGATCAGCGACAAGGCCCTCGCCGATGCCGCCGTGACCGCCACCAAGCTCGGCCAGGCCGCCGTCGTCGCCGGGAAGATCGCCCAGGACGCCGTCACCAACGGCACGATCGCCGCCGACGCCATCACCGCCCGCGAGATCGCCGCCGGAGCGATCACCACCGGCGAACTCGCGGCCGGCGCCGTGACCACATCCAGCCTGGCCGCCGGAGCCGTCACTACCGGCCAGCTCGCAGCCAGCTCCGTCACGGCGTCGAAGGTGTCCAGCAACGCGATCACCACGTCCAAGCTCGCCGCCGACGCGGTGGCAGCGGGCAAGATCGCCGCAGATACCGTCACCGCCCGCGAGATCAAGGCCATGTCGATCACCGCCGACAAGCTCGCCGCGAACTCGATCACCGCCGACAAGCTCGCCGCTGGCTCGGTCACCGCCGCGTCCCTGTCTGCGGACGCCATCGATGGACGCACGATCAAGGGCGTCACGATCACTGGCGGAACCGTCACCGGCGGCACCATCCAGACCAGCCAGACCGGGCGGCGAGTCATGCTGGCTCCGACCGATCCCGTGAACGGCATCTCCGCGCCTTCCACGCTTCTGTACTCGGGAGCCTCTGCCGAGAGGGCGCCGGCCAGGCTGACCGCCTACGTCCAAGACACGGCCGACGGAAGCGCGCCGAGCACTACCCTGTCGAGTCCGCAGGTGACGCCCGACGGGGCGCACACCAGCCGCTTGGTCCTGTCCGCTGGCGGGCCGGATGCCGGATATGCCGCCCAGGGCCGGGCGACGCTGGAAGCGGTCGGTGCGTGGCAGTCCGGCGGTGCCTCGGTCGCGACCGTCGCCGGAACGACCTCAGGGTCCGCCGAGGCGATGGTCCTGGCCACGGCGCGGCGCCAGGACAACGCCAAGTCGGCTATCCAGTTGCTCAGTTGCTCCCAGCACATTGTGCAGCTCGTTGACCAGGTCGCCGCTACCTACCTCGACAAGACCGGGCTGACTGTCAAGGCGCTGGCCGGAGGGGTGTTGGTGCAGAGCAGCACCGGCATCCGGGTGCAGGGCGGAGACGTCGTGGTCACCACCGGCGTGGTCCGGTTCGAGGGCGCATCGTGGGTGGCGCCGAGCTTCCAGAACGGCTGCACTTCGCTGGCAGGGTGGCGCTCGGTCGGCGTGAAGCGGATGCCCGACGGGATGGTGGCGTTGCGTGGGATCGCCGCCGTCCCGGCCAAATTCGGGGGCGGGGTCGTGGCCGTCGTCGACGACCCGGCGCTTAGGCCCAAGGAAGGTGAGGTGTTCACCGTGGCCGCGGCGAGCCCGCCGACGGCGACGCTCTTTCTCCAGCCGAACGGGAACGTGGAGGTGTGGAACACGACGGGGTCGTACGGGGGCTGGGTCTCGTTCAGCGGGGTGCAGTGGTCCTGTGTCGACTGACGACAGCTGCGCTGAGGCCGGTGGGCCCGACACCGACTCGGGTGTCGGGCCCACCGTCGGCTAGGCCCGGCGCCCGCCGGGACGCCGCCGGTTCACGATCCGACGACGACGGCGCGGGCAGGCTGCCTGCTCCACGACCCGGGCCGCAGGCTCGACGTGGGCCTCGACCTGCTGTGTGGCCCGCTGCCGTGCGGCCACCCGGTGATTCCGCCCGCTGCCGGGCAGGCCGTACGATGGTTTCTGGCGCGGGGAACGCCTGTACGGAGTTGTAGTGAGCGTCCCGCCGACCGCAGAACCCACCCTGGGGGAGCTCCAGCGTGCCCTGCTCCAACTCCGGGAGGACCAGCGCGACGGCATCGCCGGACTGCGAGAAACCCTGCGGGCTGACCTCCAGGTCCTGGCCGGGCGGATCGAGCAGGCCGTGACCAAGGACGTCTACTCGTCCGATCAGCGGCTCATCGACCAGCGTCTCGTCGTCATCGAGCGGGACCTTGCGGCAGAGGGGCGGGCCCGGGAGGCCGCCGAGACGGCGGCAGTCGCCGCCCGGCGGTGGCTGGTCGGCGCGTTCATCGCGCCGCTGGTCGTGGCCGCGCTGCAACTGTGGCTCCTCTCCAAGGGCGGGCACGCGTAGGCAACTGGCGCCGAGCAACATCACCTGGTGCGCGGGGGAGAAACGCGAACCACATTGGCAACACCACTGAGCGCCGACGGCTTCCTCAACTCCCTTCGAGGTGAGGGCCTTTCCGTCACCGAAGTCGGCGACTGGCGCAACCACAACCGCAACCACAAGGGCGCGTGGGGGCCGGTCAACGGCATCGTGATCCACCACACCGCCACCTCCGGCACCGACAACTCCGTGCAGATCTGCCGCGACGGCTACGCCGGGCTGCCCGGCCCGCTGTGCCACGGCGTCATCGACCGCGACGGCGGCGTGCACCTCGTCGGCTACGGCAGGACCAACCACGCCGGCGCCGGAGACGGCGACGTCCTCCAGGCCGTGATCGCCGAGCGGGCCCTGCCGTCGCCCGACCAGGCCAACACCGACGGCAACACCCGCTTCTACGGCTTCGAGTGCATCAACACCGGTACCGGGGCGGAGGGCTGGCCGGACGGCCAGGTCGACGCCATGGTGCGGGCCGCCGCCGCGGTGTGCCGGGCGCACGGCTGGTCCGAGCGATCCGTCATCGGCCACAAGGAATGGCAGCCGGGCAAGCCGGACCCGCGCGGCATCGACATGAACGAGTTCCGGGCCCGGGTCGCCGCCCGCCTCGGCAACCGGCCCACCCCGCAGCCGTCCGGACCGCCGCCGTTCCCGGGCCGGGACGCCTTCGGACCGGGCCGGGTCAACGACTCGATCCTCCAGCTCGGCCAGCAGCTGGTCCGCAAGGGCTTCGGCGGCGCCTACAAGGTCGGGCCGGGCCGGTCCTGGGGCGAGGCCGACCGGCAGAACGTTGCCGCGTTCCAGCGCGCCCAGGGCTGGGCCGGCTCCGACGCGGACGGCCTGCCCGGCCCCTCCACCTGGAGCCGACTGTGGTCCTGACCAACACCCCCGCACCCGAGAAGAGCCCCGTGAACCTGTACCTGTCGCTGCTGCGCACCGGCGTGCCCGCCCTGGTGGGCTGGCTCGTCGCGGTCGCCGCCCGCTACGGCCTCGACCTCGATTCCGGCGCCCTCGCCAGCATCCTGGTGCCGGTGGTGTCCTTCGCGTACTACGCGGTGTTCCGGCTCGCCGAGCACTGCCTGTCGCCCCGGTGGGGCTGGCTCCTCGGCTACGCGAAGCCGCCTGCCTACCCGGTGGAGAAGGCTGCTCTGCCGCAGTGACGCAGGCCCTGCCCGTGCTGCCGTGCACCGGCTCCCCCGGTGATCGTCGGACCGACCGGGCAGGGACAGCGTGGCGCCCGCAGCTAGGCGGGAAGAGTGCCGTCCGGGAAGACAAGTTGGGCCCCCGTTCCGTATGGAATGGGGGCCCGACCTCTTGGATTTTCTACTCTATCATCCGGCCCGGCACCTAGTTTTCCACAGGCCTGGGCATAGACTTAATACTCACTTTTCAGATTGGCAGGGAGTGGCGAAAGTGAGTGGTACGGAGCCGAAGCCGGTGATCGTCGGCGCGACGGAACTCGCGGCGATCTACGACGGGCCGCCGCGCAACACGGCGCAGTGGATTCAGCGCGGGCAGCTGGACTACAGCGAAGCGGTGATCATCAGCGGTCGGGCCTACTGGCCGCTGGGGTTCGCCGTGACCCTGGGGGAGACGTTCGCGCGTGAGAAGGCGCCGAACATGGCGGTGGTCGAGGAGTTGCTGACGGCGCAGTCGCCGGGGCGCAGCCTGGTGTCGGCTCTGACGGTGCACCGCGACAAGCTGCCGCCGATCATCGGCAGGCAGGAGGCCGCCGCGATGGTCAACGAGGACAGCAACCAGTGGTCGGCCCGGATGGATGCGGCAACCAAGGCCGGCACGTTCCCGGAGCCGGACTGGTACCTGTCCGGTTCGCCGCTGTGGCTGTTGGACTCCGCGCTGGCCGGCGTCGTGGCCATGCAGGGGGTGGCCAGGGTCAAGCCGCCCGTGCTCGACAAGTCGGTGGTGGAGAGCCTGCGGCGCGGGCTGTACGACGGGCCCGGCTCCAAGATCCTCACGCGGGGCGTGAAGAAGAAGGAGAGTTGACCCACCCTCACTAGTGAGTATAGAATGTAACTCATGAGGGCGAGCGAAGGGCTTGCCCGCCAGGGTTAGGAATCGCTTATGAGGATGCGTTCCCCGTAGCGCACTGGCGTAGCAGGCGGCGCCCGGTTGTCCGATCCCGAAAGGGCGGCCGACTGGAGATTCGACTTGTATGGGGACTCTTGCTTAGTATCCCCATCAAGTAGAGGGGAGGGGCGCCGTGCCCGCTGTCACTCAAGACCACCTGCCTGGTCTGGAAGCTGTTCGCCGCATCGTCGTGCCCGTGTCCCGGCTGTCCCGGGCGGCATCGATCCAGGAGCGGTTCGAGGAGTTCCACGCGGCGAACCCCTGGGTCGCCGTCGAGCTGGAACGACTCACCGCCGAGTGCATCGAGGCGAAGTTCGCCAAGGTCAGCCTCGGGATGCTCTTCGAGATCGTCCGCTACAGCTACGGCCGGGCCACCCTCGGCGACGACGACTTCCGGCTGAACAACGACTTCCGCAGCCGCTACGCCCGTCTACTCATCGAACAGCACCCGGAGTGGGCGAACTACTTCGAGGTCCGCGCCCTGCGTACGGACTGAGCACCACATGACCTCTTGGAGAAACACCCGTGCCCCCCAAGCTCAACTCCCGTAAACCAACCGGCATCGTGCCCTGGCCGTTCATCCTCGTCGAGGGCGACGAGGGCGCCGGAAAGACCTACAGTGCAATCGAGTTCAGCGGCTGTGACCGCGTCGGCCAGATGTACGTGATGGATCTGGCGGAGGGCTCCGCCGACGAGTACGCCGGCATCCCCGGCGCGAAGTTCGAGGTGATCGTCCACGACGGCTCCTACCAGTCCATCGCTGACCAGGTCGAAGCGGTGTGGTGGGAGGCCCACCGAGCCAAGACCGCCGGCGAGCCGCCCGTCGTGTTCGTCATAGACTCCGGCTCGGCGCTGTGGAAGATGCTCTCCAGTTGGACCTACGAGCGGGCCAAGCGCAGCAACAGCAACCGCGCCAAGCTCGCTGAGAATCCTGATGCGACCATCGATGTCGGCCGCCACCTGTGGAACGACACCACCATGCGGTGGTACCGGATTATCCACATGCTCCAGACCATGCCGGGCATCGCCATCATGCTCGGTCGCGGCAAGGAGATCTCCGCCACCGACGGCAACGGGCAGCCACTCGTCGTCCGAGGGCGCCCCGTCAAGGAGTGGAAGGTCAGCGCGCAGAAGGATATCGGGTTCGACAGCACCGTCTGGTTGCGGATGCGCCGCGACAAGGCCACCGAGCTGATCCGCGCCCGTACCCTGCGCTTCCGCGTCGAGAGCGGTAAGCCTATGCCGCTGCTCAACTTCTCCTACGAGAAGCTAATCTTCGACATGCTCGGTTGCTCGATCGAGTCGCAGCCCCGCGACATGCCCGAGCTGACCGGAGACCGCACCGGTCCGTGGATGAGGCGCATCGCCGAGGCGGCCGACCGGGACGCCTGTGTGGCTCTGTGGAAGGAACTCGACGCGGGCCCGGAGACCGGGCTGTCCGAAGCCGAGTGGAAGACGGTGCGCCTGGCCATCCAGGCTCGGGTGCGGGA
Organism: Kitasatospora sp. NPDC043949; assembly: GCF_056435365.1. Taxonomy (NCBI): domain Bacteria; kingdom Bacillati; phylum Actinomycetota; class Actinomycetes; order Kitasatosporales; family Streptomycetaceae; genus Kitasatospora; species Kitasatospora sp. NPDC043949. The sequence goes on along the minus strand of NZ_JBWKEQ010000001.1, from coordinate 206,317 downwards.
ACTGGCTGCGCCGCGGGCGACTATCGACGATGCCCAGGAGAGCGACGCTGCCCGGCTGAGGGCCGCCGCCGAGGTGCAGCAGGCTGACGCCGACGCCGAAGTCCTCGCCGAGTCGGCGGCTGTCGCCTAGCGCCCCGGCCGGGCCGTCCGAAGACCGGGCGGCCCGACCGGAAGGAATCCGAAATGAACGCCAACTCACCTGCCGTAGAGCCACGTTGCAACGGCTCGGCCTGCCGCGACCGCTGCGACTGCTGCACCGAGTGCGGCATGCCGCCCGAGGACTGGTGCCCCGGCTGCGCCGGTTGCGAATGCGTCCCGCCCTGCGACTGCCCGCCCGGCACCTGATCGGCCCGGCACCCACGTTCACCGTCCCGGGGCGCGGCCCGCCTCTGCCGCGCCCCGTTTTTCACGACCTCTTGGAGCAGTACACCCATGTCCACCTCCGTTCTCGACCTGCCGGAGTCGCCATCCATCTGGGTCGCCGCCGACGCCGTCGACCAGGCCCGGCCACGGTCGGCGCAGCGCCAGCTCGGCGCGTCCGACCTCGTGTGCGAGCGCCGTGCCGCGTACATCCACCACGGCTGGGAGCCGACGGATCGCGTCGTCAGCCCGGCCGCGATGCTCGGCACCTACATCCACGAGGGCCTGACCACCGCCGCCCGCCGCGAGTTCGGCTGGCTCGTCGAGAAGCGGGTCGCCGCCTCGGTGATCCGGGGCAGCATCGACGTCGTCCAGCTCGACCGGGCCACCGCCCGGCAGCTGCCACGACGTCTGCGCCCCCGGGTGCCCGCCGACGTGAACACCGTGGAGGACATCAAGACCCGCACGATCTACCGCTGGGACGAGGTCATGCGCTACGGCGCCACCGCCGGTGAGCTGCGTCAGGTCATGACCTACGTGCGGCTGCTGCGTACCGGCGGCTTCGCCGATGTCGACGGGCAGCGGGTTCTGGCCCGACTCGGCCCGATCGACATTCAGCGGATTCGGATGCGGTTCATCTGCCGGGACAACGGCGAGGAATTCGTCCAGGAGTTCCCCTACGACCCGGAGATCGCCGAAGAGGCGGTGTGGTGGCTGGAGCGGATCACCGAGACCGAGCACCCCGAGCAGGCGCCCCGCACGTTCTACGGCCCCGGTATCGACGCCCAGTGCGACTTCTGCCCGTTCGTCACCGAGTGCTGGGGCGAGCCGAAGGCCGGGCGGCCGGTGCAGGCCAACGTGGTGCACGACCGCCAGGACGTGGCCGTGCACCTCGCGGACTACGCCGACGCCCACAAGGACTGGGCGGAGGCCGACCGGATCAAGAAGTTCGTGCGCAAGGCCGTCGACGGCGTCGCCGCAGGCACGTACGGGCGCAACGACCTGGCGTGGCGGGGTGAGGACAAGGAGACGGAGGAGCCCGACCTCAAGGGCATGATTGAGCTGTTCGACTTCCTGGACGCGCCGATCCCGACGGTCCCGGACGCGGAGCGCATGGTGAGGGCCCTCGTGACCGCCGGCATCGCGGTGCCGACGCGCAGGGTCGTCAAGAGGGCCACGCGGCGGATCGAGGTCAAGGCGGCCCGCGAGTGAGCGCGGTGCAGCACCGACCCGCACCGTGCCGCCGAGGGGAAGCCCCGCATGTCGATACAACTCATGGTCGCCGCCGCGTACCTGCCGCCGGAGGTCATCAGTAACCCCGCCGAGAAGCTGGCGCTGATGAAGATCTGCGACAGTGCGGACGACGAGAGCCGCCTGTCCAGTCCCGGCCTGCGCCGCATGACGGCCTGGACCTGCGTGTCGGAGAAGCGCACGATCACCCTGATCACCCACCTCGTGGAGAAGGGCTTGGTCGAGCGCGTGGAGGTCGGCAGGCCGGGCCGTGCGGCCCTCTATCGGGTGTTCCCGTCCGGCGTTCCGACCACCCCGGACAGGGATGAACTGCGCGAGCGGCAGCGGGCGGCGGTCACCGCGCCGCGAAACCCCCGCTTGGCGCGGCCCCGCACCCCGCGCGCTGCGCCGGCGGCTCCCGCGCGCACGTACCGGGACATTGAGGAGCGGGAGCTTCTGGCGGCCGAGCGCCGTGGGTCGCCCGAGGGAAACCCACCATCACCGGGCCCGAAGGTTGCTCTGGGGAAACCCAGCACGTCGCCCCAAGGGAACCCAGCAGGTTGCCCTGGGGGAACCCCTTCCTTTCCTGTTCCTTCCTACGTCCTTCCTACCCCCCTACCCCCCACGGCTGGCGCCGCGGGGGAGACAGCGGACCCGGAGGAGCCGAAGGCGCGGCCGTGCTCGCGGCACCGGAAGGTCGCGAAGAACTGCCGGGCGTGCGGCACCAGTGCCAGGGCGCAGCGGCAGTCGGAGGAGGAGCACCGCAAGGTCGCTCAGCATCAGAGGGACCAGGAGTGGATGGACGAGTTCCGGCGGGACGCGCAGGAGCAGCGGCGGCAGGCAGAGGCCAACGCGGAGGCGGCGCAGGCCGCGCGCCGGGAGGCGTACGAGGCCGCTCGGGCGGCTCGCCTCCACACCAGAGATAACGAATAGGTAACTGGGTGTCGGGAGTTGTGCCCCGAAGAGAAATGAGTATAGAATCTAATCATGACGTGGGGGGAGGCCCCACGGGAACGAAGGGAACGTCGATGCTGCTGCCCGCGCTCATCAACACCAAGGACGACCAGGGGCGATGGACCTGCGCCCTCGACTACTCCAGCATCCTCGACCCGCTCATCCGTGACATTGCCACCGAGCGTGCCGACAGCGAGGGCATCGACCACGACCTCGACCAGATCGCCGACCTTGCCCAGCACGTCAAGGCCGCGCCCGACCGGGACGCCGCCGACGAACCCGCGGCGGAACTCTCCGAGCGCGTCGACCAGTTCCTCGACTCCCTCGGCCACCGCCGCTACGAATTCCCCGCCGAACCCAACCAGTTCGACATCGGAGACGCCCGCGCCCAAGCTGCCAAGCTCCACGCGATGGCCGACAAGCTCACCGCCTGGGCCAGCCGGCACATCGCCGAGCAGGCGGCCTAACCCCCCCTCGGTGGCCGGGGGTCGCAACCCCCGGCCGCCCCAAACTTGTATGGGGACTCATTCAAGAGTCGTCGAACATGTCAGGAGAGACCGTGCTATCGCCCGACCTGCCCGTCCTCGCCCCCGCCTACCGTCCGATCACGGAACTCGCCCGCAGACACGGCATCTCCTTCCACCTCGCCACCTATGGCCGCCACACCAGCCTCCACCTGCACCTGCCCGACAGGTCACTCCTCGTCATCACCGACGACGGCATAGGCGGAGCAGCAGCCCGCAGGCCGAGCGGCGCCACCGGCTGGGCGGTCACCCGTACCCTCGCCACCGGCCAGCGCGCCACCGTCTACGACTCCACCCTCACCGGCCGCTACCACCACCTCGGCACCGACACAGGCCCCCTTCTCGGCGCCCTCGCCCGCTACCTGCCCCCCACCCCCTCCCCGAAGCCCACCCCCGTCCGGCAGCGCCGCCTCCTGCGCCGCCTCCTGCGCCTCACCTGAACCGTCCACCTTCGATCTCTTGGACCCGCGATGACCTTCGCACCGCTGCCCACCCACGACCGCCTCAACAACCCCGACTGGCAGGCCCGCTACGCGGCCTTCGAGCCCCTGATCGCCGCGCTACGCCGCCGAGGCTTCGTCACCGACGTCGACCAGAGCGACGGCGCCGAGAAGATCCTCGCGGATCTGCCCGACGGCACCTTCCTGCGGATCGACGCCGGCGACGGCTCCGGCGGCCTCCCGAACGACTGCGACAGCTCGACCTCCTGGTCGGTCACCAGGGAGAGCACCGACAACCCGACGGTCCACGATGTCGTATACGACTCCACCGCCGACGGCCCCGACTTCCTTCACGCCGCGCTCCTGTCCCCCCTCATCGTCGCCATCGACACCTACCTTGCCGCGCGCGGCATCGCGCTGCCGGCCATCCCACACGCCCACCCCGCCGTCGTCACGGTCACCACAGTCCACGACCACGGTCCCGCCACCCACACGGCCAGCAAGATCCTCCCGAACGCGTTGACGGCGGCCCACCACGTTCGGGGCATCGCTGAGGGCCTGGCTGAAGGCCTGGCCGGGGCAATCACCCTGCGCCACTCCAGCCCCACGTGGCCCCGTCATGCGCTGGTCGGACGCGACCACACCCGGGTCGTGCAGGCGACCCTCGCCGAACTCGCCCTCGACAGCGGTTCCTCGAACCGCCAGTGCGCATGCCGGTTCGTCCACCCGCAGACCCGGCGAGAGGAGCAGCAGCTCACTCAGCAGGTCAAGTACGCCCTCAAGATCGGCGACGCGACAGGCGTTTACCTCGCCGCGGTCCGTCTCTTCACTGCCCCGCAGTGCCCGGCGCGCAAGGCGAACCCCCATGGCTGACCCCGACGACCGCGCGCCGAGCGACGACGCCCCCCGGTCGCCCCTCGACTTCACCGGCCAGTGGGTGATCCCTCCGTTCGAGCTCTCGTGGTCACCGGCGGGCCCCCCGCGCGGCTGCGCCTCCCACCTCGGCCACACCGACATCGCCACCACCACGGCCACCTACACCGCCGAAGCACCCGGAAGGCGCCAACCCATGAACACCATCGAGGACTTCGCCCTCGCCCTGAGCGTCACCGCGTTCGCACTGGCCGCCGTGGCAGCCTGCGCGGCCTACCGAGCCCGGCGGCCCCGCAAGCGCGGCTGAAACGCCACGACGCCCCGGGGCCGGCCGACCGCCGGGCCCGGGCGCCCCATCCCCGACCCCACCCGCACGGGAGAGCACCGTGAGCGAGATCCGTTTCACCGTCGACCTCGGCCGCGGCCCCGTCGAGGCCGCCATCACCAACCCGTTCTCCGAGCACGACGCCGTCGACGAGCGTGGGTGCCCCGATTGTGGCGGACCCGCCTACTTCTCCGGCTGTCCTGGCGGCAGTTGCAGCGGCTGGGCCTGCACCGAATGCGGCACCGGCTGCGACCTCGACGCCGTCAGCGCGACCGACGGCGGCCGGTGCGCCACCACCCTCGCAGACACCAACTGACCACCCCGGCCCGCCGCCCTCGGCGGCGGGCCCAACCCCAAGGAGACCGCCATGGGCAGGGCTTTCCAGCTCGAAGCCGCCGACCCCACCGTCACCTACTTCCTGGACCACTTCACCCACGACCGCGTCGTCCGCGCCATGGACCGCCTCGGCATGATCCAGGACCTGCCCTACGACCTGGCCCACGTCGCCGGCTGCTCTCACGACCTTGCCCATGCGCTTATCGCCGTGGACCCGCAGGAGGCCGTCGCGGCGAAGGTCCGTGCCGTCCTGACGGCCAGCATCCCCGACCCGACCGGCATCCCCCGGTACAAACTCGCAACCGGCGACGGCTGGCTGGTCACCCCGGCCGAGATCACCGCTGCCCTCGCCGCCTACCAGCGCGCCCCCCACGGCGAGCGCACCGCCGTGAGCGACCTCATCGACGACTGGGACCGCTGGATCGAATTCCTCCATATCGCAGGCGACCACGCCGGATTCCGCTGCACCTGACCGCCCACCGCCCCGCCCGCAACCGGAGCCACCACCATGACCCTGCACTTCACCATCGTGACCGCCGACGCAACCGCCGACCACGACCAGCACACCGTCAGCGCCCTCGGCCTGAACTTGCTGCGCGACGCCATGCGCGGCTTCGGGATGCTCACCGACTACCAACCGCTGCTGTGGCCGGACCTCGACGGCCCGGAGCGCCGCCGCCTGTTCCAGATCGACCCGGACAGTACGGACCCCGACCCCGCCGGCATCCCCGACAGCAAGCTGACCCGCCCCGGCAACTGGCTCATCAGCCCCGCCGAGATCACCGCCGCCCTCGCCGCCTACGACGCCCTACCCGATTCCGTGCGCCGCACCGTCGAGGACCCGACAGACGGGTACCCCGCGTGGCTGACCTGGCTCGCGTTCCTGCGCCGCGCCGCCGCCCACGGCGGCATCCGCCGCGCCTGACCACCCGCCCGCCCGCGCCACTCCCACAAGGAGGGCCCGGCCCCGAAACCTCGGAGCAACCACATGGGCTTCCAGCTCAACATCGAGACCACCGGCGACAGCACCAGCATCGAATCCCCCTGGTACAACACCAGCAACCTCGGAATGGCCGCCATCCGCAGCACCATGCACGGACTCGGCATGCTCACCCGGCCGACACCCCCCAACCTCCCCCCGCTGAGCACCTTCGACCTGACCATCAGCGACATCACCGGCCCCGGACAGGTCGTGCCCGGCAAGGAAGCCAACCTCGCCGCCGCCCAAGCCGCCCTCGAAGCGATACGCGCCGCCGCCGAAGAACCCGCCGTCCGTGGCATCCCGCACTACAAGCTCAACAGCAACCTCGAACACTGGCTGATCGTCCCCGCCGAGATCACCGCCGCCCTCGCCGCCTACGACGCCAGGCCCGCCCTGGAACGCCGGGACCTCGAAGCCTGCTTCGCCGACTGGCGCCGCTGGATCCCCTTCCTGCGCTTGGCAGTCCAGCACCGCGGCATCCGCGTCTACTGACCTCAACTTGTATGGGCACACTTCAAAGTGTCCGACATCACCTCTTGGACTCCCTGATGACCACCCACGACAGCACCCCGGCGCCGCCGCCCGAGGTGCGCATAGCCGCCGACCACTCGCACCTCGCCGTCGAGCCCTACACCGGCCGCCCGGACGAAGACCCCGCCGGCCCACCCAGCCCGCCCGCCGCAGCCCCGACCGGCGACCCCCAGAGCTGAGAGGAGACCAATCCCATGTCCTTCACCTTTCTCGACTTTCTGTGCGGCGCCGGCGGCTCCTCAACGGGGCTCGTCGAAGCAGGACTTGAACTCCGCCTGGGAGTCAACCACTGGCAGCTCGCGCTGGAGACCCACGCCGCCAACCACAAGCGCGCCGACCACCTGTGCATCGACGTGTCCGGCATGCCGATGCGCTACCTGCCCAAGGCCGATGTGCTGTGGGCGAGCGTCATCTGTACGGAGATCAGCCCCGCCGGAGGCCGCCGCCGGGAGACCGCCCAGCTCGACCTCCTCGACGGCGACGACGAGTTCAAGGTCCTGCCCGACGACGCCTTCGAACGAACCCGCGTGACCGCGTGGTGCGTCGTGCGGGCCGCCGAGGTCCACAAGTTCAGGGCCGTGGTGGTGGAGAACGTCTTGGAATTTGCCACCGACTGGATCTTGTTCCCGGCGTGGATCGCCGCGATGAAGTCCCTCGGCTACAACTACCAGATCACCTCCGTCAGTTCGGCGCACATCGGCGACGAGACGAACCTGCGCGCCCCGCAGTGGCGCGACCGGATCTACATCACCTTCACACGCAAGGGCATGCGCAAGCCCAACCTCACACCGTCGCCGCCAGCGTGGTGCTTCGACTGTGGCGAGCAGGTCAACGCCGTACAGACGTGGCGCGACCCGAAGATCACGATCGGCAAGTACGGCAAGCAGTACGACTACCGCTGCCCCCACACGCGCTGCAACCGCTCCCTCATCGAGCCGTGGGTGCGCCCAGCCAGCGCGGCGATCGACTGGACGGACCTGGGCCAGCGGATCGGCTCCCGCAGCAAGAAGCTCGCCGACACGACGATGCAGCGCATCGAAGCCGGACGGGCGAAGTACCCGCACCAGCCGTACTCGATCACCCTCACCCACGGCAAGGACGGCGGAGACCGGGCCTACGCGGTCGCCGAACGCCCGATGCCGACCCGCAGCACCAAGCAGGGCGAGGCCCTGATCGTGCCGACCGGCGGTTCGTGGAACACCGACCCGTACCCGGCGGAGCAGCCGCTACGGACCCGCACCACCCGAGAGTCCGAAGCCCTGCTCACCGCCCCGTACATCGTGGAGTTCCGCAACCACTCCTCCACATCCTCGGTGCACGCCCCCGTCTCCACTATCAGCGCGCAGGGCAACCACCACGGCCTGGTCATGCCGGGCCGCCGCGTCGACCCGCGCGACCGCAACACCCTGGTGGTGCCCTACCGCAAGGGCACTGCCAAGCACGCCGGCTACCCGCTCCACACCCTGTCCACCCGGGACTCGGCGGCGGTCGTCGTCACTGCGGAGAGCATCGAGGACTGCTGGTTCAGGATGCTGAAGCCCCGCGAGCAGCTCGCCGGGCAACGCTTCCCCGGCGACTACATCGTCCTGGGCACCGGCGCCGAGCAGACGATGCAGGCCGGTAACGCCGTGTCGTGCAACGTCGCGCACTGGATCGGCCGCCAGCTCCTGGAAGTCCTGTGACCAAGCCCCGGCCGCGCTGGCGCCTGCGCCTGGATCCGCCGCCGCGCCGCTCACTGGTCCTCGCTCAGGTCCCCGACCCGGCCTGCCGCCACTGCGAAGGCGCAGGTGGCTGGGACAGCGGCCCGCCGTACGACCGCTACGTCACCTGCGTGTGCCACGACCCGGACCGCCGCCTCACCCTGCTGCGCCTGCACCGGCGCCCCACCGCCCGTTCCTGAACTCCTGCCTGGCCGCCCCGCTCCCCTTCCGGGGCGGCCAGGCAGGCCCTGCCCGAGAAAGACCCACCCGTGTTCACCGCCCTGCCCGACACCGACCTGTTTACGCCCACCTGCTACCGGGACCCCCGGTACAGCCCCGCCGAAGGCGACTGGAAGAACAAGGACGACCTGATCGAGAAGTGCATGCCGGTCCTTCCGGAGTGCGTGCCCTGCCCCCACCGGGCCATGTGCATGCGCCAGACCCGCCCCCACCCGGCCAAGTTCGACGGCGTGGCCGGTGGCCGCCTGTGGCTCGACGGTGAGGTCATCGCGACCGCCGACGGCGTCGACGACACCGACCTGCCGCTGCCCGGCAAGCCCCGCGACATCTGCGGAACCCTCCAAGGCCACGCCCGGCACTACACCGTCGGCGAGCAGCCCTGCGAGCCGTGCCAGGCAGCCGCCGACACCGAGCCCAACAGCGACCCCGCCGACGAGCAGCTGGCCCTTGCGATCGCGGCCTGATCTCACCCCGTCGGCCGCCCGCGCCCCACCAGCCGGACCCTCAACCGCCCCAGCCGTGCCGCCGCGAACCGCGGCGGCCCGGGCCGGGCGCACCTCGCCCGCACCACCAGCTCGATCACCGCGGCCCGCGAGGGGGCCGGTCGCGGATCACCACCGAGAAGGAACATGATGAGCACCACCGACAGCGCCGACCAGCCCAAGCGCCCCGCCCCCCTGGTCATCGGCCTCGACCTATCCCTCACCTCCACCGGCATAGCCGGCGTCGACTGGGCCGACGCGCTGCGTCCGAAGAACACTCTGCGCGGCCACCCGCGCCTCGCTTGGCATCTGCGGCAGATCGCCGAACGGGTCCGCCGCGCCGACCTCGTCGTCATCGAGGGCGCCGCCTACGGGCACGGCGCGCAGGCCGGGCACCACGAGCTGGCCGGACTGTGGTGGATGGTGACCCAGGCCCTGTGGGAGAACGGAATCCCGTACGCCCAGGTCCCGCCCGCCTCGCTCAAGATCTACGCGTGTGGGGTCGCCAACCCGGCGAAGGACCACCCCCAGAAGATGCGGGCCCGGGTGGCGAAGGGCATGGTCCGCGACGCCGTCGCCTCCCGGTACGGCCTGGAGTGCGAGGGCCCGGGCCGGTACGACCAGGCGGACGCGAGCATCCTCGCGCACATGGGCCGCGACTGGCTCGGCCACCCGGTGGTCGCCCTGCCCGAACAGCACCGCCGCGCCCTCGCCGGAGCCGCCTGGCCAGGGGCGTAGTAGCCGGTGGGAATTTTCCCAACTAGTCGGCTACCAGGATGAGTTGTTGGAAATTTTCTGTCGCCGGAGTAAACCCCAACAAGAAAGAGAGTATAGAATCTAACTATAAGGGCTGAGGAGAGGACCCAAGATGAGCACGCACCGCGAGGGCATCGCCTGGCAGCGAGAAGACAGCACCTGGAGCATCGGCTACTACGGCTTCACCCGTCTGTGGACGCTCGAAGACGGCGACCCGGACGACGACTGCGACGACGAGTGGGACGTCGAGTACCACTACGACAGCTTCTGGTTCCTCTCGACCGGCCACCCCACCTACGAATCCGCCTTCGCGGCATACACGCAGACCGAGGCGAACCCGGGCGTCGAGCCCGACGGCCTGACCTGGGCGAAGCCGGAGAGCCGCGACGAGATCGCTCGTCTCGACGCCATCGCGGCCGAGTACCTGGCGCGAGAGGCCGAGCTGGCGGCGTACTTCCGGTTCTGGACGTGACCCGCACGCGTCGGCCGGGCCACTGCCCAGCCGGCGCCCCGCCCACGACAACCCCCACCCCCCGACCCCGCAGGAGAAGCCAATGTCCACCGCCGTCGAACCCTCGGACCTCCGTGACCTCACGGCCATCGGGCAACTGCACAACTGGATCGGCCGCCACCACGACCTCACCCCCGCCTCCACCACCACTAACCGGCCCGTGGGCAGCCCCGGCCGGGGACTGCCCACGCCAAGGAGCACCATGGCCACCACCCTGCAGATCCCCGCACTCTCCGACCTGCTCGCCGCCGACAACCGCAGCCCCCTGGCCACCCACCTGGCCCGAGACCGGAACCTGAGCGCACTGGCGGCCACCTACGCGGCCGCCGTCACAGAGAGCGCCACCCACAGCACCTGGGAGGCCCACGGCGACGAAACGCCCTACGGCGAGTGGCTGGCGAACCTGCCAGCACCGCTCCTCGCCACCGCCCTGCACCTGTCGGCCACCGCCGCCCGCGACAACGACACCGCGCTGCGCGAGATCGACACCGCCCGCACCCTCCTCGACGCCCTGGCCGACCACCTCGGCCACTGACCCGGAGCCCCACCATGAACAACAACCCGTTCACCGTCCGACTCGCCGCCGATGGACACGCCGCCACCATCGGCGACTACGAACGGTGGGCCATCCCGCCCCACGCCCTCACTACTCGACTCGGCCCCCTCCTCGTCCACACTGACCCGCGAGCGCACCACCAGAGCGTCAACCACTTCGCCCAGCATGTCTGGAGGGAGATCGCCAGAACCGGGCCCACTCCCATGTTCCGCGGACCCGTATGGTTCGGCCCCCACCCGCACCCTGGTATACCTCTCACCCGCAACCCGCAGAACCTTGTCTACGCGATTGATGACATCGCCCGATTCACGCCGAGGCCCCGGCGTCGCCGATGGGATCTGAGCGTGGCCACCACACCCGGCGGCCGCCCCGAAGGCTCCAGTGGCCACGGCGTCGCCTACGGTGCCGAATCCGGCCGCCGGGTAGTCGCCCTGTGCGACGCCGGCGGCGGAGGACTCGGCCGGGACTACGCCCGGCGACACGCGGCCGCTCTCGCGGCACGCGCTCAGGCCGGAGACCCGCTCGGCGCCATCCGGCAGCAACTGCGCGCCGTGAAAGCGGAGCCGTACTCGTGGGGCCGCTCCCTGGCCGGCGCCATCGTCGCGATGTGGGACGAGGATGCCGCCTTCCTCCAACTGGCCTGGACCGGCATGGCGTCGGCCTACCGCCTCCAAGCCCCCGGGGAGGTACTTGCGCTGACCTCTGAAGTCGACCACGAGGGCATCGCCGTGGGACCAGTGACCTACCGGGAGGTCCCGCTGCGCGGCACGGCCTGGCTGACGCTGGCCACGCACGACGCAGGCCTGCACCTGTCGCGCAACGGCTACCTCGTGGAGGACATCCTGCGCTACGCGGACGACCCGAAGAGCGCCGCGGGTCGCCTCGCCCGCATCCAGGGATACCCGGGTAGGGGCGGCGAGGGCACAGTCCTGGTGGTCGACGTCCATCACCGCGCCCCGAAGTCCTCTAGTGAGAGAGGAAGTTGAGGGTTCGCCGGAGTGGACACCCATTTTGAATGAGTATAGAATCGAACTAAGAAGCAGGGGGGATGTCCCCCGCTCAAGAAAGGAACTGCACATGTTCACCCAGCTCGCCCAGGACACCGCGAAGCTCATCCACAACCCGGGCATCCAGGCCCGTGCCATCCTCAACTCGGTGTACGTGGACGTCACTCCGGACGACGAGCGCACCGTGAAGATCGCGTTCACCCCCGAGTCGGGCGGGGTGCGGGTTGACTTCACTCTGCTTGACCCGTCGAAGGCCGCGCTGGACACCGTGAGCGGAATCCTCCCGGTCGACCGGGCGGCCGGTCGGGCGCACCGGGCCGTTTTCGCTCTGATCGACGTCTGGTTCCCGCTGGCCTCCTGAGGCCTGTCGGACCCGGGGGCTGCTCGCCGGCGGCCCCCGGGTGTGCTCTTCCCTGTTTGGGTGCGGGAGGTTCGTTAACGTATTTCTCAATTCGCCTTTGTGCAGGCCTGGTTGGTTTTCGAGTGAGTGGACACCAACCCTTTATGAGTATAGAATCAAAGCATAACGAAGGGGAGGGAATGGCCTCCCCTCTATTGAAGGGAACTGCACATGTTCACCCAGCTCGCCCAGGACACCGCGAAGCTCATCCACAACCCGGGCATCCAGGCCCGTGCCATCCTCAACTCCGTGTACGTGGACGTCACTCCGGACGACGAGCGCACCGTGAAGATCACGTTCACCCCGGGCTCCACCACTGGCTGGGTCCGAGTCGAGTTCGCCCTGCTTGACCCGTCGAAGGCCGCGCTGGATACCGTGACTGGAATCCTCTCGGTCGGCCGGGCGGCCGGTCGGGTGCACCGGGCCGTCTTTGAGCTGGTCGAGGTCTGGTTCTCGCCGGTCGACTGAGGCCGTCGGGCTCGGGGGTCGCTCGCCGGTGGCCCCCGGGTCTGCTCTTCCCTGCTTAGCATAGAAGGTTTGCACTCGTAGTGTCCAACTCGCCTTCGTGTGGTCTGAGTTGGTTTTCGAGTGAGTAGACACCGGCTCTGAATGAGTATAGAATCAAAGCATGGCGAAGGGGAGGGAATGGCCTCCCCTCCATTGAAAGGAACTGCACATGTTCACCCAGCTCGCCCAGGACGCCGCAAAGCTCATCCACAACCCGGGCATCCAGGCCCGTGCCATCCTCAACTCCGTGTACGTGGACGTCACTCCGGACGACGAGCGCACCGTGAAGATCACGTTCACCCCGGGCTCCACCACTGGCTGGGCCCGAGCCGAGTTCACTCTGTTCGACGCGAGGAAGGCCTCCCTCGACACCTCCAGTGGCGAGTACGACGTCACCTCGATCCCGAACGCGGCTAAGCAGCTGCACAACACGCTCCTCGACGTGATCGAACTCTGGTACCCGCCGGTCGCCTGAGGCCTCCTAGGCCCGGGGGCCGCACGCCGGCGGCCCCCGGCCCAATCCCTCGCCATGACGACCCGGAGAAGACCGTGCTCCTTCGTGTGATGATCGCTGCTGCCCTCATCGCCCCGGCCCCGGTTGCTGCTCAGCCTGTCGGATGGCGCGTCGCCATCCAGGTCCAGGGCTCCGGGGTGAGCATCGCCCGGATCATGCTCGAACCCCTGTGCGCGCGTACCAGCAATAACCTCACCGAGTCCCTGCTCGTCGACGGATTCGAGTCCTACGGCGTAATCGCCCCGACCAGGGCAAGCGCGGCAGCCAGGGTCCGATACCTCTACGACACGCACACCGGGCCCTCGCCAGACGAATACCCGCCCGCAGCTGACTGCTGAACATCCCCTGGGCCGGACGACCCGGCCCGCAACTACAAAGGAGCACTGCCATGCCCGCGAGCGCACCACGCTCTGACCGTCGAGTCCGCATCACCGCTGGCGGAAGCGCAGGCTGTCTCGGCACCGTCACCGACGAGATAGGTCCGGACGGTCCCTGGGCCGTGACCCTCGACGACGACACCGCCCGCGGACCCTTGACCTACTGGCCGAAGGAGCTCACCGCCGCTCCGCCCAACGCGCTGCTCGTCACCCCCACCGGCGACGCCGTGCCGGTGAACCTTCCGGTCGATCCGGTCGCCCGGCGCGCCGTGGTCGAGCAGCACCTTGGTGGTAAGGCCGAGTGCATCTATTACACCGCCACGTGCCCGCACAACACGCCCGTGATCAGCCTTGCCGTCCTGGAGGACAACGACGGCATACCGGTGAACTACTACGCCAGCCTGGCCTTCAACGTGCTCCGGCACGACGCCCCTCTCACGGTGAAAGGCCCGGCCCTGTTCATGGGTCCCGCTGGTAGGGACGGGGCGCCCGCTGACCTCCACAGCCGACAGCGCCTTGCCCTCGAACAGCTGATGAGCGTCCTGCGGGCCGAGCTCCGCATCCCGACCGAGACGTGAGGATCCGCATCGACCTTCACATCGGCCTCGACGCCGAACGGTGGGCCGACGAGGCGGGCTCTGACCCGGGGGACGCCGCGAGGGACGCATGCTGGTACATCAGTGACGCCCGCGACTGCATCCCGCACTTCGGGGAGGACGGCTGCCCTGCCTTCCTGCGGGCCCTGCCCGGATGGACCGAGGAGCAGGACATCCTCGGCGCCGTGGAGATCCGCACACTGTGGAGGGTGGAGTGCCCGGCGGTCGAATGGATCGCCTGGCGTGAAGACCCGGGCCCGTACATCAGCGGGCACACGGTGCCGCCCGGAAAGGCCCGGGAGGACCTGGCCCGCATCGCGGTCGAGGGGCTGGTCGGCATGTCGCTGCTGGCAGACGCCCACGCGGTGATGACCCTCACCCACCCGTGGGAGCAGGTCTACGACAACCACTGGCGCACGCACCCGGAACAACGGTCAGAGCGCCGGCGCCGCGTCCCCTGCTAGCCCATCACCGCAGCACGAAGGCAGGACCGTTGCTCGTCGCCCTGCAATCCATCACCTGCCCGCGGTGCACGTTCACCGTCGAACCCGGCGACCCTGTCGACCTGGTCGACGGCGAGCTGTGCTGCGAGGACTGCACCTACGCCCACCAGTGGGCCACCGGCGGGCTCTGAAAGGCCCATCAGGGAAGGAGAGTTGAACCATGCCCGGTAGTACTTTCGCGCTTGCCGTCGACCCGGACGGCACCCAGGACGAGCTGCGCCAGCCGCCGCGTGGCGCCGAACAGTTGGATCTGCTAGTCCGGAATTTCGGCGTGGGCTACTCGTCGCTGCCGATCGGCCGGTACACCGTGCACTGCGGAACCCGGCCGTACGCGGAGGAGGCCAACCGGTACGGGCAGCAGATGTGGACCGCGCTCGCGGGCAGCGGACGGGCCCCGTTCTTCCGGGGCGCCGTGTGGATCACCGGCCGCCGGCGCCCCGACGGCACGTATGGGCCGCTCGCCCGGGCCGACCTCGACCGCCTCTCCGAGGCTGCGAACTCCCGTCAGTGGGTGCGCCCGGGCGGTCCCGTCATCAGCGGGGCGCAGCTGCAGGGCCAGCGGGACAAGCAGTGCGACGCCCTCGCCGTGCACCGGGACCGGGCCAGCGGGGTGTGGTCGTTCGTGGTCTGCGACGGCGTCGGCGACACCGAGGCCACGGCCGCGTTCGTGCAGCACGTCACCCCGCGCCTGGCGCGAGTCGCCTCGCAGGCGGGCTCTCCCGGCGACGCGATCCGGACGGTCCGGGCCGAACTGCCCGACTGGCACCGGCACTCCGGCCTGGAGGGCGAGCCCACCTCGACGGCGGTGGCGGCGACCTGGCACCCTGACTGGGACGAGGTGCGCATCGCCTGGTCCGGCGACTCCCGGGCCTACAGTTCAGCCCGTCGGGACACTGCGAGCCGGTGACCGAGGACCACAACCTGGCCGCCGTGAAGCTGCGGTGCGGCAAGCCGCTGCACCGGTGGGACCACAACCTCCTACTGTCCGACGTCGGATACGGGGACATCGGGGAGCGGACCGTCTACCGGGGCACCGTCGACACGCTGCTGCTGTGCACCGACGGCGCCTACCACCCTCTGGAGAATGGCGGCAGGGTGAGAACCGCCATCGACTGGTACTCGTACGTGACCGTCGAACACTCCCTGGTCAAGTCCACGGCCGGGGAACTGGTCAGCGACGCCGTCGAGCGGGCAATGAGGAATTTCCGCAAGGGAAGTGAGGATCGGGCCGACAACGCCAGCGCCCTCATGGTGGCCCTCCCGGCGCGCTGACCTGCCAAAAGGCGGCGGGGTCCACCTCTTGAGATCTTCTCAAAGGAGTGGACCCCCACTCGCAATGAGTATAGAATCTAACTATGAAGGGAGGGGGAGAGGCCCCCACCCACCAGGGAGGGAACCACCGTGAACGCGCTCACCGCCGCCGCCGACGAAGCCCGCTACTACGCCCGCCTCGCCCGCTCCCGCGCCGCCCGCGCCGAGCAGGAGACCCACCGCCTCACCCTCTCCGCCGCCGCCCTCGCCCTCGACTCCGTCGCCCGACTCCTGAACCGCCCCGACCGCGAGAGTTCCGTCCTCGACAACCTCGCCATCGCCGAGAACTACGCCACCAGCCCCGACGCCGGCCCCGGCGCCCTCCCCGGCGGCTTCTCCTTCACCGTCCTCGACTACCTCACTGCCTGACCTAACCCGCCCTGGGGCCCGGCCACCGGCCGGGCCCAGCAGATGGAGAACGCGATGCCCACCACCCCCACCCACACCCGACCCCTGGCCGGCGAACGCATCGACTTCGACCTGAGCGACCTGGCCGAGTACACCGCAGAACTGCTCGGCCCCACCTGGCACGCCGAACGCCTCACCGAGGACACCGCCCGGGCCCTCGGCCTCCACGAACGCCTGACGGCCATCCGAGACCGCGCGGACGGCTTCACCGTCACCTTCAAACCGACCCCACGAGACTACTGGGACGACATCGACCCGCTGGCCATGAAGGCCTGTGTCTGGGGCGACCTGGCGACGACAGGTCTCCTCCTGCTCCCGAGCCTCGACACCACCCTCGCCGAGACAGCAGGACAGGCCACCGCCGCCATACGCGACCTGAGGTCCCGATACCCGGCCGGCGCCACTTTCCCGGCCGACGCGGCTGTTACCGCGCCCCGCCACCACCAGCGCGCCGCCGCCACAACCATCCGAGCACACCTCGACGAAGGCCCCGACGTAGCCCGCACCGCCCACCGGCTCCTCGACGACGCGGTAGCCGTCGCCTGGGCGCAGCGCCCCGCCGACCTCCACGCGGTCACCTTCCCCCAGTACCGGCAGCTCGTACACGCCGCCCACTTCGCCACCCTCCTCGCCCGAGCCTTCGACCTCGGCCACGCCGACCACACCGGCGATCTCGCCTCCGAGATCAACGCCGCGCTGCTCCTCGACCCGCAGCTCACCCGCTGACCCCACCACCCCGGCCCCGGGGCGAACAGCCCTGGGGCGATCACCAGCACCAACCGGAGAACGCCATGACCACCGACATCGCCTCCATCTCCGTCGTGGGAGTCGAGATCCGAGGCCCCGAGCACCACCAGCTCGCCATCCTCGACATCCTCGCCTCGACCGACCCGATCAGCATCGGCACCGTCCGCAGCGCCTTCAGCCTGGTCGAACACGCCGTCTCCGTCGGCTGGGCCATCCGCCCGGACAGCGTCCACGCCCTCACCTTCACCCAGTTCCACCAGCTCGTCCGCGACCGCTACTACGCCGACCTCTACCGCCGGGCCCTCGCACTGGACGCCGACTTCGACCGGATCGCCGAGGTCGCCTCGGACATCGCGGTCGCGCTCCTGAGCGACCCGCAGCTCAACCTCTGATCGACCCGCCCCTCACCAACCTCGAAAGGGCACAACGACCGTGCACACCAGCATCACCCGACCCACCCCCAGCCTCCCCGACGACCTGTACTTCGTTCCCGAGAACCACCTGCCCAAGGTGGTGTCGACGATCGTGGGCCACGAGGTCTGCCCCGAGCTCGTCATGGCCACCGGCACGCTGCTCCAGCAGGCCATCACCGTCGCATGGGCACGCCGCCCCGACACCCTGCGCAGCCTCGACCTCAGCCAGTTCCACGACACGGTCGGCCACTTCCACTACGACGACCTCTTTCACGCGGCATTGCACCACCACGGCGACCTCCGCCGCGTCGACCACATGGCAGACCTCGTCGCGACCGCACTCGCGAGCGACTGCCACCTCCACCGCTGACCACCACCGCTGCGTCGACGGAGCACACCATGACCACGCCCGAACCCACCGTCGCCGGCGCCCTGGCCGACGCTATGACCTCCCTCACCGGCCTGGGTGCGATGCAGGCCGCACTGCAGGACGAGCCCGCCCGCCTCGACCTGATCGTCAACCGTGACGTCCTGACCGGCCGCACCAAGATCCATGGCTACCTCGAAGGTCGCCGTGTCGTGCACTCCGAGGTCCGCTTCAACCCGGACGAGCCGCGCCTGCACCTTCACGTCGTCGACTCCGGGACGGCCAACGAAGGCCGCCCCCACGCCTGGGCACAGACCGTCGAAGACGCGCCCGGCGCCCCGGAGCCCGTCGCGCAGCGCCTCGCCGAGCTGGCCCGCGAGTACCACCGCCCCCACCGGGGCTGCGAGGCCTGCGGCGTCCACGACGACCTGCCGACCGCGCCGCAGTGGACGGTCGTCCTCGACGAGTACGCGGAGATCGCGCAGATCCGGCGGGGAGTCCTCAGCAAGGCCGAGGCGCGCGCCATCGGCGACACCGGCCACACCGTCTTCGTCGTGCGGGCCTACTCCCTGCCGTCGGCCCACGAACGGGCCCTGACCGTCCTCGACGACCTCTTGGACCACGGCAGGGACATCCCCGACCACCACCTGGTGGACAGCGAGGCCACCACCGGGAGCGACCACCGATGAACAGCACCACCGACGAGGCCCTGCGCGCAGAGAGCACCCGCCTGCGCCTGAACCCACAGATCGAGCGAGCCGCCCGCGCCGCGCTGGACATCGTGCTCGCCAGCGCCTACGGCCACCGGCCGGAGGAGAAACAGGCGCTGAGCCCGGAACAGTACGAGGCCCAGCTCACAGACGAGGCCGTCGTGGCGGTCTACACGTACACCGCGCTGCACCTGTCCGGCCAGTACGCGCGCGCCGCCGCCCACGTCCTCCACATCCTGGACCGCGCGCTGGCCGGTCCGCCGTCCGACCCGCCCGCCGCGCCTGCGGGTCGGTCACGCCCCCGGATCGGATGCCCCCGCGGCGGCGTCTTCCACGCGGAGCCGGGCCTGGCCGACACCACGCCCGGCCTCGAAGCTGAGGTGCGCGCCGCCGCCGAGTACCTGAACAGCCTCGACTACGGGCGGGCCGACACCTTGACCCTCGCGATCGCCTCCCGGCTCGCCGGAGGCGGGCCGATCGGCAGCCGCTACGCCGTGGCCGTCGCCCGTCACCTCGTCGAGACGCAGGCGCAGCACCTCGAAGACGCTGCACGGGACAAGCCCGCCGACTGACCCTCCTGCTCTTCTCCTCGCACGTCCACGCGGCCCGGCCGGTCGCAGTCCGCCACCGGCCGGGCCTTTTTCATGCCCAGAAATAAAGGACAAACCGTCATGAAGCGGTCTCAGCAGATAGACCTGTTCGCCCCGCGCCCCGACGAGGACGACGAGTTCGACTTCTTCCAGCAGAAGGCAGAGCCCCGGCCGCGCCCGGTACTGACCGCCGTCCCGGCGCCCGCCGCGGTCCCCGCCGACGACGCGGCTGCGCCCGCACCGCCGACGAAGCTGAAGCCGAAGGCCCGCACCTTCCCAGTGCTGTACGGGACCCGAGCGCACGAAGCCGCGCAGCGAATAGCCGAGGCCACCGCCGACGCCTGGCACAGCCACCACGGCGGCAGCCGGATGGAGATCCCCGTAGGCGTGGTCGCCGCCCTCTCCCTGTGGCCGCTCAAGGGCCCCGACGCCCCGAAGCAGGCCGACTGGATGCTCGGCCTCGACGCCAACGACCTCGTCCAGATGATGCGCAAGTGCTGGGCCCACTGGTGGATCCGCCGCCCCGACCTGGTACACCGGGCCGCGCCGATCGCCACCTGGACGGAGGAGCCCCTGAGCAAACACGAACTCGCCTGCGTGAAGGCCGTCGCCCACGCCGCAATCACCAACAGTCTGCTCGACCTCACCGGCTCCTGCGACCCCTACGACCACGCCGAGTTCGACCTGATGTCCTGGATGATCACCGGCCTGCGCAGCAGGGGCGCAACGAAGGGCCTGGGGGAGTACCACACCCCGCCGGAGATCTGCGAACTCATGGCCCGCATGCAACTCGGCGACTGCTCCGACGTCCAGCCCGGCTTCAGCTTCTGCGACCCCGCCGGCGGCACCGGCGGGATGACCCGCGCCGCCGCCCAGCTCCTGCGCGAGCACCAGATCGACCCGGCGGCAATGCGCTGGCACCTGAACGACATCGACCCGATCGCCGCGGCGGGAGCTGCCGTCAACGTGATCCTGTGGGGCCTCGGCCCGAACGCCACGGTCTGGCGCGGGGACGTTCTCGCCCAAGGCGACACCGAGCGTCGCGCCCTGGAGGAGAGGGCCGCGATCTTCAAACACCGCGACAGCCTGCTGGGCGGCGCGACGATGATCGCCGCCATCGGCAGGGCCGAGGCGATGATGGCCGGGGCGGTGGCGGACCCGGCGGCCTGACCTGGGGAAGCCGAGTGGACACCCACCCCTAAGTGAGTATAGAATCTAATTACATGGAAGGAGGGAGTTCCTAGCTGAGGGGAGCTTCGATGTACGCGAAAACCGCCAAGCAGGTCGGCGAATGGCTCGCTGCGGACACCTTCAACGTCGCCAGCGCGGAAACCTGCGGCGAACGCCCACTCTCGCGCCCCGCGACCGCGACGGCCGGGCCCAGGGGTTCGTGATCCGCATGACCGTCACTTACCGCCGCGGGCGCTGGGACGGAAACCTCATCGAGTTCAGCCGCGTCGACCCCGCCGGAGAAGGCCTCTATGGCAGTCGCCGGACCTTCCATCACCGCACCTGCGAGCAGGTCTTCACCGAACTCAAGCGCACGGTCACGCACTTCCGCGTCTTCGGGCACGAGAACGACCCCGACTGCGGGGGCTGCTAGCTCAACCGGCCGCCCCGGCGGCCACCCATACCCAATGTGAGTATTAAATCTAGCGATCGGGTGGGTTGGGAACCCCCAACCCACCCGCCAAGGAACCCGTCGTGATCCTCACCGCATCCACCCTCGCCACCGCCTTCGAAAACCTCACCACCCACCTCGACGGCTACACCCTCGCCCCCAGGCCCGACGACGACCCCAACATCCAACGCCTCACCAACACCGACGGCCGCACCATCGGCGCCCGCACCCGCATCGAGAGCATGACCCTCCAACTGTGGATCACCGCCCCCGGCATCCGCCCGGGCGAGCCGCGCCCCATCCGCACCGGCCCCCTCCAGCCCGGCCGCAGCTACCACACCGTCATGCACCTCCACGGCCTCGACGGCGACCCAGCCCAACTGATCCACGACACCCTCACCCGCGACCTCCTGCCCGCCTTCGACACCAAGCCGTTGTGCATCGGCCACCGCCCCTGGGAAGCCGCCGACAGCGGCGCCGACGACCAGCCGGCGGACACCACCCCGCCCACCCCGGACACCGACCCCAACCCGCACGACACCGCCCCACCGGCCGAAGCCGACACCACCACCAAGCAGACCGACACCGCAGCAGACACCCCCGACCCCGACACGCCCCCGGCCGACGAGACCGCCCCGGCCGCCGACGAGCCCGCGCAACCGGCCACCCCTGTCCCCGCCAAGACCCCCACGCCGAAGGCCAAAGCGACTCGCAAACGCACCGCCAGCACCCCCCGAGCCCAGCAGGCCCCGACCGACAAGACCCCCCGCACCCCCAAGACCACCGCCACCAAGACCACCCGCACCCGCAAAACGACGGCCAAGACCACCACCGACATGGCGGACACCCCGGCCAAGACCACAACGCGCACCCGGCGCGGCACCAAGACCACCGCCTAACCAGCAACCAGCCCCGGGAAAGGGCCGAAACCTTCCCCGGGCCAGCCAAGGAACCGCGATGAACGACACCACCCTGCACGAACTGATCACCACCGGTCTCCACCGGCGCGCTGTCACCGCAACCCAGGACGGCGACGACCTCGGCGGCAAGCGCAGCTGGCTCACCATCAACTTGCCCGACGGCACCGCCATCTGGACGTCCGACCACGACGGCAGCGTCGACACCAGCCTCGCCGAAGCCCACGGACTCTCAGCGATCCACCACCTCGGCGACCCGCACGACGCCCAGCCCAGCGAAGAGATCACCCTCTTCGACCACAAGCTCGACCGCAGAAGCAACAGGGCCAAGGCCCTCGCCGACATGGTCGACACCATCGCCACCTACGTCACCAACTGGCCGAACAGCCCGGCAGCCCGCCACCCGGAGCGCCGCGTCTCCAACGGCATCATGGACCTCCCGGCCAGGCTCCTACGCCGCGGCGACGTCATCGTGCACGCCGCCACCGGCCACGAATCCGTTGTCACCGCGATCCGGCACCTCGGCCGAGGCGAGTACAAGCGCACCGCCCGCACCATCACCCCGGCCGCACGCGGCCCCATGACCAGCCTGCCCGCCACCTGGTGGCAGTTCCCCAGCACCCTGCGCCACAGCGGAAGCACTCTCGTGCCCGTCGCTGCGCACCGTCACGTCGACCCCGACACGCTGCCCAAGGTCCCTTACCCGGCCGTGCCCGTCAGCTTCGCCGACGGCGACCACGTCGTTCACGGCGACGTGATCTGGGAGCGCATCGACGGCGGCTGGTTCAACCACATCCGCAGCCCCCACACCCAACCGGCCAGCGACGAAACGATCCTGCGCCTGTTCACCGAAGACTCCTTCCTGCGCAGCGGCATACCCGCCCACCAGCCCGCCGCCAACTGAACCCCCAGGGACCCGCCGATGCTCGACCTCACCACCCGCCGCAACGCCGACTCCGCCCGCAAGGCACTCGCACGCCTCGAACAACTCGAACTCATCCCCCTCGCCCCCTACCCCGGCAGCGACGTCCACTGGCACCTGCACTGCGGCCGCACCGGCTGCGACTGGACAGGCCACCTCTTCTACAGCCACCTGCGCGCCAGCCGAGGACACAACCGCCGGCACGTCGGCTGCACCGGAACCCCCAGCACCTACAGCGCCCGACTCTCCGACACCGACCTCGCCCAGCGGCTCGCCGACCTGTTCCCCGACACCGAGTTCACCATCACCACCCCGGAGAAGGGCCGGACCGTCACCTGGGCCGGACACCCCGACGCCGCCCACCTCGCCGCCCTGATCGGCGACAGCCAAGGCATCCTCCGCCGCCTCCCACCAGGCTCCGGCACGCCGAGCACCTGACCGCCCCGGCCGGGCAGGCACACCACCTGCCCGGCCCCACCCCCCGGAGGACACCACCACCGTGGAAATCGACCTCACCAACCTGCCCCTCGACCTCGTCCCCGTCATCATCGCCCGGACCCGCCGCGAGCTCGAACAAGCAGCCCCCGCCATCCCCGAAGCACACCCCCGCGACGCCACCCGCATCCACCACCGCCACCACGGCAACGGCTGGGCCCACGTCCGCTGGGCCCACATCCACCACAACGGCCGCACCATCCACAACAGCCGCCACATCCTCACCAGCAACCCCACCCACCGCTGGTGGTCCATCCCCATCCACCCTCGCTCGTCGTACTACCAGTTCAACCCCGACACCGGCCGCCCCGTCGACGGATCCGCCCGTCCCTACCCCCACCCCGTCACCGCCAACAACACCGACCCCCTCAACCTCTGCCCCCACTGCGGCTCACGCGGCCGAACCCCCGTCCGCTGCACCCACGACGACCCCGACCGCCACCACGAACACCACCGATACCCCAACGGCCGCCCCTGGAAATACCTGACCTGCCCCGCCAACTGCCAGCCCATCACCGACCCGGTACGCCTCCACACCCCGAACCTGGAGCAGCAGCCATGACCGCACGCCGCACCTACACCGGCCCCACCATCTACCGCACCCCCGAAGGGATCTTCGGAGGCCCGAACGTCACCGACGCGCCGATCCTCAACGTCCAACCCCTCGACCTATCCGCCCACGTGCCCCACAGCCCGGCCGTCCGCCTTACCGTCGCCAACAGCACCGGACGCGGGCCCGACCAGCTGGAGACGGTGGAATGGGGCACCCCGGCCGACTGGCAGCCCGCGCCCCCCGAACCGCTCAACCCGATCGTTGCCGCCCTCACCGCCGCCGGAATCTCCGCCCACCCCCACCAGACCCGGCACGGCGACGCCGGCGCGATCCTCCACCTGGCCTGCAAGGGCCGGTACTGCCAGCTCGTGATCATCGAACGCGGCACCAACTTCTTCTACCAGTTCCTCGACCGCTTCGGCGAAGAGCCCCCCTACTACCGCTGGGACAACGCCCGGACCACCGGCGCCGCCACCAGCGCCCAGCGCCTCTGCTGCACCATCACCGCCCGCATCCTCCCGACCCGACCCGCCGACGCCGTACCTGGCCAGCCCCTCAACCCCTGAGACCCGGCGGCAATGACCGCAGACGACCTCGGCCGCATTACCACCCTGCGCCAAGCCAACTCGGCACCGCCCGGCTCGTACCGGCCAGCCGACAACGGCCGCAGCAGCGGCTGGCCCGCGCCCCGAGCAGTGGGGGGGGGGGGGGGGGGGGGGGGGGGGGGGAGGGGGGGGGGGGGCGGGGGGGGGGGGGGGGGGGGTGGGGGGGGGGGGGGGAGGGGGGGGGGGGGGGAGGGGGGAAGGGGGGGGGGGGAGGGGGGCGGAGGGGGGGG
>NZ_JBWKEQ010000001.1:168270-181716 GCF_056435365.1 Kitasatospora sp. NPDC043949 | reverse complement strand
ACCCCACCCCACCCCCCCCCCCCCCCCCCCCCCCCCCCCCCCCCCCCCCCCCCCCCCCTCCCCCCCCCCCCCCCCCCCCCCCCCCCCCCACTACGGCCCCCACCGATTCCCGTTCGCCCTCGTCCCGGACCGGCCGCTCGACGCCACCGGCACCCTCACCGACCGGTACCCGGGCTACCCGCATCCGCCGGCCACCGACAGATCTGCCGCGGCGCCCTCCTCGCCGCAGCTGACCTCCACCTCATCCCGCCGCCCGAACAGCTCACACTCACCTGAACGAGAGCCCCGACAGTGCTGTCCGCCTTTGACGAACTCCGCCGCCGCGGCCTGCACCGTCGTCTCTGGTCGGTCTTTGCCGCCCCGGCGACCTGCTGGTCGCCGGCCCCAAGCCCGCCCGGCCACCCTTGACGACTAACGGCTGACCGTTCACCGGCCCAGCGGGTTGCCCCGTTCGACGACGAGATCGCGGTGACCCGCGAGTGGTACCGGGCAGTACACGACCAAGGTGTCCCTGTCGGTGGAGGTGACCATGGCGGACGAGACGGTGTCTCCCCAGGGTCGCCGCCCTGGAACAACTAGGTTCTGTCCGGCCGATCATGCGGGTCGGGTGGCGAACAGTCAGGAACGCCGGTGCCCGTTCTGGCACGCTGAGGCTCCGCACCGCACTGCTGGAGCGGAACCTCGGCGGCCGAGGTGTCCGCCCGCCAGCGTTAGGGCCCGTCTGACAATTGATCATCGGGTGGCTTCGCGAGGCCAGAGGATCAGGGAGGCCAGGATGAGGCTGGCACCGCCAGCTCCTGCGGCGGCCCCGGACCCGGCACAACGGAGCACCGGTGGGCCCCGCTTTGAAGGGGGATCCCACCGGTTCGGCCGACAGGTACAGGCTCAGACCAGTCAGTCGGTCTCGCAGAGGGCCCAGGCCTTGGTCTGTCCAAGGCGGGCCTGGGTGACCCACCCCCTGCCGTCCTGGCTGGGCCCGTTGCCGATCAGGGCCTCCCCGTCGAGGATGCCTCCGCCCCTGTTGAGCGCCGGGTACCAGTCGTAGCCGCCGCCGATCAGGTGGGTGCCGTTCGGGCAGGTGGCCCGCGATGACTTACCGGGGTCGCTCTGGGGCCCGGCGACCACTTGGGTGGTCGTTGCCGCAGCCGTGGTCGCCGTGGCCACCCCGAACGCGCCGGCGGCGAGCAACACGCCCGCCATCGTGACTCCGGTACGCAGGCCCTTACTGGTCATCAAGTCTCCTCAGCGGGTTCCGGCTCCTGTCACCGCCCTGATTCCACACGAACCAGCTGGGCAACCCGACCGGAAGACTGAACCCGATGCCGCCGGGTTGACGGCTCCCGGACGACCGGACTCCACAGCAGCTATCGCTCCGGGAGGCCACGCCACGGTGCCCCCGTCCGTAACCGCCACAGCGCACCGTCGACCCACCTGCCGGTGATCACGCCACCGACCGCACCGCCCGTTGCGCACCGGCAAGAACGGCCGCAGCCGATCCCAATCCGCATCTGACAACTCCCCCCGCCCCCGCCCCATACCCACCACAACGACCAGCCCAGGCAGCAGTCACATGATCGACCGGACAGCTCCTCGGGGATGCCGATCACGACGGGGGACCAGTGTTCTCGTGGAGAACGGTCAGGCTGGGCTGCCCGGAGAGACGGGTATCGGGGCCGGGCCCTTCTAAACCGCACCTGTCAGGGACGCGGGGCAGGAGGGCCCGGCGCCCTCAAGCCACCCAGGGCAAGGCCCGCCATCGCGGTCGGACACTCCCTCCGATCAGAAGGCACCCGATAGGGGCGGCTCCCATTCCCGCCGACGATCATGAACCTGTGGCATAGTCCGACGCCTTCACAAATGGACCAACGTGGCTCCCGAAACCACCGCCCCAGTGGCTCTACTTCACCTTCACCCCGCCGAAAACAGCCTCTACGAACAGATCCACGCCGACATGGGCATCAAGGCCCCGGTCGACCGCGACGCACTCACCCAAACCAGGGCTGGTACCGATGAAATCAACCGACGAGCGGAACTCGCCAGGCGGCAACACGTCCGCAACCCGTACACCGAGCCATGGCCCGATACCGGCCAGCTTCCAGTTGCCGCGGCCCAAGGGTGGCGCCTCCTGTCCTGGTTTCTCTGGACCTGACGGAACCTGCTGCTGCGCCGACCGCCACGAGCGGGGCTGAGCTGTTCCAGGTTTGACGTCGCGCCGGTAAGATCGCCGTTGTAGAGCTTGCGCTGTGCGCAGAGAACGGCTCCACCCCGGCCGATCGGCCGGGGTGGAGCCGTTTGCGTCGGAAAGTGACTCCCTTGGAGAACTCTTCCGGCAGGTGCGAAGGGCCAGCTCAATGCCAGGGCATCCCGTAAGGTCTGGTCCGAGTTGGTGTTGATGGGAACGTCATGGGAACAGACCGGCGGTGCGGGCTAGTGCTGACGAGTGCAGCATGAATCCGCTATCACCCCACTGACCTGCGGTGGAGTGCTAGCGGGTGCGGCCGAGTGCGGGTTAGTGCGGATGACCTGGAGTCTCATAATCCCTTGGTCGTGGGTTCGAGTCCCACCCGCCCCACCTCGAACAGCCGTCAGGGCATGAGTAAAAATGACGCCCTGACCTGGCGAAACGTGCAGGACTTCGATCGGAACTGTAGAGCATGAGGCGCCCCGCCGGTCTGGCGCCGCGCCGAGATTCACCCGCCAGTGGACATGACGAGGGGTTCGCCCCCGGGCTGTCGGCAGCGTCCCGGCCGAGTGGTGCAGTCCGTCCACCGAGCGCGGCCAGGCCGCGCCGTTGCCCGCCTGCGGAGGGGCCGTGATGGGTGGGCGCGATCAGGACCGTCTTGAGTTTCCGTCAGGGAAGTCGACTGGCTCCAGGCCCGGGTGTGGACTCTCAAGTGAACCTCGAATCCGTGGAATTCCTTTATCAATGAGCGCCATCCTGAAATCTGGCAGTATGTCTGGTTCTTCGATCCGAGAGAGCTTCCGACCAGCGGATCTCAGTCGGGCGAGGGTGGTTCGGCTATTGCCCGAAAGTCGCCCGTCGGTCATAGATTCAAGCGGAATCTTTACGTCCGAACCGGCAGTCCGGAGTTCCTCCCGCAGGGGCGGGGGTTGCCCATCCGGCGCGTGATAGGGTCCTGAATTCATGACCCGGCGCATACCAGGCCGGGTCGGCTTGGGGGGAATCCAGGTGGCCCGGTTTCGTCGGGTCGCCATCGGCAATTCGGGCGCGCCGGCGAGGGACGCATGCGTGAAGGTGTGCAGTCGCCAACCTGTGCCAGGGGCTGTCGGCGCGACTTCTGCTTTCTTCACACACCATGCCCGGACTCACCGGACCATCGGTTCTGAGGATTCCGGGTCTTCTGACCGGGGGGATGAGAAGAATCGTGTACTTTCGCGTTCTCGGAGCACTTGCAGTGGAGACGGACGGCGGGACGCCGCGCACTCCGCAGGCGTTGAAGCTCCGGGCCCTGCTGGCGCTGTTGTGCCTGAACGACGGCCGCCCACTGTCCGCGCCGCAGCTCATCGACGCCCTCTGGTCGGGGACGCCGCCGCGCACCGCGTCCACCGCCCTGCAGGTGTACGTCTCCCGGCTCCGCAAGCATCTGGCGGGTGCGGGCTTCGACGTGTCCGGGCTGCTGACCAGGCCGCCCGGCTACATGATGGAACTCGCCCCGCTCACCCTGGACCTGCACAGCTTCGAATCGCTGTGCCTGCGTGCCGGGGAGCTGCGGGCGGTGGGCCGGCTGGAGGAGGCCTCGCTGCTGCTCTCCCAGGCACTCGGGTTGTGGACCGGCCCGGCGCTGGCGGACCTGTCCACGGTTCCGGCATTGCAGAGCCTGGGCCACCAGCTGGACGAGAAGCGGTCGGCCGCGCTGGAGGAGCGGGCCGAGACGGAACTGCTCCTGGGACGGCACAAGCCGCTGGTCGGCGAGCTCTACGGGTTGATCGACGAACAGCCGATGCGGGAGACCTTCCACGGTCTTCTCATGCTCGCGCTGTACCGCAGCGGCCGACCGGCCGAAGCCCTCATGATCTACAACCGCATCCGGCGCGTCCTCATCGACGAGATCGGCATCGAACCGGGGCCCAGGCTGAGGCAGTTGCAGCAGTCGGTCCTGGCACGGGACGCCGGCCTCGAAGAGCACACACTCGCCCATCTCGCCTGCTGAACGGGCTGACCGCATCCCTACGGCTCGTCCGGCCCCGCGACGCGCTCCGCTCGCGGGGCCGGACGAGCCGTACCGGCTCCCGCCCCGGCGAGCCCCTGCCGCAGCGGCTTGCGGCCCCACTGGGGCCGGCCGAGGGTGATGAAGGCCTCCGCCCGCATCGCCGCGAGCCCGATCCGCGGCAGATCGCGGGTGTGCGGGAAGACCAGGAAGCGCGGCACCCACTCCGGCTGGAACTTCGCGTTGAACTTGTACAGCGACTCGATCTGGAACCAGCGCGAGAGCAGTACGAGCAGCCCCCGCCAGGCCCGCAACACCGGTCCCGCGCCGAGCCGTTCTCCCCGGGCCAGGGCTGAGCGGAACATCGCGAAGTTGAGCGAGACCCGGCGTATCCCGAGTGCGGGCGCCGCCTGGAGAACGGCGACGATCAGCAGCTCGTTGAGGCCGGGGTCGGCGGCGCGGTCCCGGCGCATCAGTTCCAGCGAGATTCCCTCGGGGCCCCAGGGTACGAAGTGCAGCACGGCGGCGAGGTCGTCGGCCTCCGGCTTCCCGCCCGCCTCGCCCGATCCGACGTCCGGGGAGTGGTGTGCGGTGACCACCACGCAGCCGGTGTCCTCCACGTCGCCGAAGCGGCCGAGAGCGGTGGAGAAACCTCGCTCGATGTCGGTGCCGCGCCAGCGGGCCGCTGCGGCCGCGATCCGCGCCCGCTCCGCGTCGTCGAGATCGCGGACCCGGCGGACCTTGCAGGAGTAGCCGTTGCGCTCGACGCGTTTGACCATCTGGCGCACATTGCGCATGACCCGCCCGCTCAGTGAGAAGTCGGCCGTGTGCACGACCGCTTCATCACCCAACTCCAGGGCGTCCAGTCCCGCTTCGCGCGTCCACACCTCGCCGCCGGTCTCGCCGCACCCGATCACGGCGGGCACCCAGGCGTGCCGCCTGGCCTCGTCCATGAACGCTTTGATCGCTCCGGGCCAGGCCTCGACGTCGCCGATGGGGTCGCCGGAGGCGAGCATCACACCGGACTCGACGCGGTAGGCGATGGCGGCCTTGCCGGTCGGCGAGAACAGCACGCTCTTGTCACGCCGCAGCGCGAAGTACCCCAGCGAGTCGCGCGCCCCGTGCCGTTCGAGCAGCTCACGTACCCGGGCCTCGTCGTCCGCGGAGAGCTCCGCCAGCGGTTTCTCGGGCCGCAGGAACAGGTAGGAGGTGGTCAGCAGGGTGATCAGACCGAGCGCGCCGAGTGAGTAGCCGACCAGGTCCGCGACCCGATCCGAGGTGTAGCGCACCGGCCCCTCGACTCCGACGAGTCCGTACGCGGTGTGCCGCAGCCGCTCCTCCAGTGAGGGCGAGCCGGCCTCGTAGTCCGGGTGCACATTGGTGATCAGCAGCCCCAGCACGAGGGAGACGCCGCCCACCGCGATGAAGCTCAGCAGCGTTCGCCAACGGGTACGCGGGTCGGACAGCGCGTAGAACTCCCGCCGGTACAGCAGCATCACCAGGAGCAGCGCGAACGACACCGCACCGGTGGCGGTGGTGTGCCACCGCAGGAGGTGCAGCAGCCCGCCCACCGGGAGCAGCACGACCACCGCCCGCCAGGCCCGCCGCTTGCGGCGGCGCAGCGCGTGCGCCAGCAGCACGAGCAGCACGCCGACCATCAGCGAGCCGACCGCGGTCACCGTGGTGGTGCCACCGGGCAGTTGACCGGCCAGCAGGCGCACCCGACTGTGGCGGAAGCCGGGGAAGACGGCGGCCGCGAGGTCGATCAGCCCGATCAGCAGGCAGGCGTACGCGGCGAGGGTGGGGACACGCGGCCGGGGCGCCGGGGTGGCCAGGTCGCGAAGGGTGTGCGCTGCCGGGCGACGACTCGTAGCCGGACCCGGGCGGGGAGGCGCTGGATTGTTCATAGAGCGCGAATCTAAAGCCGGATCAGAGGATTTCAGTCATCCTGAAGAATGAGATCCGGCGGGATTAAGGGGCGCTTTAGCGGAGTGAAATGCAAGTGGTGTGCATGTGGAGGTTTAGCGCCCGCGTCTAGCATTCTTCTCGCAGTGGAGTCAGGCGGAGCCGGGTTGTTCGGTCGGGATCGCGACGATGCGCTTTTCTTCCCGTTGCTTCCCGAATTTTTCGCGCGTCCTCCACATTCCGTCCTTGTATTCGGCGGGAATTCGCCGGCCGGTGCGCACCATGAGGAGTGTGAGAGAAGTGTCAGGGTCAGGATCCGGCGACATGCGCCTTCCCGTGTCAACGGCCCAGCGTGAGATGTGGCTGGCCGAACAGGTCGATCCGACCGCTCCACAGCAGCGCATCGGTGAATACCTGGAACTCCAGGGGGCCATCGACCGGTGGGTCTTCGAAAAGGCGGTGCGGCAGGCCGTCGCGGAGGCCGTCCCGATGCACGCCCTGTTCGTCGAGGAGGACGGTGAGCCCCGGCAGTGCGTGACCCCCTTCTCCGACTGGGAGTTCCCGGTCCTCGACGTCTGTGGCGAACCGGACCCCGCGGCCGCCGCGCGGGCCTGGATGCGGGCCGACCTGTCCCGCCGGATGGACCTTTCCCGAGGGCCGCTCTTCTCCTACGCGCTGTTCAGCCTGGGGCCGGATCGCAGCTTCTGGTACCTCAGCGCCCACCACGCGGTCGCGGACGGGCACACGGGCGCGCTGATCGCCCAACGGGTGTCCGAGCTCTACGCCGCCATGACCGCGGGACTCCCCCTGCCGGCCAGCCGGTACGGGGCCATCCGGGAGATGCTGGCGGACGACGCGGACTACCAGGCCTCCGGCCGGGGTGCGGCGGACCGGGCGTACTGGACGGCCCGGTTCGCGGACGGACCGGAAGTCGCCACCCTCGCCTCCCAACCGCCGGGCGGGCCCGCCGCGCAGGGACAGACCAGTCACACCGGCAGCCTCTCCGTAGCCGAGACCGAGCAGCTCAAGGCCGCCGCCCGCTCGGCCCGCACCCACTGGTCCGTGCTGGTGATCGCGGCCGCGGCCGCCCAGGTCCACCGGCTCTCCGGCGCGCAGGACGTCATCCTGAGTCTGCCGATGGCCGCCCGCACCGACGCCGCGGCGCGCACCACGCCGGGGATGTACTCCAACGTCCTGCCCCTGCGCGTCACGGTCCGCCCGGATCTCACGTTGCACGAGCTCGTCCGTGAAGTCGCCGGTGGATTCCGGGAGATGATCCGGCATCAGCGTCACCGGGGTGAGCGCCTGGGGCGCGACCTCGGCCTGCCGGACACGGGGCGCTACCGGACCGGTCCCATGGTCAACATCATGGCCTTCGACTACGACCTGCACTTCGCCGGTCGGCCCGCCACCGCCCACCACCTGACCCAGGGGATCGTCGAGGACCTGTCGTTCACGGCCTTCGACCGCGCGGACGGCCTGGGGCTGGGCATCGACCTGGTCGCCAACTCGGCCCGCTACGAAGCCGACGAGCTGGCCGCGCACCACGCGCGCTTCCTGCGCCTCCTGCGCGCCTTCAGCACGGACCGGGACATGCGGGTCGGCTCCGTCGATCTGCTCACCGAGGGCGAGCGGATCCGGTTGCTCACCGAGCTCGGCGGCCCCGAGCGCAAGTACCCGGAAGCCGGCCTCCCGGAGCTGTTCGCCCGGCAGGCCGAGGACACCCCGCACCTGCCGGCCGTGGTCTCGGCGGAGACCACGCTGACCTACCGGGAGCTGGATACCGCCTCGAACCGCCTCGCCCGGCTCCTCATCTCGCGGGGTGTCGGGCCCGAGCGGATCGTCGCCATCGCGTTGCCCCGCTCGGCCCTTCTCGCCGTTGCCGTCCTCGCCGTCCTCAAAGCGGGCGGCTGCTATCTCCCCGTTGATCCCGAATATCCCGCCGAGAGGCTGTCGTTCATGCTGAGCGACACCGTGCCCGCCGTCGTGCTGACGACTGTGGACACGGCCCGGCGGCTGCCGCACACGGACGCCCCCCGGTTGATCCTCGACGAGTCCGGCACCCTGGGCGAGCTGGATCAGTTGGTCGGCACGGAGATCGACGACGAGCAGCGGCTGGGCCGGCTCGACCCGGCACATCCCGTGTACGTCATCTACACCTCGGGCACCACCGGCCGGCCCAAGGGCGTGGTGATGTCCGGGCGGGCGATGGTCAACCTCCTGTCGTGGCACGACGAGGCCTTCCCCTCGGCCGCCGGGGCCAGGGTCGCCCAGTTCACCGCGCTCAGTTTCGACGTGTCCGTGCAGGAGATCCTGTCCGCGGTGCTGTTCGGCAAGACCCTGGTAGTGCCGACCGACGAGGTCCGGCGCGACCCCAAGCTGCTCGCCGCCTGGCTTGACGCGGAGTGCGTGAACGAGCTCTTCGCCCCCAACCTCGTCCTGGAGGCCCTGTGCGAGGCGGCCCTCGACCAGGGGTGGACCATCCCGTCGCTGCGGGTCCTGGCGCAGGGCGGTGAGGCGCTCACCCCGAGCCGCCAGGTACGCGAATTCGTGCGGGGCCGCGCCGGGCGTCGGCTGCACAATCACTACGGCCCGAGCGAGACCCACCTGGTGACGGCCCACACCCTGGCGGCGGACGTCGACGCGTGGCCGCCTGCCGCCCCGATCGGCCGGCCGATCCCCAACATCAGGGCGTACGTCCTGGACGCCGGCCTGCGCCTGGCCCCGGAGGGGGTGCGCGGAGAGCTGTACCTCGCCGGGGCCGGGGTGGCCCGGGGCTACCTGAACCGTCCCGGACTCACCGCCGTACGGTTCGTCGCCGACCCGTACGGGCCGCGGGGAAGCCGGATGTACCGGACCGGGGACGTGGTCCGCTGGCTGCCCGACGGGCAGCTGGAGTACCACGGCCGGTCCGACGACCAGATCAAGATCCGTGGATTCCGGATCGAGCCCGGCGAGATCAGGTCGGCCCTCGCCGCCTGCCCCGGTATCGTCCACGCCGAGGTGGTGGCCCGCGAGGTCAGGCCCGGGGACCGGCGGCTCGTCGGATACGTCGTACCGCAGACGCGGGGGTGCGACACGGCCGCGGTACGCGAGTTCGTCCGGGCGAGGTTGCCGGCCCACCTGGTGCCCTCGGCCGTCGTCGAGCTGGCGGAGCTTCCGCTCACGCCGAACGGAAAGCTGGACCGCCGGGCGCTGCCCGAGCCCCGGCTCACCGGCGGCGCACCGGCCCGCGAACCGGCCACCGAGCAGGAGCGGGTCCTGTGTGGCCTCTTCGCCCAGGTACTGGAGTTGCCCGCGGTCGGTGTCGACGAGAACTTCTTCGACCTCGGCGGGCACTCCCTCCTTGCCGCCCGCCTCGTCGCGCGGATCAGGGCCGCGCTCGGCACGCCGCTGGAAGTGCACGCGCTGTTCGAGTCCCCGAGCCCGGCCGGGCTCGCCCGGCGGATCGCAGACCCTTCGTCCGGCGCTGCGCCGCAGTCCCTGTTGCCGTTGCGCGCGGAGGGTTCCCGGTCTCCGCTGTTCTGCGTCCACCCGGCTGCCGGAATGGGCTGGCCGTACGCGGGGCTCCTGCCGCACCTCGGCCCCGACCAGCCCGTGTACGCGCTCCAGGCGCGGCGCGGGCCCGGGGAAACGCCGGGCTTCCCGGCCACCGTCGAGGACATGGCCGCCGACTACGTGGCACAGATCCGTGCGGTGCGCCCCGAGGGCCCCTACCGGATACTCGGCTGGTCCTTCGGCGGTCTGGTGGCCCACGCCATGGCCACCCTCCTGGAGCGCGAGGGCAAGGTGGTCGACCTGCTCGTGATGGTGGACTCCTATCCCGTGGACGACCGGCTCCGGGCCGACATGCCCAGGTTCAGCGAGGACGAGTTCGGCCGCTCCCTGCTCCAGTCGGTCGGCGACGACGATTTCCTCCTCGGGGACGACCGGGCCCGGGCCGCGCTCCGCGACGTCTACCGCAACGACCTCGACCTGATGGCCGGGTTCAGGCCCGGCAGGTTCCACGGCGGATTGCTGTTCTTCCGGGCCGCGGAGTCCGACCCCGGCGACCCGTACGAACCGGGCCGCAGCACCGCGGCGGTCTGGGCGGGCCACATCGGCGGCGCGGTCGAATCCCACGACGTGCCGGCCACCCACCACCGCATGATGCGGCCGTCGGCCCTGGCGGAGATCGGGCCGGTCCTCGCCGCGCGGCTGCGGTCCGCGGACGCGTAACGGCCCCGCCCCGAGGCGACGGCCCCACCAACCCCGGCGCACCCGCGCCCCGAGGACCAGGAGGTCCACCGCATGACAACCACTCCGACCCACCCCGAGCACACGGGCGTCGACGCCGCGCTGGCGGAGGTACGGTCACTGGCCCGCCGTGGCATCGAGGGCCGGACGGACCATCACGGCCCCCGGCTCCTGCGCAGGCTGTTGGAGGGCCGGCAGGGCGGCCCGTACGAGCACTTCGAGGTACGTCCGTCGGGACCGCTGATCGGCGCCGAGATCCACGGCATCGACCTGCGCACCCCGCTGAGCGACGAGGCGTTCGGCGAGCTGGACCGGGCCCTGCTCGAATGGAAGGTGCTGTTCTTCCGCGATCAGGACCTCACCGCCGAGCAGCAGCGGGCCTTCGCGTGCCGATGGGGCGCGATCGAGGGGCACCCGTTCCTGCCGGCGGGTACCGGAGAGGACGTCGTGCGACTGGAGAAGGGCAAGCAGAACCCCGGCTTCGAGAACGTCTGGCACTACGACTTCCCGTGGATCGAGCGCCCCCCGCTCGGCGCCGTCCTGCGCATGGTGGAACTGCCCGAAGGGGGCGGCGGAGACACCCTGTTCACGGATGCGGCCGCCGCGTACGACAACCTCCCGGACGAGGTGAAGGCGCGCATCGACGGGCTGAAGACGGTCAACGACTTCACCCCGTCGGCCAACTACCGTGAGCTGATGACCGACGAGCAGCGGGCGCACTTCCAGGGGGTCTACCCGCCGGTGGAACACCCGCTGGTGCGCACCCACCCGAAGACCGGGCGCAAGACACTGTTCCTGACGTCGATCTTCACCACCCACATCGCGGGCCTGCCGGCGGACGAGAGCGAGGAGCTGCTGGCCCACCTCTTCCGCCAGCTGGAGTACCCCGAATACCAGGTGCGCTTCCGCTGGGAGGCGAAGTCCATCGCCTTCTGGGACAACCGGGCCGTGCAGCACTACGCCACCTCGGACTACCACCCGAACCGCCGGGTCGTGGACCGGACCGCGATCGCCGGCGACCGGCCGTTCTGACCTGAGCACTCGGTCTGGCACGCCCCGCACCCGCCACTCACGTCATACGGAGGAACACCCATGCGTCTCAGCGAAGAACAGATCGCCCGATACCACGAGGACGGATTCCTCCTCGTGGAGTCCGTGCTGGACGACCGGGAGGTGGAACGGCTTCGAGCCGCGTTCCAGCGCGACTGCCGCGTTCACGGTCCGCAGGTGATCAGGGAGGAGTCCCGGGACGAGGTGCGCGCGGTGTACGCCTCGCACCACCGGCAGCCCGAGTACGCCGGGCTGATCCGGGACCCCCGGATGCTCGTGCCGGTGCGGCAGCTGCTCACGGACGACGTGTACGTGTACCAGCTCAAGATCAACGCCAAGCCGGCGTTCGGCGGCGAGAAGTGGTCCTGGCACCAGGACTACGTCGCCTGGCGCCTCGCCGACCGGCTGCCCGCCCCGCTCCAGGTCAACGTCGGTGTCTTCCTCGACGCCGTCGACGAGTTCAACGGCCCCGTGATCTTCGTGTCCGGATCGCACCGCTACGGCCCGGTGCGCGGCAGCCGCACGGCCGAGGCCAAGTCCGCCCAGCACCTGGACCCGGAGGACATCGCGCTGACTCCCGACCAGCTCTCCACCCTGGTCGCCGAGCGCGGCATGGTCAGCCCCAAGGGCCCGGCCGGCTCCCTCGTCTTCTTCTCGCCCGAGATCGTGCACGGCTCCGCACCCAACATGTCGCCCTTCCCACGCCGACTGCTCATCGCCACCTACAACGACACCGCCAACCTGCCGAGCTGGACCGGTGAGCCGCGCCCCGACTACGTCGTGTGCCGGGACACCGGGCCCCTGCGCATCCTCGACGCCCCCTTCCTCGACGCCCTCGAAGGGGTGTCGGCGTGATGCGCGGGAAGGCCGTCGTCCTGGAGGAGCTCGGCCGGCCGCTCGCGCTGCGGGAGTACGAGGTCCCGCCCGCCCCGGTCGGGGGGATGCTCGTCGCCTGCCGCCACGGCGGTATCTGCGGCACCGACCTCCATCTCCAGCAGGGCCATCTGCCGATCCCCACCCCGCTGGTCCTCGGCCACGAAGGCCTCGGCACCGTCCACGAGCTCGGTCCGGGCGCCCCCGGACACGATGCCACGGGAACCGCACTGCAAACCGGCGACACCGTGATGTGGGCGTCCTCGATCGCCTGCGGCTCCTGCGTCCCGTGCCGGCTGCACCGTGAGCCGACCCTGTGCGAGAACCGCCGCACCTACGGGGTCAACCGCTCCACCACCGACGGTCCCGAGCTCTCGGGCGCCTGGGCCGAGTTCATCGTGCTGCAGGCCGGCACCACCGTCGTGAAGCTGGACGACGGCATCGACCCGCTGGCCGCCATGTCCCTGGCCTGCGCGGGGCCGACCGTGGTGCACGCCCTCCTCGAGCGCAGGCCGGTGCGCCTCGGCGAGACGGTCGTGGTCCAGGGCAGTGGTCCGGTGGGCCTCGCGGCCGCCGCGTTCGCCCGGCTTGCCGGGGCTGCCAAGGTCATTCTGGTGGGCGGTCCCGACAGCCGACTGGCCCTCGCTGCCGCCGCCGGCATCGGCGACGTGCACCTCGACATCACCGCGCCCGGCGACGCCGAGGCCGTCCTGGACCGGGTCCGCGCGGAAACCGGAGGAACCGGGGCCGACCTCGTGATCGAGTGTGCGGGCGTGCCCGGGGCGGTCGCGCAGGGCCTCACCCTCGCCCGCCGGGGCGGCTCCTACCTGGTCATCGGCCAGTACACGGACGCAGGCGACACCCTGTTCAACCCGCACCAGATCGTGTACCGGCAGCTCGATGTCGTCGGATCCTGGGCGTTCACCGGCGCGCACCTCGTCGAGTACGTACGCCTGCTGCCCGCCCTCACGGCCCGCTTCGACCTGGGCAGCCTGGTGTCGTCCTACCCGCTGCACGACCACGGGACCGCGCTCGCGGCCGTGGCGGACGGTTCGGTGATGAAGGCGGTCCTCACGAACCCGTAGGTGTGTGCGAGGTGGTAAGCGTGGGGGGGGGGGGGGGGGCCGCCCCGGGTGGCGTGCCCCCGCCCTCCAGCGCGGGACCACAAACGCCGGGGTCGCATCGGGAGGGTGACTTCGCCTTTCTCCCCCTT
>NZ_JBWKEQ010000001.1:140708-168260 GCF_056435365.1 Kitasatospora sp. NPDC043949 | reverse complement strand
GGGCTGGGGGAGAGTGGGTGGGGAAAAAAGCAACCCCAAAAAACCCGGGGGGTGGGGGGGAGGGGGGAGGGGGGAACACCCCCCCCCCCCCCCCCCCCCCCCCCGCACGCATGTCGGCGGCCGGGCACGCCCTAGTGGGGGGTCGCCGTCGGGACGGCGTCGGCCTTCTCGGCCTCGGTGCCGTCGGACCCCGTACCGCCGTTCTGCTGCCTGGCGTTGATGAGGAGGAAGGCGACGGCCGCGGCCGCGGCGAGGATGCCGACAGCCCACCAGATCGCGGTGGCGTAGCCGTGTACGGCCGCCGCGTTGGCCAGCTTGGCCGGGTCGGCGCCGGAACGGGCCTTCTCGGCGAGCCAGTTGGTGGTGGCACCGGCCGCGATGGTGTTCAGCAGGGCGGTGCCGATGGAGCCGCCGACCTGCTGGGAGGTGCTGACCATGGCGGAGGCCACGCCGGCGTCCTGCGGCTGCACGCTGCGGGTGGCCAGGCTCATGGCGGGCATGAACGCCGTGCCCATGCCGAGGCCGAGGAGCACCTGTGCGGGCAGAATCAGGCCGACGTACGAACTGTCGACCTTGATCTGGGTGAGCAGCGCGATGCCGAGGGCCGAGGTCAGGAAGCCCGGACCCATCAGGAGCCGGGGCGGCAGGCGGGTCATCAGCCGGGTGCCGATCTGCGTCGACCCGGTCACCATGCCGACGATCATGGGCAGGAAGGCGAATCCGGTGCGGACCGGCGTGTAGCCCTTCACGACCTGCAGGTAGTAGGTCAGGAACAGGAAGAGCCCGAACATGCCGATGACGGCCAGCCCCAGGGAGAGGTAGATGCCGCCCCGGTTGCGTTCGGTCACCACCCGCAGCGGCAGCAGGGGGGCCGGGGCCTTGCTCTCGACCAGGACGAACACGCCGAGCAGGACCACCGAGGTGATGAAGAGCGCGACGGTGACGGGGGCGGTCCAGCCGTCGGACTCGGCACGGGTGAACCCGTACACCAGCGACAGCAGGCCGGTGGTGGCGAGAATGACACCGGGGAGGTCCAGCCGGGCGCTGTTGCGGGCGCCCGCCGGCTCGCGCACGACGGTGACGGCGCCGAACACGGCCGCGATGGCGAACGGGATGTTGACGAACAGCGCCCAGCGCCAGTTCAGGTACTCGGTCAGCGCACCGCCCATGATCAGGCCGACGGCCCCGCCGGCACCGGAGATCGCGCCGTAGATCCCGAATGCCTTTGCCCGCTCCCTGGGTTCGGTGAAGGTGACCGCGAGCAGCGAGAGCGCGGCCGGGGCGAGCAGTGCGCCGAACACGCCCTGCAGGGCGCGGGCGGCGAGCAGCATCCCGGGGCTGACCGCGAGGCCGCCCAACGCGGATGCGCCCGCGAAGCCGAGCAGGCCGACGATGAACGCGCGTCTGCGGCCGGTGAGGTCGGCGATGCGGCCACCGAAGAGCAGTAGGCTGCCGAACGCCAGCGAGTAGGCGGTGATCACCCATTGCCGGTTGCCGTCGGAGATGCCGAGGTCGTGCTGGGCCGAGGGCAGGGCGATGTTCACGATGGTCGTGTCGAGCACGACCATCAACTGGGCGATGCCGATGAATAACAGCGCTTTCCAGCGCTGTGGGTCCGACGGGGCGGTTGCGGGCATGACGCCTCTCAGTTGACCGGGCGGCAGGGGTGGGCGGAGCTGCTCAGGGTGCCTGTTCCAGCGAGGGCAGCAGGGTGGGCAGCAGTTCGGCGACTACGTCGACTGCAGCGCGCCACGCTTCATCGCTGCCGGGTCCGCCCGTGGCGGTCCGGGCGAGGATGCCCTCGCGGGAGGCGAGCAGGAACATGGCGAGGCTCTGCGCGTCGACGCTCGTGCCGTTGCGCTCCAGCAGGCGGGCGAGGGCCCCGGTGACGGCCTTGTCGTGTTCGTGGAGTCGTGCGCTGAGCTCCGGGCTGCGGGCCGCATCGAGCCGGAACTCCAGGAAGAGCAGGATCCATCCCCGTTCGTCGGGGTCGACCGCCAGGAGCAGTTCCCCGATCCGTCGGGCCGCCCCCGGAGCCGGATGGTGCAGCAGGCCCTCCAACTGGTCGAGCCGGTGCGCGGAGTGGTGGTCGAACAGTGCGAGGACGAGGTCCTGCTTGCTCTCGAAACTGGAGTAGAAGGCCCCCCGGGTGTACCCGGCCGCCGCGCACACGTCCTCGATGGTGGTCTTCGCGTACCCCCGCGCGACCAGCACCTGCCCGGCGGCGTCGAGCAGCCGGGCGCGGGTGTGAGCACGCCGGCGGGGCGGCCGGCCGGAATCGGTGGAAGCAGTCTTCGATGGAGCCACGCGGGAACGATACATCATGTATTTAATACGCTGCGTATCAAACTGCCGTATCGCCGACCGGAGTTGGCGGCGGGGTCGCCACCCCGGCGGATGCGGCCAAACCCCTGGCGCGGTGCGCAGAAAAAGTGATATCACTTTGACAGCTGGATCGGAAACACTCGCTGGAGGAGCTGGTCTCATGGCCACACCGCGTTCTGCCGTCGACGTCGAAGGCGGCCCCGTCCTCGACCTTCCGGCCCCCAAGATCACCGAGCGGGTCATCACCGGTGCCGCGGGGCTGCCGGTGCTCGGAGGGACGCTGCTCGGTCTGCTCGCGGGGATCGGGGCGACCATCGCCGGCGGTCTCCAAGTGGCCGGCGGGTCCAAGGCGCTGGGGATCACCCTGCTGACCGTCGGGCCGCTGGCCGTCCTGGGCGCGCTGCTGCTGCTGTGCGGGCTGACCGTGGTCTCGCCCGGCCAGGCGCGGGTGGTCCAGCTGCTCGGCCGCTACCGCGGCACCATCCGCGCCGAGGGCCTGACCTGGCTGAACCCGTTCACCAGCCGCCGCCGGATCTCCACCCGGATCCGCAACCACGAGACCGAGACCAACAAGGTCAACGACGCGGACGGCAACCCGATCGAGATGGCCGCCGTGGTGGTCTGGCAGGTCGAGGAC
Source organism: Kitasatospora sp. NPDC043949 (assembly GCF_056435365.1). NCBI lineage: Bacteria > Bacillati > Actinomycetota > Actinomycetes > Kitasatosporales > Streptomycetaceae > Kitasatospora > Kitasatospora sp. NPDC043949. The sequence goes on along the minus strand of NZ_JBWKEQ010000001.1, from coordinate 165,298 downwards.
ACCGCCAAGGCCGTGTTCGAGGTGGACGACTACAGCGACTTCGTCGCCATCCAGACCGAGACCGCCGTCCGGCACATCGCCAGCAGCTACCCGTACGACGCCCACCGCGAGGGCCAGTTGTCGCTGCGCGACGGCGCGGAGGAGATCAGCCGGATGCTCTCCGCCGAGATCGCGGCCCGGGTCGTCTCGGCCGGGGTGCGGGTCGTCGAGTCCCGGATCACCCGGCTCGCCTACGCGCCCGAGGTCGCCCAGGTGATGCTCCAGCGCCAGCAGGCCGGGGCCGTGGTCGCGGCACGGCGGCTGATCGTCGAGGGCGCCGTCGGTATGGTCGAGGAGGCGCTGGACCGGCTCGCCGAGCGCGACGTCGTCGAACTGGACGAGGAGCGCAAGGCCGCCATGGTGAGCAACCTCCTGGTGGTGCTCTGCGGCGACCGGGGCGCCCAGCCCGTCGTGAACACGGGCTCCCTCTACCAGTAAGGCGCGGCGTTGGCGACGGAGCGGAAGAAGATCCTGCTGCGACTGGACCCGGCGGTCCACGACGCACTGGCCCGGTGGGCCGCGGACGAGCTGCGCAGTGCCAACGCGCAGATCGAGTTCCTCCTTCGCCGTGCCCTCAGCGACGCGGGCCGGATGCCCGGCGACGCGGCCCGTCTTCCCCGGCGCGGCCGACCGCCCAAGGAGAACCCGGAGGCCGGCGGTTCCGACGCCGGATGAACGGGCCCATCCACCGTCCATCTGCTTGGAGTCCATCGTGGACCTGCCCATCACCCTGCCGGAGAAGCTCTACCTGCTCGCCTACAACCCCGAGCGCGAGCGGCTCACCGCAACCGCCAGGCTCGACCTGGTGCTGCGGGCCGCCGCGCTCGCCGAACTCCTGCGGCGCGCGCTGATCCGCGACGACGGCCGGCACCCGGCCGCCGTCGACGGAGCGTCGGCCGACGGCCTCGACCCGCTCTCCGCCGCGATGCTGGAGCAGATCCGGCAGGGCCGGCGGCGCACCTGGCAGAGCTGGGTCGGCCGCCGCCAGGGCCCGGCGGCCCGCGCCGCGCGGGTGGTCCGGGACGGGCTGGCGGCGTCCGGGCGGATCCGGCTCGAACAGCGCCGCGCGCTCGGACTGTTCCCGTGCACCCGGGTCGTCCTGCCGGAGCAGCGGCTGCGCAAGTCCCTTGTCGCGTCGGTGAGTTCGGCGCTGAAGGCGCCGCTCAGCCGGGTCGACCCGGCGGACGCCGCGCTGGTCGCGCTGGTCGACGCCGCCCGGCTCGGAGCCGTCCTGACGTGGCGCCAGAGCCGCGAGTTCCGCACCCGGATCGACAAGCTGGCCCCCGCCGCGGGCCCCGTCCCGCGCGCCCTGCGCCGGGCCATCAGCACCCGCAACGCCGACGCCGCGGTGGTCTGACCCAGCCGGTGTGATCCGAACGAGAGGCCCGGTCGCCGACATGGCGGCCGGGCTTCCCGCGTTCCGGGCCCGCGCCCGTGCCCATCCACCGATCGGTTGATCCACCCTCCACCGCGCCCGCCCGCAGCTCTGACCGTCCGGTCGATCCGCGGCCGGGGCCCCGCGCGGGAAGCTCGTCGCAGGCCGGAAGAACCGGCCGGACCAGCGGGGACGAGCGGGAGGGAGCGGCGCGATGGCCGTGATCGAGGTGGCGGGGCTGCGCAAGGCCTACGGGCGGCGCCAGGTGCTGGAGGGGGTCTCCTTCGGCGTGGAGCGCGGCGAGGTGTTCGGCCTGCTGGGGCCGAACGGCGCGGGCAAGACGACCGCCGTGGAGTGCTGCGAGGGCCTGCGCCGGGCCGACGCGGGGACGGTCCGCGTCCTCGGCCTGGACCCGGTGAAGGACGCCCACCGGCTGCGGCCGAGGATCGGCATCCAGCTCCAGCAGGCCCAGCTGCAGGGCGCGCTGCGGGTCGGCGAGGCGCTGGAACTGTACGCCGCGCTCTACCCGAACCCCCGGGACTGGCGCGAGCTGCTCGACGAGTGGGGGCTCGCCGACCAGCGCCGGACCCCCTTCGACAAGCTCTCCGGCGGCCAGCGCCAGCGGCTGCTCATCGCCCTCGCGCTGATCGGCAACCCCGAGGTGGCCTTCCTGGACGAGCTGACCACCGCGCTCGACCCGCAGGGCCGCCGGGACACCTGGGAGCTGGTCCGGCGGATCCGCGACGAGGGCGTGACGGTGGTCCTGGTCTCGCACTTCATGGACGAGGTCGAGGCGCTCTGCGACCGGGCCGCCGTCCTCGACGGCGGACGGATCGTCGCCACCGGCACCCCCGCGGAGCTGATCGCCCGCTCCGGCACCGGCGGCACGCTCGGCTTCCGCCCCAGCGGGCCGCTGGACACCGCCCGGCTGGCGGCCCTGCCGGGGGTCACCGGGGTCGAGGAGCGGGACGGCCGGGTCGAGGTCTCCGGCGTCGGGGACTTCGCCGACGAGGTCACCGGCCTGCTCGCCCGCGAGGGGATCGTCGTCACCGGGCTGCGGATCCGCGAGCACAGCCTGGACGACGCCTACCTCGCCCTGACCCGCCACGACACCTGAGCCGTCACGCCCCCTGACCCGCCACGACTCCTGAGCCGCCATCACCACGCCCGAGGGGACCACCACCGTGAACCACACCGCCCACCACACCGCCCACGCCGTCCGCCGCCTGGCCGTCGCCGAGGCCCGCCTGTTCCTCCGCGACCCGCTGACCGCCTTGTTCAGCCTCGCCTTCCCCGTCGTGCTGTTCCTCGTCCTCGGCTCCGTCCCGGCCCTGCGCAAGACCTCGCCCGACATGCACGGCATGAGCACCATCCAGCTGTACGCGCCGATCCTGGCCGTCTTCACCCTGCTGCTGCTCGGCCTCAACGGCCTGCCCTCGCTGCTCGCCACCTACCGCGAACGCGGCGTGCTGCGCCGGATGTCCGCCAGCCCCGTCCGCCCGTCGCTGCTGTTCGGCGCGCTGCTGCCGCTGTACCTGGGCGTCGCCGTCGTCTCGGTGCTGCTGGTGGTGGCGGCCGGACCGCTGCTCGGGGTGTCGCTGCCGCGCCGGCCGCTGGGGTTCCTGCTGGCCTTCCTGCTGGCCGCCGCCGCGCTGCTGTCGGTCGGCCTGCTGCTCGCCGCGGTCGTCCCGTCCGCCAAGGCCGGCAACGCGGTCGGCGCGCTGGCCTTCTTCCCGATGATGTTCTTCTCCGGGATCTGGCTGCCGCGCGAGTTCTCGCCGGCCCTGCTCAACCGGATCGGCGACTTCACCCCCAGCGGCGCCGCCGTCCAGACCCTGCAGGACGCCTGGTCCGGGCGCTTCCCGCACGCCGTGGGCCTGCTCACACTCGCGGCGTACGCGGTGCTCGCGGGGGCCGCGGCTGCCAGGCTGTTCCGGTGGGAATGATCATGCGGCCACCGGCCGACGAGAGCGCGCTCGGCGACTGGTTGGACCGGTTGGACCGGCTGATCGGCCCGTTCTGCTTCGTCGCCCTGCTGCTCGCCACCGCGCTGGCCCTGCTGGTCCCCGTTCCGACCGCGCGCTCCGCGGCCGCCACCCTCCCGGTGGCGGCCGCCGCGTTCCTGTGGCTGGTCCTGCGCTCGGTGCTCGACCGCACGCCGGGGCCGGACGGCCGCGCCCGGTACGCCGGCGCCCACTTCGTCGTCCTGCTGGCGCTGACCACCGTGCTGGTGCTGGACAACCCGATCTTCGGCTTCTTCGCCTTCACCGGCTACCTGCACGCCGCCCAGTACCTGTGGGGCCGGGTCCGGATGGCGGGCGCGGCCGCGGCCACCGTCCCCACCTCGCTCTCCCAGGTCGGCGGGGCCCTGCCCGACAGCCCGGCGGAGTTCGGCGGACTGCTGACCGTCGTCGCCTTCAACCTGATGGTGGTCGGGTTGCTGTTCGCGCTCCGCGAGGTCGCCGACCGGCTGAGCGCCCGCCGCAAGGCCGCCAACGCCGAACTCGCCGAGGCCAACCGGCTGCTCACCGAGACCCTCGCCGAGAACGCCGGACTGCACGCCCAACTCCTCGTCCAGGCCCGGGAGGCCGGGGCCGCGGACGAGCGCCGCCGGCTCGCCCGGGAGATCCACGACACCGTCGCCCAGGGCCTGGCCGGGATCGTCACCCAGCTCCAGGCCGCCGACCAGACCCGTGCCCAGGACGCCGCGGCCGCCGAGCGGCACCAGGCGAACGCGGCGGCCCTCGCCCGGGAGAGCCTGACCCAGGCCCGCCGGGCCGTCCACGCGCTGCGCCCGATCGAGCTGGAGCGGGCCGCGCTGCCGGAGGCGCTGGCGGAGCTGGTCGAGCAGTGGCGGGAGCGCAACGGCGCCGCCGCCGGGCTGACCGTCACCGGCGAGGCCCGCCCGCTGCACCCCGAGGTCGAGGTGACCCTGCTGCGGATCGCCCAGGAGTCGCTGGCCAACGCCGCCAAGTACGCGCGGGCCTCCCGGGTCGGCGTCACCCTCTCGTACATGCCCGACCTGGTCACCCTGGACGTCCGGGACGACGGCGTCGGCTTCGACCCGGCCGCCGAGCCCGCCTCCCGGGCCACCGGCGGCGGCTACGGCCTGGACGTGATGCGCCGCCGCGTGCAGCGCCTGGCCGGGCGGCTCGACCTGGAGACCGAACCGGGCGCCGGCACGACCGTGTCCGCGACCCTGCCGGCGATCAGCATGGAGGAGTAGAACCGTGAGCGACGCGACGACGATCAGACTGCTGTTGGTGGACGACCACCCGGTGGTCCGGGACGGGCTGCGCGGGATGTTCACCGCCGCCCCCGGCTTCGAGGTGGTCGGCGAGGCCGGGGACGGCGCCGAGGCACTGGTCCTGGTCGCCGCGCTGCGCCCGGACGTGGTGCTGATGGACCTGCGGATGCCGCGGATGGACGGCGTCACCGCGATCCGCGAGATGGCCGAACGCGGCCTGCCCGGGCGGGTCCTGGTGCTCACCACCTACGACACCGACGCCGACGTGCTGCCCGCCGTCCGGGCCGGCGCCACCGGCTACCTGCTCAAGGACGCGGCCCGGGAGGAGCTGTTCCACGCCGTCCGGGAGGCCGCCCGCGGCGCCTCGGTGATCGCGCCGACCGTCGCCGCCAAGCTGCTCGGCCAGGTCCGCGCGCCCGTGCGGGAGCCGCTCAGCCCGCGCGAGCTGGAGGTGCTGGAACTGGTCGCCTCCGGGGCCACCAACCGGGAGGCCGCGGCCCGGCTGTTCATCAGCGAGGCCACCGTGAAGACCCACCTGATCCACGTCTACGCCAAGCTCGACGTCAAGGACCGCGCCTCCGCCGTCGCCGCCGCCTACAACCTGGGGCTGCTCACCCCGACCGGCCGGTCGTAAGCTGGCCGGATGCTCGAACCCGCCCTGCTGCCGACCCCGCTGGTGGACTGCACCGACGAGGTGTTCGCGCGGGCCGGGGTTGAGCTGAGGCTCAAACGGGACGACCTGCTGCACCCGAGCGTCCCGGGCAACAAGTGGCGCAAGCTCGCGCCCAACCTGGCGGCCGCCGTCGCCCAGGGCCACACCCGGCTGCTGACCTTCGGCGGGGCGTACTCCACCCACCTGCGGGCGGTCGCGGCCGCCGCCGGGGCGCTCGGCCTGGAGAGCGTCGGGCTGGTCCGCGGCGAGGAACTGGCCGACCGGCCGCGCAACTGGTCGCTGCGGGCGGCCGAACGGGCCGGGATGCGGCTGGAGTTCCTGACCCGCGCCGAGTACCGGGAGGCCACCGGCCGCGCCGACGCCGGTCCCACGGCCGGTCCGCAGGGGCGCTGGGGCCCCTGCCTGGTGCTCCCGGAGGGCGGTTCCAACGCGCTGGCGGTGACCGGCGCGGCGGCGATCCCGGCCGAACTGCCCGACCTGGGCGGGCACGACGTGGTCTGCTGCCCGGTCGGCACCGGCGGCACCCTGGCGGGCATCGCGGCCGGCCTGCCGCCGGGCGCGCGGGCGCTCGGCGTGGCCGTGCTGCGCGGCGGCGAGGGCTACCTGGAGGGCGAGGTCACCCGGCTCCACCGGGCCGCCCTCGGCCGGGAGTTCGACAACTGGCGGATCGACCACGCGCACCACGGCGGCGGCTACGGCAAGGTCCCGGCCGAACTGGCCGCCTTCGCCGAGCGGTTCGAAGCCCGCCACGGCATCCCGCTGGAACGCCGCTACGTGGCCAAACTGCTGGCTGCGCTGACCGGCCTGGCCGCCGCCGGAGCCTTCCCCCGCGGCACCCGGCTCACCGCCGTCGTCACCGGCCTGCCCGACCCGGAGTAGACCCGGCGCCCGAGTGGGCCCGGAGCCGGAGCGGGCAGGCCCCGGACGGGCTCATCCGAAGGTCAGGTCGGCGCACGGGTCGGTGTCGGCGCCGCGGGTGTTCTCCGCTATGCCGGTGGGCACCCCGCTGGGCACGCCGCTCGGGTCGGTGGTGGCGGGGGCGGAGGGCTTCGCGCCGGGGCCGCTGCCGACCGCGTCCAGCTTGGTGGCGGGGCTTGGGCGGTAGTCGCGGCCCAGGGTGACGGTGATGCCCTCGGAGCCCGGCTCCTCGACCGCGCGCGACCCCGGGAAGAGCGCGGACACCTGGTCGGCGGCGGCCTTCAGGGCCGGGTCGTAGCTGATCTCGGTCTGCAGCCGTCCGCCGGCGGGCTTGCCGAGCGTGACGTTCTGGAAGCCCCGGGCCCGCAGCGCCTCCCCGCCGGAGGTGGACAGGCCGGGGGTGCCGACGCCGTTGACCACCAGCACGGGAGCCGCGGCCTGCTCGGGCGTGAGCGGCGCGGACGGGCCGGGGGCGGCTCCCGGGGTCGCGCCGTCGGGGCCGGGGGCGGTGGGGGAGGGCGCCGGGGTGTCGGTGCCGGAGGTGCTCTGGCCGTCCAGGGTGCGGTCCTCGCGCAGCAGCCGCCACAGCGTGTTGGCGTCCGGCTGGACGAGCTGGACGCGCTCGCCGGCGAAGCGCCAGGGCGCGGTCACGAAGGTGATGTCGGACAGCTTGATGTCCTGGAGCGAGCGGGCGAAGTCCACCAGCTTCATCGCGGTGCCCAGCCCCTCGTCCACGGTGAGCGAGCGGGTGGCCGCGTCGGCGAGCGGGAGCAGCGTGGGCAGGGAGAAGCCCTGGCCCTGCACCTTCTTGATCATCGAGGAGACGAAGGCCTGCTGGCGCTTCATCCGCCCGATGTCGGAGTTGTCGCCGAAGCCGTAGCGGGCCCGCAGGTAGTCCACGGCGGGCTGGCCGGAGAGCTTCTGCATGCCCTTCCGGAGGTGTATGCCGTGCGAGTCGACGTTGTTGGGGACGCAGACGTCCACGCCGTTGATGGCGTCGGCCATCGCGGCGGCGCCCTTGAAGTCGACCACGATGGTGTGGTCGATCCGCAGCCCGGTGAGCGTCTCGACGGTGTTCTGCGTGCAGGCGGGGTTGCCCTTGGGGAACTCGCCTATGGTGAAGGCCGAGTTGAACATCTGGTTGTTCCGGGGCGTGGTCCAGGTGCCGCTCGGCAGCTTGCAGGACGGGATGGTGACCAGGGTGTCCCGGGGTATGGAGACGCCGACGGCGTGCTTGTGGTCGGCGTAGACGTGCACCAGCATCGCGGTGTCGGAGTGGCCGACGCCCTCGTCGCCGCCGCCGATCGCGCTGTTGCCGTCGTCGCGGGTGTCCGAGCCGAGCACCAGGATGTTCACCGGCAGTTGGGCGCCGGGGGTGACCGGGGCGGGCGCGGGCGGGCGCTCGGTGGCGATGCCGCCCGGGTCGAAGGTGGTGATGTTGTTGTCCAGCCGGTGGTAGAACCAGGCCCCGGCGCCCACGACGGACAGCACCAGCACGGCGGCCAGGCCGATGGCTGTCCGCAGGTAGCGGCGCCTGCGCGTGCTGCTGCCCATCCTCCGTGTCCCCCCCGTCTTTCCGTCTCTCGTGTTCGATGTTCGAACATTAGACGTTTCGACGGGCGGTTCGGTTACCTCCGGCGGTGGCCCGGATTTGGCTCCGGGGCTGTGATGCTGATCACGCCCCGGGGCCGGCGGCGCCGGTGACCATCCGGCGGAGCAGGTCGCGCAGGACGGCCCGCTCGTCCTGGCCGAGGGCGGCCAGCGGCTCGCGGGCGAAGTTCAGCGATTCGCGCAGTTCCTCGGAGGCGGTGGCGCCGGTGCCGGTGGCGGCGACCAGCTTGACCCGGCGGTCCTGCCGGTCGGCCTCCCGGGTGACGAAGCCGCGGGCTTCGAGCCGGTCGACGATGCCGGTGATGTTGGACGGCTCGCAGCTGAGCGTCTGGGCGATCTGGCGCATCGGCATGGGGCCGCGGCGCAGCAGGGCGAGCACCTTGGCCTGGGCGCCGGTGAGCGAGCGGGCGGCGGCCGCCTCCTCGTACTCGCGATGGAACAGCGCGACCAGGTTGGCCATCAGGTCGACGACCTCGCGGGTGATCTCGTCGGACTGCGGCGTGGCGGCCTGGGTCGACTGGGTGTCCATGTCCGAGAGTCTACCTGAAAAGTTGACAACATGAACCTTTCATGCCCATCGTTACTTCAGTAGCTCAACCTTTCATGCATCGGAACCACCTAAGGAGCTCCTCCCATGGCAGAGCAGGCCGCACCCGCGACCGCCCGTGAATGGCACCTCGCCGCCCGCCCCCAGGGCTGGCCGGTGCCGACCGACTTCGCCCTGGTCGAGGCCCCGGTCCGGACCCCGGGCCCGGGCGAGATCCTGGTCCGCAACGCCTTCCTCTCGGTGGACCCGTACATGCGGGGCCGGATGAACGACGTGAAGTCCTACGCCCCGCCGTTCCGGCTCGGCGAGGCCATGGAGGGCGGCGCGGTCGGCCACGTGGTCGCCTCCGGGGCCGAGGGCTTCGCCCCGGGCGACGCCGTCCTGCACGGCCTCGGCTGGCGCGAGTACGCCACCCTGGACGCCCGCCACGCGGTCAAGGTCGACCCGGCCGCCGCCCCGCTCTCCGCCTACCTCGGCGTGCTCGGCATGCCCGGCCTGACCGCCTACGCCGGGCTGCTCGCCGTCGGCGGCCTCAAGAAGGGCGACAAGGTCTTCGTCTCCGGCGCGGCCGGCGCGGTCGGCAGCATGGTCGGCCAGATCGCCAAGCTCAAGGGCGCCTCGCTGGTGGTCGGTTCGGCCGGCTCGGCGGAGAAGGTCGCCAAGCTGGTGGACGTCTACGGCTACGACGCCGCCTTCAACTACAAGGACGCCCCGGTCCACGAGCAGCTGGCGCAGGCTGCCCCCGACGGCATCGACCTCTACTTCGACAACGTCGGCGGGGACCACCTGGAGGCCGCGATCGGCGCGCTCACCGTGCACGGCCGCGCCGTGCTCTGTGGCGCGATCGCCCAGTACAACGACACCACCGCCCCCGCCGCCCCGCGCAACCTGGCGCTCGCGATCGGCAAGCGGCTGCGCCTGGAGGGCATGCTGGTCAGCGACCACGCGGCGCTGCAGTCGCAGTTCGTCGCCGACGTGGCCGGCTGGCTGACGTCCGGCGAACTGCGCCACGAGGAGACCGTGGTGGACGGTTTCGAGCGCACCGCGGACGCCTTCCTCGACCTGCTGCGCGGCGTCAACACCGGCAAGATGGTGGTCCGCCTGGACGGCTGACCCTTCGTCAGCTCGCCGACCGCCCCGCCGCCCCCCATCGGGCGTGCGGGGCGGTTTGCGTACGGGCGCGGGGGAATCGGCCGCACTACCGCATTCCGGCCGGATCCGAAAGTGCGTCATCCACGGTGCGGGGCGGCGCGGTACGGTGGGTCCCGCCTGGCGATGGGGCCGTTCGGGGGAGAGATCCGGCCGAGGGGTAGACCTCGTTGAGGATTCGACTAGCATTGAGCGAAAGCCTGTCCGTTTTGCTCAATTTAGTAGCTTAATGTCGGCTAACGTGGGTAACTGTGGATCAACTGCAGGCACGAGGCAGCTGGGGAAGGCGACCCTCGTCCACAGCCTGGAGGTCCCGGTGACGACACGTGGAGTTCTCTACATCCACTCCGCGCCCCGCGCGCTGTGCCCGCACGTCGAGTGGGCCGTCGCGGGGGTGCTGGGTGTGCGGGTGAGCCTGGACTGGATCCGCCAGCCGGCCTCGCCCGGACACTGGCGTGCCGAGCTTTCCTGGCAAGGGGAGCCCGGTACGGCCTCGAAGGTCGCCTCCGCGCTGCGCGGCTGGCAGCTGATGCGGTACGAGGTCACCAGTGAGCCCTGCGCCACGGCGGAGGGGGAGCGGTACAGCAGCACGCCCTCGCTCGGCATCTTCCACGCCGTCACGGGCATCCACGGCGACATCCTGATCCCCGAGGACCGGCTGCGCGCCGTCCTGCTGCGGGCCCGCAGCGAGGGGGCCGACCTGGAGGCCGAGATCTCCCGGCTGCTGGGCAAGCCCTGGGACGACGAGCTGGAGCCGTTCCGCTACGCGGGCGAGGGCGCACCGGTGCGCTGGCTGCACCAGGTGGTCTGAGCCGGCGGGCCCACGACGCGGCGCATGAAGAGGGGCCGGCGAGCGCCGGCCCCTCTCGGTGCGTTTCGGACCCGGTGCGTACCGGGTCGGAGTGCGGACTACCGGGAGCGGAAGGCCAGCACCACGTTGTGGCCGCCGAAGCCGAACGAGTTGTTCAGCGCCGCGATCCGGCCCTCGGGCAGCGGGCGGGCCTCGCCGCGCACGATGTCCGCGTCCACGTCGTCGTCCAGCTCGTCGACGTTGATGGTCGGCGGGGCGATCCGGTGGTACAGGGCCAGCACGGTGGCGACGGTCTCGATGCCGCCGGCGCCGCCCAGCAGGTGGCCGGTCATCGACTTGGTGGCCGAGATGGCGATGTGGTCGAGGTCGTCGCCGAGCTCCTTGCGCAGCGCCTTCAGCTCGGCGGTGTCACCCTGCGGGGTCGAGGTGGCGTGCGCGTTGACGTGCACGATCTCGGCCTTGTCCAGGGTGTTGCGCTCGAACAGGTCGGCCAGTGCGCGGGCCACGCCGGCGCCGGTCGGCTCGGGCTGGGCGATGTGGTGGGCGTCCGAGGACAGGCCCTGGCCCACGGCCTCGCAGTAGATCCGGGCGCCGCGCGCCTCGGCGTGCTCGACCGACTCCAGCACGACCACGCCGGCGCCCTCGCCCAGCACGAAGCCGTCCCGGCCCTTGTCGTACGGGCGGGAGGCGCGCTCGGGGTCGTCGTTGTTCTTGGACATCGCCATCATGTTGGCGAACGCGGCGATCGGCAGCGGGTGGATCGCCGCCTCGGTGCCGCCGGCCACCACGACGTCGGCGCGGCCGGTGCGGATCATCTCGATCGCGTAGCCGATCGCCTCGGCGCCGGAGGCGCAGGCGGAGACGGGGGTGTGCACACCCGCGCGGGCGCCGACCTCCAGGCCGACGTTGGCCGCCGGGGAGTTGGGCATCAGCATCGGGACGGTGTGCGGGGAGACCTTGCGGGCGCCCTTCTCCTTCAGCACGTCGTACTGGTCGAGCAGGGTGGTCACGCCGCCGATGCCGGAGGCGATGACGGTGCCGAGGCGCTCGGGGGCGAGCTTGGAGGAGTCGTCGGTGGCCGGCGTCTCGTAGCCGGCGTCGGCCCAGGCCTCACGGGCGGCGATCAGCGCGAACTGGGCCGAGCGGTCCAGCTTGCGGGCCAGCGGCCGGGGGAGGATCTCGCCCGGCTCGACAGCCGTGCGGGCGGCGATCTTGACGGGCAGCTCGGCGGCCCACTCCTCGGTCAGGGCCGCCACTCCGGAGCGCCCTGCGACCAGGTTCTCCCAGGTGGTGGCGGCGTCGCCGCCCAGCGGCGTGAAGGCGCCGATACCCGTGACGACCACGGTACGGTTTTCAGCGGTCACTGGTTCTTCTTCTCTCACGATCGTGGGGTCGGCGGCGAGCCGAGGAAGGGCCCGGCCGGGCGCCCGGTGGGGCGTCCCGGCCGGCGGGTCGGCCGGGCTCGGGGGAGCCGGGCCGACGAGTCAGCCGTCCGAGGCGTCGAGAACGCCGGACGTGCTGGACGGATCGAACGGGTCGATCGGTCAGGCGGTGGCGTTGGTGAGGATGTAGTTCACCGCGTCGCCGACGGTCTTCAGGTTCTTGACCTCGTCGTCCGGGATCTTGACGTCGAAGCGCTCCTCGGCGGCCACGACGACCTCGACCATGGACAGCGAGTCGACGTCCAGGTCGTCCGTGAAGGACTTGTCCTCCTGGACGTCCTCGGTCGGGATACCGGCGATCTCGTTGACGATCTCGGCGAGACCTTCCAGGACCTCGGCCTTGTCCTTAGCCATACTGGCTGCTCCTCTTCGGTGTTGAACGCGTCCGACCGGCGGCCGGACGCAGGCTTTGCGGAATGAGTGGGGCGAAACGCGCCTAGGGGAGCGTAACGACTGCCGCGGCGTACACGAGACCCGCCCCGAAGCCGATGATCAGCGCGAGGTCGCCGCTGCGGGCCTCGCCGCTCTCCAGCATGCGCTCCATCGCCAGCGGGATGGAGGCCGCGGAGGTGTTGCCGGTCTCGGCGATGTCGCGGGCGACCGGCACCGAGTCGGGCAGCTTGAGCGCCTTGATCATGGCGTCGGTGATGCGCATGTTGGCCTGGTGCGGGATGAACGCGCCGAGCTGGTCGGCGGTGACCCCGGCGGCGTCCAGCGCCTGCTGGGCCACCTTGGCCATCTCCCACACCGCCCAGCGGAAGACCGGCTGGCCGTCCATCCGCAGGGCCGGCCACTTGGCCTCCTCGCCCACGCCGTTGACGGCGTCGGGCTTGGCGAAGGCGGTGTCCCAGGCCTGGGTCTGCGAGATGACGTCGGACTGCGAGCCGTCCGAGCCCCAGATCAGCTTGCCGATACCGGGCGTGTCGGACGGGCCGACGACCGCGGCGCCGGCGCCGTCGCCGAAGATGAACGCGGTCGAGCGGTCCGACTGGTCGGTCAGGTCGCTCAGCCGCTCGACGCCGATCACCAGCACGTACTCGGCGTTGCCGCCGCGGATCATGCCGTCGGCCAGGCCCAGGCCGTAGCCGAAGCCCGCGCAGGCGGCCGAGATGTCGAAGGCCGGGGCGGTGCCGCAGCCGAGCCGCTCGGCGATCTCGGTGGCGATCGCCGGGGTCTGCTTGAGGTGCGAGACGGTCGCGACGATCACGCCGCCGATCTGGTCCGGGGTGATCCCGGCCTGGGCGATGGCCTTGCCGGAGGCCTGCACCGACATCTCGGCGACGCTCTCCTCCGGGCCGGCCCAGCGGCGCTCGGCGATCCCGCTGCGGGTGCGGATCCACTCGTCCGAGGAGTCGATCCACTCCAGCACCTCGGCGTTGGGGATCACCCGGACCGGGCGGTAGCCGCCCACGCCGAGGATGCGCGCGTACTGCGCGCCCTCGGACGGGCGGATCTGCGGCTTCGTCATGCCTGGGTCTCCTGATCCTGACCGCCGTGCTCCGCGACGAGCGCGCGGGCCTTGTCCAGGTCGGCGGGGGTCTTGAGGGCAAGCGTCGCCACACCCTTGAGGTTGCGCTTGACCAGTCCGGTGAGGGTGCCCGCGGGGGACAGCTCGATGACGGCGGTCGCGCCCAGCTGCCCGAGGGTCTCCATGCAGAGGTCCCAGCGGACCGGGTTGGAGACCTGCGACACCAGGCGGGTGAGCACCTCGGCGCCGGAGGCCACGACCTCGCCGTCCTTGTTGGAGACGTAGCGGACCTGCGGGTCGGCCACGGTCAGCGTCGGGGCCAGCGCGGCCAGCCGCTCGACACCCGGGGCCATGTGCTCGGTGTGGAAGGCGCCGGCCACCTTCAGGGCGACCAGCTTGGCACCGGCCGGCGGGTCCGCCTTCAGCGTCTCCAGCTGGGCCAGCGTGCCGGCGGCGACGATCTGGCCGCCGCCGTTGTTGTTGGCCGCGGTCAGGCCGTGCTCGGCCAGCTTCGCCGCGACGACCTCCGGGTCGCCGCCGAGCACGGCGATCATGCCGGTCTCGGTGACGGCGGCGGCCGCGGCCATCGCCCGGCCGCGCTCGCGGACGAAGGTCAGCGCGTCGTGCGCGCTCAGCACTCCGGCGCCGGCGGCGGCGGTGATCTCGCCGACGCTGTGGCCGGCCACGGCGCCGACCAGCTTGCGGGCGACGTCCTCGTCCGGGAACAGCTCACGGGCGGTCATCAGGCCGGCCGCGACCAGCAGCGGCTGGGCGACGGCGGTGTCCTTGATCTCCTCTGCGGAGGCCTCGGTCCCGGCGTGCACCAGGTCGAGCCCGGCGACCTCCGACCAGCCGCGGAGGCGGTCGGCGACACCGTTCAGCTCCAGCCAGGGGCTGAGGAAACCGGGGGACTGGGCACCCTGTCCAGGGGCGACGATTACGAGCACGGTTCAACCCTCTCTCGCCAGGCGCCCAGGGGCGGGTAGGCGACGGTAACGAAGAAAACCATCCGGGATTGTAAGGTCCCTACAGGCGGTTCAGCTCGGCTCCCCGGCCGCGGTGAGTCGGCCGAGGGCGAGTGCGATCCGCAGCGTGAACGCCGAACGCACGTCGGACGGGGCGTACCCCGTGACGTCGGTCACACGTCGTAGCCGGTAGCGCACCGTGTTGGGGTGGACGAAGAGCATCCGGGCGGCGCCCTCCAGCGAGGAGGCCTGCTCCAGGTAGACGCTCAGCGTTTCCAGCAGCGCCGAGCCGGCTTCGTCCAGCGGTGTGTAGATCTCCTCCACCAGCTGGCGGCGGGCGGCCTGGTCGCCGGCCAGCGCGCGCTCGGGCAACAGGTCGTCGGCCAGCACCGGGCGGGGCGCGTCCGGCCAGGCGGCGCAGGCACGCAGGCCGGCCGCGGCGGCGTGCGCCGAGCGGGTCGCCGAGAGCAGGTCCGGCACGGTCGGGCCGACCACCACCGGGCCCGGCGCGAACTGGCCGATCAGCGCCCGGGCCGCGTGCACCGGCTCCTTGTCGCCGCCGACCACGACCACCAGGCGCTTGCCCAGCACCCCGGTCAGCACGTGCAGCTTGGCGTACCGGGCGGCCCGGCGGATCGCCTCGACCACCAGCTCGCTGTCGCCGTCCGGCGCGCTGCCCATCACCACCCGGACCTGGCTGGGCTGGCCCCAGCCGAGCGCCGCGGCCCGCGACAGCACGCCCTCGTCCGCGTCGCCGGACAGCAGCGAGTTGACCACCAGCGCCTCCAGCCGGGCGTCCCAGGCGCCGCGCGCCTCGGCCGCCTGGGCGTACACCTGGGCCGTCGCGAAGGCGATCTCCCGGGCGTAGACCAGCACCGACTCGCGCATGTCCGCCTCGTCGCCGGGGGCGGCCACCTCCTCGATGGCCTCCTCCATCACCTCGATCGTGGTGCGGATCAGCTCGACGGTCTGGCGCAGGGTGATCGCCCTGGTCAGCTCGCGCGGGGCGGTGCCGAAGACGTCCGTGGAGATCGCCTGGGCGGCGTCCGGGTGGCGGTACCACTCGGTGAAGGCGGCGATGCCGGCCTGGGCGACCAGGCCGATCCAGGAGCGGTGCTCCGGCGGCATCCGCCGGTACCAGCCGAGCTGGTCGTCCATCCGGGAGATCGCGGCGGTGGCCAGCTTGCCCGAGGACTTCTCCAGCCGCTTGAGCGTCGCGGCCCGGCGCTCGGCCCGCTCGGCGGCGATTCTGCGCTCCTGCGCGGTCAGGCGGGGCGCCGCCCGGCCGGGGCGGTCGCGGCCGGCCCTGGGGGCCGGGCTCTTCCCGGTCGGCTCGGCCGTGGGACTGGGTTCGCTCTTGGAGTTCGCGGAAGCGGCTGGCACAAGGACAAGACTGCCTCACGTGAGTGACTGCTCGTGCACACCCCCCGGTGCAGCGGCACGGTGGTGCCGGTCACACCCACTACCGTGGGGCCCGTGACAGACGACGCCGCCCGCCCCCGCGCCGACCTGCGCCGCACCGCCGAGCGCTACCTCTCCACCCCGGCCGAGGGCGTCGAGACCCGACACGCGTTCTCCTTCTCCGGCCACTACGACCCGAAGAACACGCACTTCGGCGCGCTGCTCGCGTGCAACGAGGAACTCCTCGCCCCCGGCGCCGGGTACGAGGAGCACAAGCACCGGGACACCGAGATCGTCACCTGGGTGCTGGAGGGCGCGCTGGCGCACCGGGACTCCCGGGGGCACGGCGGGGTGGTCCGCCCGGGGATGGTCCAGCACCTCGGCGCGGGCTCCGGCGTCACCCACACCGAGCGCAACGTCGGCGGGGCCGCCGGCCCGGTCCGCTTCGTCCAGATGTGGCTCCAGCCGGACGTGTTCGACGCGCCCCCGGCGTACGGGCTGCGCAAGGTGGAACCGGTCGACGGCGGGTTGACGCTGCTCGCCTCCGGGCTGGAGCGCGACGCCGGGACGGACGCCCTGCGGCTGCGCCGCGGCGACGCCGCGCTCTGGCTGGCGACGGCGGGGCCGTGGCAGCCGCTGCCCGCACTGCCCGAGGCCGCCTGGCGGTACGCGCACCTGACCGCCGGCTCGCTGGGCTACCGGACGATCCCGGGGCCCAAGGGCGGCGGCCGCTCGATGGCCCCGGGCGACAGCGTGCGGATCACCGGCGACGCCTTCGCCGACCCGACGGCCGGCGAGACCGGCGCCGAACTCCTGCTCTGGGAGATGCACTCGCCGGTCTCGTACGGCTAGGGGCTGTCCTTTCAGCCTTCGAGTCGTTCAGCTGTTCAGTTCGGCCAGGACCGCGTCCGAGCAGGCCGGCCAGGCCTCGGCGGCCCACGGGCCGAAGTCCCGGTCGGTGAGCGCGACGCAGGCCACGCCGGCCTCCGGGTCGACCCACAGGAAGGTGCCGGACTGGCCGAAGTGGCCGAAGGTGGCGGGCGAGTTGGCGGTGCCCGTCCAGTGCGGGGCCTTGCCGTCGCGGATCTCGAAGCCGAGACCCCAGTCGTTCGGCCGGCGGTGGCCGTAGCCGGGCAGCACGCCGCTGGTGCCGGGGAAGGCGACCTCGCGGGTGGCCTGCCGGACGGTGGACGGGTCCAGCAGCTTCGGGGACTGGAGCTCGGCGGCGAACCGGACCAGGTCCGCGACGGTGGACAGGCCGCCGGCGCCGGCCGGGGACCTGTGCGCGGTGTTCAGCAGGGTGTCGTGCATGCCTAGCGGCTCGAACACCGCCTCGGCGGCGTACCGGGAGAACTCGATCCCGGCGGCGTCGGACAGCGCCCGCGCCAGCGCGTCGAAGCCCGCGTTGGAGTACAGCCGGCGGTTGCCGGGCTCGGCGAACACCCGGTCCTCGTCGAAGCCCAGGCCGGAGGTGTGCGCGAGCAGGTGGCGTACGGTCGAGCCGGCCGGCCCGGCCGGGTCGTCCAGCTCGAAGACGCCCTCCTCGACCGCGACCAGCACCGCGTACGAGGTGAGCAGCTTGGTCACCGACGCCAGCGGGAACAGGTGCTGCTGCGGCCCGTACGTGCCCAGCACCGCGCCGTCCGCCCCCCGGACCACCGCCGCCGCGGCGTGGGGCACCGGCCAGTTCTCGATCATCCGCAAGCTCTCCATGCGCCCGACTCTAACGAAGGCCCGAAAACGGGTGGCGGGAGCACCCGGGTGCGAGGCTTGCTTGGAGTGCACTCCAACTCGATAGCGTCGTCGTCACCGCTCACCACAGGGGGTAACCGCTCATGGCCACGCTCGCACCCGTCCAGCTCGACCTGCGGACCTGCGCCGACGTGTACCAGCGCCCGGTCGGCGATCCGGACCGGACCCCGCGGCACACCATCAGCGAGGTCGCCGTGGCCAGCGGGCTCACCGCCCACACCCTGCGCTGGTACGAGCGGATCGGCCTGCTCGACCCGGTCGACCGCTCCGCCAGCGGCCAGCGCCGCTACTGCGACGCCGACCTGCACCGGCTGGCCTTCCTGGGCCGGCTGCGGCTGACCGGCATGCCGATCGCCGACATGCTCCGCTACGTGGAGCTGGCCCGCGAAGGTGAGCGGACCTACGAGGCGCGGCGCCAACTGCTGGTCGACCAGCGCGAGGAGGTCCGCCAGCGGGTCGCCGACCTCCAGGCCACCCTCGCCGTCCTCGACTACAAGATCGACCTGTACTCCGGCCGGATCGCCGCGTCCGACGAACCGGCCGTCTGCCGCCACGAGTAGCCACCATCAGCACGCCGCACGCGGAGTACACCGCAGCGGAGTGCACCGCACGCAGAGGAAGAAGCAGAGCGATGACCGTCTCCGTCCTCCCCACCGTCCAGCTCGGCACCGACGGCCCGTTCGTGGGCGTCCAGGGCCTCGGCTGCATGGGCATGAGCGACTTCTACGGCCCGACCGACCGGCCCGAGGCGCTCGCCACCCTGGACGCCGCCCTGGAAGCCGGCGTCACCCTGTTCGACACCGCCGACGCCTACGGCTTCGGCCGCAACGAGGAGCTGATCGGCCCCTTCGTCCGCGCCAACCGCGACCGGGTGGTGCTCGCCACCAAGTTCGCCCTCGAGCGCACGGAGGACGACCCGGGCCGCCGCAGCATCCGCAACGACCCGGCGTACATCCGGGCCGCCGTGGACGCCTCGCTGCGCCGCCTCGGCGTGGACGAGATCGACCTCTACTACATGCACCGCCGCGACCCGGCCGTGCCGCTGGCCGACTCGGTCGGCACCATGGCCGAGCTGGTCCGGGCCGGCAAGGTGCGCCGGCTGGGACTGTCCGAGGTGACGGGCGCCGAACTGCGGGAGGCGTACGCGATCCACCCGATCGCCGCACTGCAGTCCGAGTGGTCGGTGTTCGCCCGGGACGTCGAGCGTACGGCGGTGCCGGCCGCGGCCGAACTGGGCGTCGCCTTCGTGCCGTACTCGCCGCTCGGCCGGGGCTTCCTGACCGGGGCGTTCCAGGCCGCCGAGCAGCTCGCGGCGGACGACGTCCGGCGCACCCAGCCGCGCTTCACCGGCGCCAACGCGGCGGCCAACGCCGAACTCCTGGCGCCGCTGCGGGAGATCGCGACGGCCCGCGGGGTGACCCTCGCGCAGGTCGCGCTGGCCTGGGTGCACCAGCGGGCCGAGGTGCACGGGCTCACGGTCGTGCCGATCCCTGGCACCCGCAAGCGCAGCCGGCTCGCCGAGAACACCGCGGCCGCCACGCTGCGGCTCACCGCCGAGGAACTGGCCCGGCTGGAGCCGGTGGCGGGCGAGGTCGCCGGGGACCGCTACCCGGACATGCGCCTCACCCAGGTCGGCCGGGAGTAGCGGCGGCCGGGGAGCGGCCGCCCGGGCCGCTCCCCCTCCCGTCCCGGGTGCCTTCTCAGACCTCCCGGCCGAGCCAGGCGGCCAGCCGGGTGTGCACGTCGGCGTCCGGGGCGACCGGCCGCACCTCGCCGAACGGGACCGGTCCGCCGCGGTGCTCGGCCGACAGGACGGCCTGGGCGACGGCCAACGCGGCGTGCGCCAGGGCGTCGTCCAGCGGCTGCCGGGAGCCGAGCGCCCGGGCGATGTCCCAGGTGTGCGCGACCGTCTCCATCAGGTAGCCGCCGACCGCGACCCGGCCGGGCACCACGCCCCAGGGCGCGTGGGCCGGGCGGTCCAGCGCGGCGTCGTCCGACCAGGCCGCGACGGCCCGGGCGCGGGCCCGGTCCAGCGCGCCCGGCCAAGCGTCGTCCGCCAGGTCCCCGGTGGCGGCGACGACGTCCTCGGCCCGGCCGCCCTCGCCCAGGTAGGCGAACCGGTGGATGCCGCCGACCACGTGGCTCAGCAGCTCCCGCAGGGTGAACGCGCTGCACGGGGTGGGCCGGTCGAGGGCGCCCGGGGTGATCTCGGCGAACAGCTTCTCCAACTGGCCGAGGGCGAGCAGGTACTGCGGGCGGGCGTCCTGGACGGAGTTCACGTGGAATCAGCTCCCTGGGGTGGTGCGGGCTTTCGGGCTCGAACGGCAATCTCCCAGTAAAACCTGACAACCGCCGTCAGGATTGCTGGGATTCTGCTGCCATGAAGGCCGACCGCCTGCTCTCCATCCTGCTCCTGCTCCAGACCCGCGGCAGGGTGCCCGCCACCGAACTGGCCGGGCGCCTGGAGGTGTCCGTCCGCACCATCTACCGCGACGTGGAGTCGCTCTCCGTCGCCGGCGTGCCGGTGTTCACCGAACGCGGCCGGCACGGGGGCATCAGCCTGCTGCCCGGCTACCGCACCGACGTCACCGGACTGACCGCGGACGAGGCCCGGGCGCTGTTCGTGCTCTCCGCCCAGGGCGCGCACAGCGACCTCGGGCTGGACGGCGCGCTCGGCTCGGCGCTGCGCAAGGTGATGGCCGCGCTGCCGGCCCCGCACCGCCCGGCCGCCGAGCGCATCACCGAGCGGATCCTGGTCGACCCGGCCCGCTGGCTGCAGAGCGGCCCGGCGGCCGGCGCCGCGACCGGCCCCGAACTGGGCGAGCTGCAGTACGCGGTGTTCGCCGACCGGCGGTTGCGGCTGCGCTACCGGCACAGCGGCACGCCCGCGCCGGTGGAGTACACCGTGGACCCGTACGGGCTGGTGAGCAAGGCCGCGGTCTGGTACCTGGTGGCCGATCTGCACGGCGAGCCCCGGCTGTTCCGGGCCGACCGGGTGCTGGCCGCCGAGACCACCGAGGAGGCGGTGCGCCGCCGCCCCGGAGTGGGGCTCGGGGATGCCTGGGCGGTGCTGCGCGAGCAGGTGGAGCGGCTGCCGAAGGAACTGCCGGTCCGGGTGCGGGTGCGGCGCGGGCGGCTGGACATGTTCGTCCGCATCCACGGCGGCCGGGTCACCGCGCCGCCGCCGGAGGCGGGCGCCGGGCCGGCCGAGGAGTGGGTCGAGGTGGCGATGGTCTTCCCGGCGCCGGCGGCCGTCCGCGCGCTGCTCGCCTTCGGCGCGGACGCCGAGGTGCTGGCCCCGCCCGCCGCCCGCCGCGAGCTGGCCCGGGCGGCGGCGGACGCGCTGCGCCTCTACCAGGACTAGGAGTAGGTCGGGCTCTAGGAGTTCGGGGCGGGCCGGACGACGTCCTGGTAGTGGCCGAGCGAGATCGCCGCGAAGTTGTGCAGGCTGTCGGTGCCCTCGGTGAAGTAGCCGTTGTGGCCGGCCGCGCGGGCCGAGGAGATCTGCTCGGCGCCGAAGCCGCCGGCGGTCGGGTCGGCGCCGTGGCCGAGGCCGCCGACCTCCAGGTACGGGACGTTGCCGATCCAGTCGGTGGGGTTGCGGGTGGCCCAGACGTGCACGCCGGTGCCCAGCTCGCTGGTGCTCTGCACGCCCATGCCGGGGCTGCCGAACACCATCAGGTCGGTGATCCCGGAGGTGTCGGAGGGGGAGGCGGCCGCGCGCGGGATCTCGGGGGCGGCGTTGCCGCAGACCACGGAGCCGTACGAGTGGCAGAGCAGGGCCGGGGGCGCGTCCGGCCGGGTGGTCTCCTTGAGCCCGGCGAGCAGCCGCTGCAGCCGGGGCGCGCCGACGTCGGCGAGCCGGGAGGTGACGGCGTCCGGGCCGAGGCCGGACGGGGTGACGTAGCCGGTCCAGGCGATCACCGCGGTGCGGGTGTTCGGCGCCTGCCGCTGCTCCTCGGTGTACAGGGCGCGGGCCATGCCGGCCGGGGAGCGCAGCGGTTCGGGGGCCTGGTCGAAGTGGCCGAGGTCGGCGTCCGAGCCGGGGACGACGACGGAGATCCGCTCGGCGTCGGCGAGGTCGCCCCACACCTCGGTGATCAGGCCGCGGCCGCGCGGGTCGAAGGCGAGGATCTGCCGGTCGGGGCCGAGCAGGTGCTCGACGTCGTTGGCGCGGGAGACGGCCAGCTCGCGGGTGTCGGCGTCGAGCTTGTGGTCGGCGGCGCGGGCCCGGGCGCTGTCGCGTTCGGCGGCCAGCGCGATCTTGTTGGCGCGGTAGCGCAGGTCCAGCGGGGCGCCGTCGAAGTTGCCGACGACCAGCGGGTAGTCCCGGATCAGCCGGTCCAGCTCGGTGGGGGCGAGCGAGGCGAAGAACGCGGCGGCGGCGGCCGGGGTGGTGGTGGCCGGGTCGGGCAGGGTGCGGTCGAAGCTGTGGTCCTGGACCCAGGCGGCGCTGCCGGCCGGGGGTGTGGAGATCGCCAGCTGCTCGGTGGAGGCGGCCGCCTGGGCCGCCGCGGCGCCGGCGTCGGCGAGCACGGCACAGCCCGCGAACGCCCCGATCAGTACCCGCTTCCAGCGCCGACGGTTGCGCACCGCACCAACTCCCTTAGGGCCCGTCACCGTTTCTCGGGCGGTGCCCGGAGGGTGCGACAAGACTGCCTGCTTCCCTGCGCAAGCGTAGGGCGCCCGGAGAGGCGACGCGCCCGCCCAAACTGTGGGATGGCTCACATGAACCGGCGGTGTCGTTTCAGCGTCACAGAGCGGCCCGCACGTCGAATTCGCGCACCATCCGCTTGGGCGCCGTGCGCCGCCAGGCCTCGACGACGAGGTCGCGCAGCTCCTCCGGATCGACCAGGTCCAGCTGGACGCTCACCCAGCCGTGCCGCCCGACGTACGGCGCGCTGGAGAACACCTCGGGCTCGGCGGCGAGCAGTTCGGCCTGGTCCTCGGGGGAGGCCTTGACGGTGACGGACCGGCCCCCGGGCGCGCCCATCGCGAAGATCCGGCCGCGGATCCGCAGGGTCTCGATGTCCCAGGTCGGCTCCTGTGCGGCCTCCGGCAGGGCGAGCGCCATCGCGCGGAACTCCTCGAACGTCACCATGCCCGCAGCGTAGGGCAGGGGACCGACAGCGCGCGGGCCCGGGCAGGGGGCTCGGAGGGGCGCGGACCGATCGGTCCGCGCCCCTCAGTGCCTCACTCTCCGGCGCAGGTCACACCATGCCCAGCGCGTACGCGGCGAACAGCGCCGCACCCGCCGCGGCCAGCGCCTTCCCGGCCCGGGAGAAGGCCGTCCACGGCCCGTCGAACCGCCGGGTGAACCACCCGATCGCCACCAGCACGGCCGCGAACAGCGGAAGCAGCGCCACCCGGGCGGCCACCCAGCCGATCGAGTCCGGCGCGGTGGTCAGCCCCGGTACGGCGCCCAGGCCGGCCGCGCCGGGCACCGCCACCGCGAGCATCGCGCTCTGGTGCCAGCAGAAGATCGTCATCGCCGAGAGGTTGACCACCACCACCGGCAGCCACAGCAGCGGGCGGCGGGTCAGCAGCCGGCCCAGCCGCTCCCGCAGCAGCACCGCGGCGCCGCACTGCGTCGCCGCCAGGGCCAGC
Organism: Kitasatospora sp. NPDC043949; assembly: GCF_056435365.1. Lineage (NCBI taxonomy): Bacteria > Bacillati > Actinomycetota > Actinomycetes > Kitasatosporales > Streptomycetaceae > Kitasatospora > Kitasatospora sp. NPDC043949. The sequence continues at coordinate 142,293 of NZ_JBWKEQ010000001.1, read as the reverse complement.
ACCAGCAGGGACGGCGGGTGCGAGTTGGTCCGCTCCATCCCGGGCACCCCGACCATGCTGGCCGGGTAGTGGAACGCCAGCAGCAGCGTGGCGAACAGCGCGCCGCCGCCGACCAGCAGCACCCGGGCCACCGGGCGGCCGAGCCGGCCCTGCGCCCACAGCACGCCCAGCTGGTAGCCGAACAGCCAGCCCGGCAGGATGTTCAACAGTCCGACCCAGGACGGCACCGCCTCCGCCCACGGCCCGTACCGCAGCAGGTCGACCGCGGCGACGGCGGCCACCAGGACGCCCGCCGACCAGCCGCCCAGCCGGCGCCCGGCCGCCACGCACAGCGGGGTGAGCGCGGTCAGCCCCAGGTAGACCGCGATGTACCAGAGCGGCTGCACCACCAGCGTCGCGCCGGTCCGCACGGTGTCGCCGGGGACACCGAGCGCGGGCAGCAGCGCGATCAGCAGCGCCCAGACGGCCGTCACCCCCAGCACCGGGCGCAGCAGCCGCACCGACCGGCCGCGCAGCCAGCCCAGGTACGTCACGCCCTTGGCCCGGGCCCGCTCCAGCGACTGGACCGAGGAGTGGCCGCCGACCAGGAAGAACACCCCGAGCATCTGGAGCACCCAGCTGATCGGGGCGAGGCCGCCGAGCGAGGAGAGCGGGCTCGCGTTGTGCAGGGCGCCGTCGGCGGAGAGCGTGAAGCCGCCGAGCAGCCAGTGCCCGACCGGCACGGCGAGCAGGGCGAGGGCGCGCAGCCCGTCCAGGGCGCGGTCGCGGGTCTCGGGGGTGCGGGCGTCGACCTGGTGGGCGGCGCGGCGCAGGGCGGTCAGCGGGTGGGCCATGGCGGTGCTCCTTTCGGTGAGGCGGTCAGCGGTCAGCGGTCAGCGGTCGAGGCCGAGGCCGAGGGCGATGGCGGCGAAGGCGGTGAGCGAGGCGGTGCCGGGGGCGAAGTAGCCGGCGTGGCCCTCGGATCCGGTGGCGGGCAGCGGGTGGGCGCCGAAGCCGGGGGCGGTGGGGTCGGCGCCGTGGCCGAGGCCGAGCACCGAGACGTAGGGGACCCGGCCGATCCAGTCGGAGTCGTTGCGGGCGGTGGCCCAGAGCGGGACGCGCGGGTCGAGGGCGGCGGCCGAGCCGACGCCCATCCCGGGAGAGCCGAGGACGACCACGCCGGAGGCCTGGTCGGGCCCGGGGCGGGCCAGCCCGCAGACCACCGAGCCGTAGCTGTGGCAGAACACCGTGGCCGGGGCCTGCGGACGGGTGCTGACGGCGAGTCCGTCGAGCAGTCGGGTGAGCCGCGCGGCCCCGGCCCGGGCCAGGTCCTCGGTGGCGGCGCCCAGGCCGATCCCGACCGGGGTGGTGTAGCCGGTCCAGGCGATGACGGCGGTCTGCCGGTCGGTGGCCTGGTAGAGCGAGCGGGCCATGCCGGCGGGGGTGCCGTACGAGCCGGGGGAGCGGTCGAAGTTCTCCAGGTCGTTGTCCGAGCCGGGGACGACGACGGCGGTGCGGGGGGCGGGGGGGGGGGGGGGGGGGGGGGGGGGGGGGGGGGGGGGGGGGGGGGGGGGGGGGGGGGAGGGGCGAAGGGGGGCTGCCGCCA
>NZ_JBWKEQ010000001.1:117093-140698 GCF_056435365.1 Kitasatospora sp. NPDC043949 | reverse complement strand
CATGGCGTTTTGGAGGCGGGTACGACCAGACGGACAACCGCCCGCTACCGCCCCCCCCCCCCCCCCCCCCCCCCCCCCCCCCCCCCCCCCCCCCCCCCGGCCGCGCGGGTCGAAGACGAGGATCCGGCGGTCGCCGTCCAGCAGGGCGCGGTAGCGCTCGGCGCGGGTGCGGGCCTGCTCGTGGTCCTGCGGGGTGAGCGCCGGGTCGGTGGCTCGGGCGAGTTCGCGGCCGAGCTCCGCGGTGAGGGCCAGCGTGTTGGCCCGGTACCGGAGTTGGACCGGGGCGCCGTCCAGGTTGCCGACCACCAGTGGGTGCCGGACGGCCAGCGCGTCCTGCTGGGCGGGCGTCAACTCGGCGAAGAAAGCGGCGACTTCGGCCGGGGTGGCGGTGGCCGGGTCGGGCGGGTGGACGCCGAGCGCGGTGTCGGCCACCCAGGCGGCGCTGCCCGGCGGCGGGCCGGTGACGGCCTGTTGGGCATCCGTGGAGAAGCCGCCGAGACCGAGCACCGCGGCCAGCATCACCGTACTGGCCGCGATGGCTCTCTTGACCCGAAACTTCCCCATGTCCGGCCCCTCCCTCGTCCGTTCGACTTCGACGGAAAGGAAGGTAGAAATGCGACGGCCCCGCGGACGTCACACCGCGGGGCCAACTCCCGGGTGCTACCGGGGTACTACTCGGGGTATCGCTCGGGGTACCACGGGGGTGCCGCCCGGGTGGCGGTGGCCGGGAGCACCGGCCCGGCGGGCGTCACTGGCCCGGCGTCACGAGGCCGGACTCGTAGGCGAGGACGACGGCCTGGGCGCGGTCGCGCAGGTCGAGCTTGGCGAGGATGCGCCCGATGTGGGTCTTGACGGTCTGCTCGGCCAGGACCAGCCGGCCGGCTATCTCCTGGTTGGACAGGCCGCGGGCGATCAGCTCCAGCACCTCGGTCTCGCGCGGGGTGAGGCCGTTGAGCCGCAGTTTGGGGTCCCGCCGCCGGGCCGGCCGGTTGCGGGCGAAGTCCTCGATCAGCCGGCGGGTCACCGAGGGGGCGAGCAGCGCCTCGCCGGCCGAGACCACCCGGACCGCGGAGATCAGGTCGGCCGGCGGGGCGTCCTTGAGCAGGAAGCCGCTGGCCCCGGCGCGCAGCGCCTCGTACACGTAGTCGTCCACGTCGAAGGTGGTCAGCATCATCACCTTGGGCCGGTGCGCGCCGGGGACGGCGGGGTCGAGCAGTCGGCGGGCGGCCTCCAGGCCGTCCATGACGGGCATGCGGACGTCCATCAGCACCAGGTCCGGGTGGGTGCGGCCGCTCACCTCCAGGGCCTGCGCGCCGTCCGCCGCGTCCCCCACCACGTCGATGTCGCTCTGGGCGTTGAGCAGGGCGGCGAAGCCGGCCCGCACCATGGCCTGGTCGTCGACGATGATCACGCGGATGGTCATGCGGGCTTCTCCCGGGGGGTTTCGAGGGGCAGGACGGCGGCGACCTTGTAGCCGCCGTCCGGCATCGGGCCGGTCTCCAGCCTGCCACCGACCAGCCGGGCGCGTTCCCGCATTCCGATCAGTCCCTGTCCGGTGCCCTCCATGGAGGCCTCCAGCGACTCGGTGTGCTGGGGCGGGGGCGTGTTCACCACGGTCAGCAGCAGGGTGGCGCCCTCGTCGACCAGGGATATCCGGGCCCGCGAACCGGGCGCGTGGCGCACCACGTTGGCCAGCGCCTCCTGCACGATCCGGTACGCGGACAGGCCGACGGCCTTCGGCACCGCCTCGGCCAGCCCCGGATCCACCGTCAGCTCGGCCGGGACCCCGGCCCGCCCCACCGTCTCGATCAGCTGCGGCAGTTGCTCGATCCCGGGCTGCGGCACCTTCTCGGCGGCGGACTCCTCGCTGCGCAGCACGCCCAGCAGCCGGCGCATCTCGGTCAGCGACTCGCGGGCGGTGCCGGCGATGGCGGTGAACTCCTCGGTGGCCGCGGCCGGTACGCCGGTGATCCGGTACGGCGCGCTGGCCGCCTGCACGGCGATCACCGACATGTGGTGGGCGACCACGTCGTGCAGTTCCCTCGCGATCCGGGCGCGCTCCTCCAGCAGGGTGCGCCGCTCGCGTTCGGCCTCGCTGATGTGCTCCTGTTCGGCGAGCAGCCGGCGGGCCTCGGTGCGGTCCTGGACGGCCCAGCCGAGCAGCAGGGCGGCGCCGCCGAGGGCGACCAGCAGCATGGTGGTGCCGTCGTCGGCGTGCGGGAAGCCGAGCGTGGTGGTGAGGAGGGTGAGCAGGATCGTCGCGATCCAGACCGCGATCAGGGTGGCCCGGCTCTCCCGCAGCGCGAGCGCGATCAGCAGGAAGACGTACGCCAGGACCATCGGCGCCGTCCACGGCCAGGTGCCGCCGAACTGGTGGTGCCGGGCGGTGATGGAGGCCGTGGTGACGAGGGTGGCCGCGCTGATCCACCAGGCGGCCAGCGGCCGGGTGATGGCGAGCAGCAGCGGTGCGGTCTGGGCGACGGTGAGCGCGCCGGCGATGGGCACGGCGACGCCGTAGAAGTCGACCAGCGCGACGATCCCGGTGGGGATCAGCGAGGCCTGCATGATCAGCGCGACGACGTACGGAAGCCGGCGCAGCCAGGCGCGGGGCGAGTCCCCGAGCAGCGGGGCGTACCCGCCGGTCGGGGTGGTGAGGTGGTGCCGGAGCGAGCGGAGCAGCCGGAGGGCCTGCGCGCGGACTTCGGTCGTGGTGATCGTCTTCATCGCGGGCCAGCCTAAGAGGGTGCCGTCCGCCCGTCGTCGCACTGGGGTCGAACATCGGAGTGCTACCGGAGTAGGGGGTGCTACCCGGGTACTACTGCTCCCGGCACGGTTCCGGGGCCGGGAGTGGTGCCCGCGGTACTACCGCGGGCCTGTACTACCGCGTGGCCGGTACTACTGCGTGGCCGGTACTACTGCGGGCCGGTGCGCCAGTGGCCGGCCAGGGCCGGGCCGAGCTGGTCGAAGTGGCGCTCGATGACGGCGACCATGCCCTCGGGCCCGGCGGGCTCCTGGTCGGGGGTCCAGGACAGGTGGGCGGCGCGCAGCACGCTGCCGAAGACGGCGGCGAGCACGGTGGGGCGCAGGTCCTCGGCCGGGTCGAGGCCCTCGCGCTCGGCGAGCACCCGGACGACCACCCGTTCCTGCTCGGTGACCCGGCGCAGGTGGGTGGCGAGCAGGGTGGGGGTCTCCTCGATCATCCGCATCAGTTCGAGGGCGGTGGTGATCGAGCGGGGGCCGCTGCGGTGTTCGGCGCCGAGTTCGCGCCAGGACTGGACGATCGCGGCGCGCAGGGCCTGGAGCGGGGACTCGTGGGCCGGGCGGCGGCACAGGCACTCGATGAAGTAGTCCTCGGCGTCGGCCATCACGGCGAGCGCGACCTCGTCCTTGTTGGCGAAGTAGCGGAAGAAGGTGCGCTGGGAGACCTCGACGGCGGAGGCGATCTCGTCGACGGTGGTGCGGGCGAAGCCCTGGCCGAGGAAGAGCACGTGGGCGGCCTGGACGAGGGCGTCCCTGGTCTGCTGCTTCTTGCGCTCGCGCAGCCCTGGCAGCCGTTCGGGGGTGCCCGGGGCGGCGGTGGGGGTGGGGGTGCGAGCGGCCATGGCGGGGCCTTCCGAGCGCGTGCGGGCGGGGTGAGGAGCACAACCTTAGCGCTCTGACAAATGTCAGCCAGAGTCAGAAGTCAGTGTTTGCCGAATGTCAGTGGCTGACATAATCTGCCGGAAGTGGCGCTCGCCGACCGGGCACTCGTGGGGACGGGTGGGTCGCGGCGCCACGCCCACGTTCCGTTCTCTGCCACGCCCCCGGAGGGCCCCAGATGAGCCAGTCCGTCGTCAAGAACGCCAAGGCGGACGTCCCGCCGCAGCGCACGCCACCGGGCGGGGGAGGGCTCAAGGGGCACCCCTGGCTGACCCTGCTGACCGTCGCGGTCGGCGTGATGATGGTCGCCCTGGACGGCACGATCGTCGCCATCGCCAACCCCGTCATCCAGGCGGACCTGAAGGCCGCGCCCTCCGAGATCCAGTGGGTGACCAGCGGCTACCTGCTGGCCCTGGCGGTCTTCCTGATCACGGCCGGCAAGATCGGCGACCGGTTCGGCCACAAGAACACCTTCCTGGTCGGCGCCGTCGGCTTCGCCGCCACCTCGGCCGCGATCGGCTTCGCCGGCAACATCCAGACCGTGATCGCCTTCCGGGTGCTCCAGGGCCTGTTCGGCGCGCTGCTCCAGCCGGCCGCGCTCGGCCTGCTGCGCGGCGCCTTCCCGGCCGAGAAGCTCAACATGGCGATCGGCATCTGGGGCGGTGTGATCGGCGCCTCGACCGCGGCCGGCCCGATCGTCGGCGGCCTGCTGGTCGAGCACGTCAACTGGGAGTCGGTCTTCTTCATCAACATCCCGGTCGGCCTGATCGCGCTCGGCCTCGGCCTGTGGATCCTCAAGGACGTGCGGGCCGAGAAGGCCGCCAAGTCCTTCGACCTGCCCGGGATCGCGCTGCTCTCGGTGGCGATGTTCGCGCTGGTCTTCGGCATCATCAAGGCCCCCGAGTGGGGCTGGGGCGACGCCCGCACGCTGCTGTTCCTGGGCGGCGCGGTGGTCCTGATGGTGCTCTTCGCGTTCTGGCAGGCCCGGGCGAAGGAGCCGCTGATCCCGCTCAGCCTGTTCCGTTCGGTGCCGCTGTCGGCGGGCACCCTGCTGATGGTGCTGATGGCCTTCGCGTTCTTCGGCGCGATCTTCTTCGTGACCTTCTACCTGCAGAACGTGCACGGGATGTCGCCGGTGTCGGCCGGTGTCCACCTGCTGCCGATGACCGGCATGATGATCATCGGTTCGCCGGTGGCGGGCATCGCGATCGGCAAGCTCGGCCCGCGGATCCCGATCGTGGCCGGCATGCTGATCACCACCACCGCGATGTTCGGCATGTCCACCCTGGACGCGGGCTCCGGCACCGGCGTGATGTCGCTCTGGTTCGTCCTGATGGGCCTCGGCATCAGCCCGGTCATGGTCGGCGCCACCGAGGTGATCGTCGGCAACGCCCCGCTGGAGCTGTCCGGTGTGGCCGGCGGCCTCCAGCAGGCCGCGATGCAGGTCGGCGGCAGCCTCGGCACCGCGGTGCTCGGCGCGCTGATGGCCGCCAAGGTCACTGACGTGCTGCCGGGCAACTGGGCCCGGGCCGGCCTGCCGCCGGTCCAGGGCGCCGAGGCCGAGGGCCTCAAGCAGGCCGCGCAGCTCGGCATCGCCCCGCCGGCCCCGGCCGGCACCCCGCAGCAGGCGGTGGACGCGATGGCCGGCGCCGTGCACGACTCCTTCGTCAGCGGCATGTCGCTCGCCTTCGCGGTCGCCGCCGTGGTGGCCTTCGGCGCCGCCGTGCTCGGCCTGCTCACCCGCCGCGGCACCGTCGACGCGGGCCCGGCCGTCCACATCTGATCCCGCGCGGCCGACGGCCGACGACCAGCGGCCCCGGACTCGATGGAGTCCGGGGCCGCTGCGTGCCCTCATCCGCCGCCGCGGGCCGGTGGGACCAGCGGGACCCGCTCGGGTGCACCCGGGAACGCCGAAGGGCCGGACCTCCGTGCTTGGAGGCCCGGCCCTTCAGGGTCTAGCGGGTGATCAGGCGTCGCCGCCGGCGGCGCCCGGGTCGGCCGCGGCCACGTCGAGCAGCTGGTAGCGGTCGATCGCGTCCTTCAGCGCGCTGCGGTCGATCTTGCCCTGCTTGGCGAGCTCGGTGAGCACCGCCAGGACGACCGACTGCGCGTCGATGTGGAAGAAGCGACGCGCCGCACCGCGGGTGTCGGCGAAGCCGAACCCGTCGGCACCCAGCGACTGGTACTGACCGGGCACCCAGCGGGAGATCTGGTCCGGCACCGCGCGCATCCAGTCGGACACGGCGACGACCGGGCCCTCGGCACCCTGGAGCTTCTGGGTGACGTACGGCACGCGCTGCTGCTCCTCGGGGTGCAGCAGGTTGAACTCCTCGGCCTCCACCGCGTCGCGGCGCAGCTCGTTCCAGGAGGTCGCGGACCAGACGTCGGCCTTGACGTTCCACTCCTCGGCGAGGATGCGCTGGGCCTCCAGGGCCCACGGCACGGCCACGCCGGAGGCGAGGATCTGGGCCGGGATCTGGCCGGCGGTGCCCGGCGCGTACTTGTGCAGACCCTTGAGAATGCCCTCGACGTCCACGTTCTCGGGCTCGGCCGGCATCTTGATCGGCTCGTTGTAGACGGTCATGTAGTAGAACACGTCCTCGCCGTGCGGGTGCTCGGCACTGGTGCCGTACATCCGCCGCAGACCGTCCTGGACGATGTGCGCGATCTCGAAGCCGTACGCCGGGTCGTACGCGACGACGCCGGGGTTGGTCGAGGCCAGCAGCTGCGAGTGGCCGTCGGCGTGCTGGAGGCCCTCGCCGGTCAGCGTGGTACGGCCGGCGGTGGCGCCGATGACGAAGCCGCGGGCCAGCTGGTCGGCCATCTGCCAGAACTGGTCGCCGGTGCGCTGGAACCCGAACATCGAGTAGAAGACGTACACCGGGATCAGCGGCTCGCCGTGGGTGGCGTAGGAGGAGCCGGCGGCGATCAGCGAGGCGGTGCAGCCGGCCTCGGAGATGCCGTCGTGCAGCATCTGGCCGGTCGGCGACTCCTTGTAGGCCAGCAGCAGGTCGCGGTCGACCGACTCGTAGGTCTGGCCGAGCGGGTTGTAGATCTTCGCCGACGGGAAGAGCGAGTCCATGCCGAAGGTGCGGTACTCGTCGGGCGCGATCGGCACGAAGCGGTTGCCGATGCCCTTGTCCCGCATGAGGTCCTTGAGCACCCGGACGAACGCCATGGTGGTGGCGATGGTCTGGTTGCCGGAGCCCTTCTTGACCGCCTTGTACGCGTCGTCGCCGGGCAGTTCCAGCTGACGCGGGCGCACCTTGCGGGTCGGCACGTAGCCGCCCAGCTCGCTGCGGCGGTCGTGCATGTACTGGATCTCTTCCGAGCCGCGGCCCGGGTGGTAGTAGGGCGGGTAGCCCTCGTCCAGCTGCTTGTCGGTGATCGGCAGGTGCAGCCGGTCGCGGAAGCGCTTCAGGTCCTCGACCGTCAGCTTCTTCATCTGGTGGGTGGCGTTGCGGCCCTCGAAGTTGGGGCCGAGCGTCCAGCCCTTGACCGTCTGGGCGAGGATGACCGTCGGCTGGCCCTTGTGCTCGCGGGCCGCCTTGAACGCCGCGTAGATCTTCTTGTGGTCGTGGCCGCCGCGACCCAGGTGCTGGACCTGCTGGTCGGTCATGCTCTCGACCATCTTGCGCAGGCGCAGGTCGCTGCCGAAGAAGTGCTCGCGGATGTACTGACCGGTCTCGGTGGCGTAGGTCTGGAACTGGCCGTCCACCGTGGTGTTCAGCTTGTTGACCAGGACGCCGTCGCGGTCCTGCGCGAGCAGCGGGTCCCAGCTGCGGTCCCAGACCAGCTTGATCACGTTCCAGCCGGCGCCCCGGAACTGGGACTCCAGCTCCTGGATGATCTTGCCGTTGCCGCGGACCGGGCCGTCCAGGCGCTGCAGGTTGCAGTTGACCACGAAGGTCAGGTTGTCGAGGCCCTCGCGCGAGGCCAGCGACAGCTGGCCCAGCGACTCCGGCTCGTCCATCTCGCCGTCGCCGAGGAAGGCGTAGACGTGCGAGTCGGAGGTGTCCTTGATCCCGCGGTGCTCCAGGTAGCGGTTCATCCGGGCCTGGTAGATCGCGCCGAGCGGGCCGAGGCCCATGGACACGGTCGGGAACTCCCAGAAGTCCGGCATCAGCCGCGGGTGCGGGTAGCTGGAGAGGCCGTACGGGGCCTTCGACTTCTCCTGGCGGAACGCGTCGAGCTGCTGCTCGGACAGTCGGTCCAGCAGGAACGCGCGGGCGTAGATGCCGGGGGAGGCGTGGCCCTGGAAGAAGATCTGGTCGCCGGACTCGCCCTCGGCGTCCTTGCCGCGGAAGAAGTAGTTGAAGCCGACGTCGTACAGCGACGCGGAGGAGGCGAAGGTGGCGATGTGCCCGCCCACGCCGATGCCCGGGCGCTGTGCCCGGGAGACCATCACGGCCGCGTTCCAGCGGGTCGCGTTGAGGATCTTTCGCTCGATCTCCTCGTTGCCGGGGAAGAACGGCTCGTCCTTGGTCGCGATGGTGTTGACGTAGTCCGTGCTGCGCATCTCGGGCACGGCGACACGCTTCTCGCGGGCGCGCTCGATCAGGCGGAGCATCAGGTAGCGGGCGCGCTCGCGCCCCCGCTCGTCGATGGCCGCGTCAAGCGACTCCAGCCATTCCGCGGTCTCCTCGGGATCGAAGTCCGGGACCTGACTCGGAAGGCCGCCAATGATGATCGGGTTGCGATCGGATCCGGAAGCCACGCTGTTCCTTCACTGTCGGTCGAAACTGAGGTGTGTCGCGCCGCCTCCATCGTGCTACCGCGCTCGGAGATCCGTCATCTCTACCGATCGGTAACCGTTCCGCCTGGTGGGCGGGACGGTCTGGCGGTGCGCGGTCCGGGCGACTTCGCCCGCCCCGCACACCCCCGGGTGCTACGTACAGAGGTGGTCCGACCTGGTGTCCCGTCCGCCCGATGGCGGGCGGCCGGGGTGAGGGCCAACAGGAGACTCTACGCCCGCGCACGCGCGGACCCGAATGCCGTTCGTATCTCGGGCATCCGTACGCCCTGTGGGCCGGGACCACCCGAAGCATCCTTGTCTCATGCAGAGAAGGGCAAATCGGTGTGATTCCCGACACATCGAACGGCGTGTCCCCGCTGTGGCACGTCAACCTTTGGGGGGGATCGGGGGTCGGGTACTTGCGCGAACCGCCGCGCCCGTGTGGACTACGGCCACAGCCTCGGCATGGACGCCGGGCCGAATACTGGAGGTTATTCCCGTGAGCGCGACCGCGGACCCCGCGGACAAGTCCAACCCGGCGACCCGTCTCGGCTTCGAAGAGGGCCAGATCATCCAGGAGCTGGGGTACGACGACGACACTGACCAGGATCTCCGCGAAGGCATCGAGGAGCTCACCGGGACGGATCTCGTCGACGAGGACTACGACGACGTCGCCGACGCCGTCCTGCTGTGGCACCGCGACGACGACGGGGACCTCACCGACTCCCTCGTCGACGCCCTGGAGTACCTGGCCGAAGGCGGTCTGATCTGGCTGCTGACGCCCAAGACCGGGCGCGACGGCCACATCGAGGCGTCCGACATCGCGGACGCGGCCCGCACCGCCGGTCTCTCCCAGACCAGCTCGATCGCGGTCGCCAAGGACTGGGCGGCCACCCGGCTCGCCACCAAGTCCACGGCCAAGCCGGCCGGCAAGCGCTGAGCGGGCTCTGAGGCCCCGCACCGGGCCCCGCCGGAGGATCCCTCCGGCGGGGCCCGATCGTTTTCCGGGTCCGGAACCGGGGGCGGCGTCGCCCTCGTCGTCACGGAGCGTGGTCGCCCGGGGTCGCGTCCGCCCCGGGGCCGGCCCGGAAACGCGTTCGCCCAGGGCGAAAGCGGTGGAGCGCGCGGGTGCCGCCCTCATCCATTCGGCGGAACGTGCCCGAACGGATGCGAGGATGGCGCTGGCCGCGCCGCCCGCGCGGCGCGGTCGCGTCAGAAAGGTCACGTCCATGGCCATCGAGGTCGGCACCGAGGCTCCGGACTTCGAGCTCAACAACCAGCACGGCGAAGCGGTCCGCCTCTCCGACTTCCGGGGCGAGCGGAACGTCGTCCTGGTCTTCTACCCGTTCTCCTTCACCGGCGTCTGCACCGGCGAGCTCGGCGCCATCCAGCGGGAGCTGGCGCAGCTGCAGAACGACCGGGTCCAGGTGCTCGGCGTCTCCTGCGACTCGCAGTTCACCCAGCGCGTCTTCGCCGAGCGGGAGGGCCTGGAGTTCCCGCTGCTGGCCGACTTCTGGCCGCACGGCGAGGTCGCCCGCGCCTACGGCGTCCTCGACGAGCGGAAGGGCTGCCCCGTGCGCGGCACCTTCGTGATCGACACGGCGGGCACGGTGCGCTGGAGCGTCGTCAACGACCTCCCGGACGCCCGGGACGAGCAGGAGTACCTGAAGGCCCTCGGCGCCCTCTGAGGCCCCGCGTGGAGGCCCGTGGCGGTGGCCGCGGGCCCGGCCCCGCGAACTTCGAACAGCCGCGCCGGGCCCGTTCGCACGTCCGGACGGGAACCGCGCACTACGCTCGGTCCGTTGGCCGGGTGGGGCACGTGAGCCGCTCGCCGGCCGGCGCCTCGAACCGCACCACGGGGGCACCAGGGCGTGCCTCCCGATTCTTGGAGGACAAGTGGGTGTCAGCCTGAGCAAGGGCGGCAATGTCTCGCTCACCAAGGAGGCCCCGGGGCTTTCGGCCGTGGTCGTCGGCCTGGGCTGGGACGTCCGGACCACCACCGGGACGGACTTCGACCTGGACGCCAGCGCGCTGCTCTGCAACGAGCAGGGCAAGGTCGCCTCGGACGGGAACTTCGTCTTCTTCAACAACCTGAAGAGCGCGGACGGCTCCGTCGAGCACACCGGTGACAACCGCACCGGCGAGGGCGAGGGCGACGACGAGGCGATCAAGGTCAACCTGGCCGGCGTCCCGGCGGACGTGCAGAAGATCGTCTTCCCGGTCTCGATCTACGACGCCGAGAACCGCGGGCAGAACTTCGGCCAGGTCCGCAACGCGTTCATCCGCGTGGTGAACCAGGCCGACAACACGGAGCTGGCCCGCTACGACCTCTCCGAGGACGCCTCCACCGAGACCGCGATGGTCTTCGGCGAGCTGTACCGCAACGGCGCGGAGTGGAAGTTCCGGGCCATCGGCCAGGGCTACGCCTCCGGCCTGCGCGGCATCGCCCAGGACTTCGGCGTCAACGTCTGACCGGACGACACCGGACGGCGCGGGGCGGCGGCGGACGACGGCCGGTCGCCCGGCGCGGGAGCCTTCTACGGGGCGGCCCCGGACCTCCAGAGGTCCGGGGCCGCCCCGGCTTCGTGTCGGCTCCGTGCGCTGCGAGGATGTGAGTTCAGGAAGTTCAGCCGGCCAAACGGGGCCGGCCCGGGCCGTGGGGGACTACACCTTGTAGGCGCGCCCCGGGAGAAGGCAAGGGAGGAAGAACAGTCATGGTGGTCACGCTCGCCAAGGGCGGGAACGTCTCGCTCACCAAGGCCGCGCCGAACCTGACGCAGGTCCAGATCGGCCTCGGCTGGTCCGCCCGTTCGACCACGGGCGCACCGTTCGACCTCGATGCGAGCGCCCTGATCTGTGGTGGCGGCCGGGTGCTCGGTGACGAGTACTTCGTCTTCTACAACAACCTCAAGAGCCCCGAGGGCTCGGTCGAGCACACCGGTGACAATCTCACCGGCGGCGAGGACGACGGCGACGACGAGGTGGTCCTGGTCAACCTGGAGCTGGTTCCGGCGCAGGCGGACAAGGTGGTGTTCGCGGTGTCGATCTACGACGCCGAGGCGCGGCTGCAGAACTTCGGGCAGGTCCGCAACGCCTACATCCGGGTCGCCAACTCCCTCGACGGCGAGGAGATCGCCCGTTACGACCTGTCCGAGGACGCGTCCAGCGAGACCGCGATGATCTTCGGCGAGCTGTACCGCTACGCGGGCGAGTGGAAGTTCCGCGCGGTGGGCCAGGGCTACGCCTCCGGCCTGCGCGGCATCGCCCTCGATTTCGGCGTAAACGTACAGTAAGGGCGAAAAGGCGAAAATCAGAACAATCGCACCCAACCTACGATCATGAGAACAGAAGGCAGTGCGGGGGTGACCTGACCGGGCCCGGCCCGGTCAGGGCGTCTCGGGACGAGGCCGCCCCCGGCACGGCCCGAAACCCGAAAGGTAACCAAGTCCCGTGTTCCTCCGCACTTTCGGCTGGTCGTTCGCGATCACCGTCCTAGGCCTGATCGCGGCCGGACTGCTCTGGGGGGCCCAAGGATTCGGCATCGTGCTGATCCTCTCCATCCTGGAGATCTCCCTGTCGTTCGACAACGCGGTGGTCAACGCCACGGTGTTGAAGCGGATGAACCCGTACTGGCAGAAGATCTTCCTGACCGTCGGCGTGCTCATCGCCGTCTTCGGCATGCGGCTGGTCTTCCCGCTGCTGGTGGTCGGCCTCACCGCGAAGCTCAACCCCGCGACGGTCGTCGACCTCGCGCTGCACTCCGACAAGACGCACGCCGGCCTGACCTACGGTCAGTACCTGGAGGCGGCCAACCCCGCCATCGCGGCCTTCGGCGGCGTCTTCCTGCTCATGATCTTCCTCGACTTCGTGTTCGACGACGAGAAGGAGCACAACTGGCTGGGCTGGATCGAGCGCCCGCTGGAGAAGGTCGGCAAGCTGGACGCCTTCTCCAGCGTCGTCGCGCTGGTCGTGCTGGTGCTGGCCTCCAACTTCTTCGCCGGGGAGCACGCTGAAACCGTTCTGCTCGCCGGTGTCCTCGGCCTGATCACCTATCTCGTGGTCGGCGGCCTCTCCTCGATCTTCGAATCGGGTCTGGAGGAGGACGCCGAGCGCGAGGAGGAGGCCGAGAAGTCCGGCAAGTCGATCCTCCAGGTCGGCGGCAAGGCCGCGTTCTTCCTCTTCCTCTACCTGGAGGTCCTGGACGCCTCGTTCTCCTTCGACGGCGTGGTCGGCGCGTTCGCCATCTCCAGCGACATCTTCCAGATCACCCTGGGCCTGGGCATCGGCGCGATGTACATCCGCTCGCTGACCGTCTTCCTGGTCCGCAAGGGCACCCTGGACGACTACGTCTACCTGGAGCACGGCGCGCACTACGCGATCGGCGCGCTCTCGGTGATCCTGCTGGTCGGGATCAAATACCACATCCCGGAGATCGTCACCGGCCTGATCGGCGTCGCCTTCATCGGGCTGGCGCTCGGCTCGTCGATCCTGCGCAACCGGCGCGAGGCCGCGCGGGACGAACCGGAACTGGTGAGTACGGGTACCGGCGAATAGCCCGCCGGGTACGCGAAACGGCCGCCTCCGGGAATCCGGGGGCGGCCGTTTCGCGTCGCGGTGCGCCCGTTCAGCCGAGCTGCTGCTCGATCGCGCGCAGCTTGCGCTCCAGCGAGTCCAGCTTGGGCATCGACAGGGTGTCGTCGTCGGCCGTCAGGTCGATGGTCGAGCTGCGGTAGGACGAGCCCGAGGCCGATCCGGCGGACGAGGACGAGGAGTAGGACGAGGAGGACGCCGAGGAGGACGGCGCGTACGACGAGCCGACGGCGGCACGCGGGCGGCGGCCGGCGTCCAGCGCGGCCGGCTCCAGCGGGCCCGAGGCGGCCTGGTGCGAGGAGGCGGTGTCCGACTCGGCGGCTAGGGCAGGCTCCGTAGCGGTCTGGCCGTCGCCGGCAGCAGTGAGCGCGGGCACCTGGCGGCCGCCGCGGGCCCGGGCGAGCATGCCGCCCTGGCGGGAGATGGCCTTCAGCTCGGCCCGCTCACGGCGGTCGGCCGTGCGGGCCCGCACCTTGGCGTCCAGCTTGGCCTGGCGCTCCTCGCGCACCTCCTCGACCGCCTCGTCCAGACTGCGGACGTTCTCCAGCAGCATCAGCGACCAGGCCGCGTAGGTCTCGCGCGGGGCGCGCAGCCAGCGGACGATCCGGATCTGCGGCAGCGGGCGCGGCACGAGCCCCTGCTCGCGCAGCGCGGCCTTGCGGGTCTGCTTCAGCGCGCGGTCGAACAGGATCGCCGCCGAGATCGACATGCCGGAGAAGAACTGCGGGGCGCCATCGTGCGACACGCCGCGCGGCGCGTGCACCCAGTTGAACCAGGCCGAGGCGATCGCGAACACCCAGACCAGCAGGCGGGAGCCGAGCGCGGCGTCACCGTGGCTGGCCTCGCGGACGGCGAGCACCGAGCAGAACATCGCGGCGCCGTCGAGGCCGAACGGGACGAGGTACTCCCAGCCGCCGGACAGCCCCAGGTTCTCCTTGCCGAAGCCCACCAGGCCGTGGAAGGACAGCGCGGCCGCGACACCGGCGCAGCAGAACAGCAGCGTGTAGGAGGAGATGCCGTAGATCATCTCCTTGCGCCGGCGACGCTCCTCGCTGCGCTCCCAGGAGTCGCCGGCCTCTTCCTTCTTCGTGTTCTTGAAACGCAGCGTCGCCAGCAGGACGGCGACGAACAGCAGGGCTGCGCCGCCGACGACGGTCCAGACCAGCTGTATGGAGGTCAGGTTCATTGCGGGTCGGGCCTCGGGTTTCCGCAGGGGACGGGTTCACAGAGCGACACAGGCGGTCAGCTCCCGGTACTCGGGTCGCGCCTGACGGTTCGTTCGTCGCCGCACGGCGTACCCGCCGCACCCGCGCAGGGGCGGACGGGACACCTGTGCGGCTAGACGATATCGCGTCCGAAGGGGCGGCATGTTACGGGAGGGGGGCTTCCTCCCGCCAATCGACCCGCCGGCCGCTCCACTCGTCGACCCGGCGGTGAGCGCCGGGGGGCCCGACGGGGTAGGGGAGGGGAAGGTTTGGGTATCCGAGGGCCGGGCTGATGCCCGATCATGGAGCGGCGAACCGTCAGATCGCCTGACGGGAGCAGGGGGAGAGGGCGGGATGGTCTCGATCTGGGAGTACCTGCGCGGGGAGCGGAACTACACCTTCGACAACCCGGGCGGTCAGCACAAGGTCATACTCACCAAGTCGACCCCGCAGCACGCGATCACCGGGTCCGCGGCCACCACCGGCTACCTCTACGTCAACCTGCACTGGACCACCCGCTCCGGGGCCGTCCGGCCGAGTGCCCGGGAACGCGCCAAGCGCCTCTTCAGCCCCCGCATCCTGCGCCCGCTGGAGCCGGACTCGGTGCAGAACGAGCAGGTCAACGTCGACCTCGACCTGGCGTGCATGTACGAACTGTCCGACGGGAGCAGCGGTGTGGTGCAGCCGCTCGGCGGCTACTTCGGCGACCTCCGGCAACCGCCGTACATCAAGCTCAGCGGCGACGACCAGTACGGGGCGCCGTCCGGCGAGACGATGTACGTCAACCTGGAGAAGAAGGACAAGTTCAAACGGCTGCTGATCTTCGTCTACATCTACGACGGCACGCCGGCCTTCGAGCAGTCCCACGCGGTGGTGACGATCGTGCCGCAGACCGGGCCGCGGATCGAGATCAAGCTGGACGAACGGGCCCGGGCGGCGCGCTCGTGCGCGGTGGTGCTGATCGAGAACGCGGGGGACAACCAGCTGACGGTGCGCCGTGAGGTGCGGTACGTCAACGGGTTCCAGGCGGACATCGACCGGCTGTACGGGTTCGGGATGCAGTGGCAGCGCGGGTACAAGAGCCAGGGCGGTTCCGACTAGGCCCCGCCCGGCCTCGACCCCGCCCGGCCTCGGCCCTGCCCGGTCTGGTCGGAGCCGGGCGGCGGTGGTGCCCTGAGCAGGCCGGTCAGCGGGGCTGGAACTGCGGGCCCTGCGGCGGCAGGGCGAACTCCTCGCCGGTGGGCGGCTGGGCCGAGGCCTGGGCCGGTGGTTGCGCGGGGGCCTGGGCCGGCGGCTGCTGGCCGGTGCCGGCGTGCGGGTAGCCGTAGCTGCCGGGGTGCTGCTGCGGGGCGGGCTGCTGCTGGTGCGGGTAGCCGTAGCCGGTGCCCTGCTGCTGCGGGTACGGCTGGGGAGTGGGTTGCGGGTACCCGTAGCCGGTACCGGGCTGCTGCTGCGGATAGCCGTAGCCGGTGCCGGGCGGCTGCTGGGGCTGTGGCTGCTGCGGGTAGCCGTACCCGGTGCCGGGCTGGTGGGCCGGGGGTGCGGTCGGAGCCGGCGGCGCGGCCGGGGGAACGGTGGGCGGGGCGGTCGGCGGGGGCGGCACCGTGCCCGGGGCGGCCGCGGCGGGCTGCTGGGGCCGGCCCTGGGGGGTGGCCGACGGCTGCGGGACGGCCGGGGCCAGGGTGAAGGTGCCGGGCTCGGGCGGGGCGGTCGGGCGCGGGGCGGGCAGCGGGGTGCTGCGCGGGTCGACGGCGGCGGTGGGGGTGGCCGTCGAGGCCGCCGCCGGGGCCGCGTCGGCCTCCGCCTCGTCGTCGACGGTGATGCCGAAGTCGGTGGCCAGGCCGATCAGGCCGGAGGTGTAGCCCTGGCCGATCGCCCGGAACTTCCAGGCGCCGGAGCGCCGGTACAGCTCGCCCGCGACCAGGGCGGTGACGTTCTCGCCGTCGGAGATCGCGAACTCGGCGAGTGCGGGCGTGCCGTCCCCGGCCGTGGCGTCGAAGAGCAGCAGGCGCAGCCCGGGCACCGTGCGGAAGGAGCCGCCCTCGGAGGAGCCGGCCAGCACCACCCGGTCGACGTCGGCGGGCAGCTTGGCGAGTTCGACCTCGATCGTGTCGATGATCTCGGCGCCGCCGGAGGTCTGCTGCTTGGGCAGGTGGCGCACCAGGCCGGAGGGGTGTCGCGGCTGGTTGTAGAAGACGAAGTCGGCATCCGAACGGACCTTGCCGGTGGCGCCGAGCAGCAGCGCGGACGCGTCCACGTCCGGCGCACCGGGCGTGGCGCTCCAGCGCAGCACGGCGCGGACCGCCGCAGCCGGCAGTGCGATGTTGGCGCCCTTGGCCATCACGTGCGTCATAGCCGACCATCCTGCCCGTTCGCCACCCCTTCGGACAACGTGACCGGGACCGTCGGAACCGGGTCGAACTTTGCCAAGACTTGCGCTTGCCGGGGGTTTGCCGGTGCTCGACCGGTGATCGGTGATCTGGACGGCGATGTTCCGGGAGTTCAGTGCCGAGGAACCGGGGACGGCCGGAATCCGTCCGTACGATGGGCGGTCCAAGGGCCCGCCGGGGTCGGGCGGAGGGGGGCCCGCCGGCGTCCGTCCGGGAACCACGGAGCCCCGTGGACCGGTTAACCATGGTGTCGCACCGCTGGATCGCGGTGTCGTCCCGCGCCGCCGCACGCCCCGGCAACGGACCGGTGGCCGTCAAACCTCTGAGGAGAGCACCTTGCGCCATTTCGGCCACCTCGCCGACGACGTACGCGGTCGCCTCTTCCTCGAACCGCCCCGGCCGTTCACCGCGCGGAGCGAGGCCGCGGTGCTGGCCACCGCCCTCGGCGGCACCCTCTACAGCCCCGCCACCCGGCCCGCGCTGGCCGCCGACATCCGCAAACAGGCTGCTCGGGGCGTGGTGTCGATGGTGCTCTGCCTGGAGGACGCGATCGCCGACCACGAGGTGGACGCGGGGGAGCGGAACCTGGTCGAGCAGTTGAATGACCTGGTCAGGGATTTCACCGACTGCACACAAGGCCACCCCCTGCTCTTCATCAGAGTTCGAGCCGCCTCCCAGATCCTCGACCTGGCCGAGCGGCTCGGGCCGGCCGTCGAGCTGCTGAGCGGGTTCGTCCTGCCGAAGTTCACCACGGAGACCGGCGGCGCGTACCTGGCCGCCCTGGCCGCCGCCGAGGCCGCCACCGGGCGCCGGCTGTTCGCCATGCCCGTCCTGGAGTCACCCGAACTCGCCCACCTGGAGACCAGGCGCCAGCAGCTCTTCGGCATCGCCGACCTGCTCGCCGGGCACCGGGAGCGGGTGCTCGCCGTCCGCCTCGGCGTGACCGACCTCTGCTCCGCGTACGGCCTGCGCCGCTCGCCCGACCTCACCGCGTACGACGTCGCCCTGGTCTCGGCGGTGATCGGCGACGTGGTCAACGTGCTCGGCCGGGCGGACGGCACCGGGTACACCGTCACCGGTCCGGTCTGGGAGTACTTCCCGGTCCAGGAACGGATGTTCAAGCCGCAGCTGCGCCGCACGCCGTTCGCCGAGGCCCCCGGGACGGCCCGGGCCTCCGGCGAGGAGGTCCGCCGGCGGATCATCGAGCACGACCTGGACGGGCTGATCCGGGAGGTCGAGCTCGACCGGGCCAACGGCCTGCTCGGCAAGACCTGCATCCACCCCAGCCACGTCCCCGCCGTGCACGCCCTCTCGGTGGTCACGCACGAGGAGTACTGCGACGCCCGGGACATCCTCCGGCAGGAGCAGGACGGCGGCGGGGTCCTGCGCTCGGCGTACACCAACAAGATGAACGAGGCCCGGCCGCACCGGGCCTGGGCGGAGCGGGTGCTGCTGCGGGCGGAGGTGTTCGGGGTGGCCCGGGAGGACGTGAGCTTCGCGGAGCTGCTCGCGGCCTGCCTGTGCGGGGGGTGAGGGGGCTGCGCGCGGCTGAGGGGGCTGTCCGCGGCTGACCCGAACGGCCCCACCGATCCGACCCATCCGGCCCATCCGGCCGATCCGACTGATCCGACTGATCCGACCGATCCGAAGACCGCACCACCGCACCATGCGAAGGCAGGACCAGCAGTGACAGCACAGCAGACGTGGACCGGCCGTTGGGTCGCCGACCGGGCCGGCATCGCCCTGACCGGATCGGACCGCCTCCCCGAACTCGTGGGCCTGGCCCTGCGTTCCCAGAACCCGAAGCGCGCCCACCTGCTGGTCTCCACCGTGCTCGGCAAGCACGTCCCGCAGCGGCCCGCGGTCGTCCACGGCGTCGGGCTCGAACTCGGCCGGCAGGTCCGCGAGTTGCTCGGCGACGAGGCCGCCGCGAGGGCCGTCGTCCTCGGCTACGCGGAGACGGCCACCGGCCTCGGCCACAGCGTCGCCGACGGCCTCGACGCCCCGTACCTGCACTCCACCCGCCGCCCGGTGGCCGGCGTGCCCCCACTCGGCGGCTTCGAGGAGGAGCACTCGCACGCCACCTCGCACCTGCTGCTCCCCGCCGATCCCGAACTCCTCACCGGTGACGGACCGTTGGTGCTGGTCGACGACGAGTTCTCGACCGGCCGCACGGTCCTCAACACCATCCGCGAACTGCACGCCCGCCACCCCCGCGACCACTACGTCGTCGTCGCCCTGGTCGACCTGCGCTCCGCCGCCGACCGCCGCCGGCTCGCCGACACCGCCGCCGAACTCGGCGTCCGGCTCGACCTGGTGGCCACCGCCAGCGGCGCCGTCCAGCTGCCCGCGGACGTCCTGGACCGCGCCGAGCGGCTGATAGCCGAGGCCGCCCCCGCCCCCGCCGCGCCCCCCGGACCGCCCGCACCGCTCGCCCGGGTCGACCTGGACTGGCCCGCCGGGCTCCCCGACGGCGGCCGGCACGGGTTCACCGCCCGCGACCGCGTCCGACTGGACGCCGCCCTGCCCCGCCTGGCCGCACAGCTGGCCGACGCACTGCCCGCCACGGCGCGGCGCGTGCTGGTCCTCGGCTTCGAGGAACTGATGTACGCCCCGCTGCGGCTGGCCGGCGCACTCGCCGACCGGCTGGGCGGCGACCGCGTCCGCTACTCCACCACCACCCGCTCGCCCGTCCTCGCCGTGGACGACCCCGGCTACGCCATCCGCACCCGCCTCGCCTTCCCCGCCCACGACGACCCGCAGGACGACGCTTCGCGCGAGCGCTACGCCTACAACGTCGCCCCCGGCAGCGACCCGGCCCGCCGGTTCGACGCGGTCGTGCTGGTGGTCGACGACGTCGCCGACACCCCCGCCCTGCGCGAGGGCGAGCGCGCCCTGCTCGGCCAGCTGCGGCAGGTCACCGACCAGGTGGTGCTCGCGGTGCTGCCCTCCCACCGGCCGGCCGGGCTGCCGTCCAGCACGCCTCCCCGCCTGCCGTCCCCGTTGTACGGCCCGGCGTTCTCCTCCTACCGGCCCGACGAGGTGGCCTGGCTGCTCAAGGACCTCTCCGGCGTCCCGCTCGAAGCCCCCACCGAGGAGCGCGAGGAGGCCGTCCAGAACGGCGGCGCGCACTACGCCGAATCGCTGCCGGTCGAGTACCAGCCCAGCCCCGAGTACCAGGAGCTGTTCCACCAGGCGCTGCGCGCCTCCGCCCGCCGCATCGCGCTCGCCGCCGGCACCGTCGCCGAGACCCTGCTGCGCGAGCGCGGCCCCGGCCTGGTGCTCGCCTCGCTGGCCCGGGCCGGCACGCCCGTCGGCATCCTGATCCGCCGCTGGCTCGCCCACGCCCACGGACTCGACACCCCGCACTACGCCGTCTCCATCGTCCGCGGCCGCGGCATCGACCCGGTAGCCCTGCGCTACCTGGCCGCCCACCACCGCGCCGGCGACGTGGTCTTCGTCGACGGCTGGACCGGCAAGGGCGCGATCAGCCGCGAACTCGCCGAGGCCCTGGCCGGCACCGGATTCGACCCGGACCTCGCCGTCCTCGCCGACCCCGGCCGCTGCGCGCGCACCTACGGCACCCGGGACGACTTCCTGATCCCCTCCGCCTGCCTCAACTCCACCGTCTCCGGCCTGGTCTCGCGCACCGTGCTGCGGCCCGGCCTGATCGGCCCGGACGACTTCCACGGCGCCAAGCACTACGCCGAACTGGCCGGCGCGGACGTCTCCGCCGCCTTCCTCGACACCGTGGCCGACCACTTCGACGCCGTCCGCCCGGAGGCCGTCGCCGCCGCCGACCGGCTGTCCACCGCCCCGGACCGCGCGCCCGACTGGGCCGGCTGGGCCGCCGTCGAGCGGATCAGCACCGAGTACGGCATCGACAGCGTCAACCTGGTCAAGCCCGGCGTCGGCGAGACCACCCGGGTGCTGCTGCGCCGCGTCCCCTGGCGGGTCCTCGCCCGGCGCGGCGCCGGCGCCGACCTCGACCACGTCCGGCTGCTCGCCGCCCAGCGCGGCGTCGAGGTCGAGGAGGTGGACGGCCTGCCGTACTCCTGCGTCGGCCTCATCCACCCCCGCTACAGTCGGGGAGCGACCGGGGCCTCCGGTAGGACCGTTGTGGTGAAGGAGTCCTGATGAACGCCGATGTTCTCGTCGCCAGCGACCTCGACCGGACGCTCGTCTACTCCAACCGGGCCCTCGCCCTGGACGTCCCCGACCGGCTCGCGCCCCGGCTGCTCTCCGTCGAGGTGCACGACGGCAAGGCGCTCTCGTTCATGACCGAACAGGCCGCCGCGCTGCTCGCCGAACTCGTCCGGCAGGCCTGGTTCGTCCCCGCCACCACCCGCACCCTCGCCCAGTACGAGCGGATCAACCTGCCCGGCCCGACGCCCGGTTGGGTCCCCGCGTACGCGATCTGCGGCAACGGCGGGCACCTGCTCGTCGACGGCGTGCCCGACCAGGACTGGCGCACCGAGATCACCGCGCGGCTCGCCTCCGGTGCGGCCCCGCTGGAGGAGGTCGTCCGGCAGCTCGCCCTGAGCGCCGACCCGGAGTGGACGCACAAGCGCCGCGTCGCCGACGGGCTGTTCGCCTACCTCGTCGTCGAGCGCGCCGCGCTGCCCGTCGGCTGGCTCGACGAGCTGACCGGCTGGTGCGCCGAACGCGGCTGGACGGTCTCGCTCCAGGGCCGCAAGGTCTACGCCGTCCCCGCGCCGCTCAGCAAGAGCGCCGCCCTCGCCGAAGCCGTCCGGCGCACCGGCGCGAGCACCGTGCTCGCGGCCGGTGACTCGCTGCTCGACGCCGACCTGCTGCTCGCCGCCGACGCCGCCTGGCGGCCCGGGCACGGCGAACTCGCCGACGGCGGCTGGACCGCCCCCGGCGTCACCGCCCTCGACGAGGTGGGGGTGGCGGCGGGGGAGGAGATCGTCCGACGGTTCCTCGCCCGGGTGGCCGCCGCTTCCGTCGCCCCCGCCGCCCCCACCGCCCCCGTCGTCGCTTCCTGAGCGGAAGCGGGAGCGGTCAGCCGCAGCAGCCGCCGCCGCAACAGCCCCCTCCGCCACCACCGTTGCCGGAGGGGGCCTGGCGCGGGGCGCCGCCCGAAGCGGAGCCGGTGACGGCGATGGCGGACAGCAGCTTCACGGTGTCCTCGTGGCCCTGCGGGCAGACGGCGGGGGCGCCGGCCTGCGCCATCGGGCGGCGGAGTTCGAAGGTGGCGCCGCAGGAGCGGCAGCGGAAGTCGTAGCGTGGCATACCGGCAGGGTACCCAGGCGGTGCCCTGCCGGCGCCCTACCGGTGTCCTATCGGTGGGTGCTGCCGGTGTCCTGCCCGGCCGGCGCTACCGGTACTACCGGCGCTACCGGTGCCCGCCCAGATCGCCGCGGATCAGCCCGATCACCTGCGCCGCCGTCTCCCGCACGCCCGCCAGCTCGGTCAGGAAGTGCCAGTAGTCGGGGTGCCGGCCGGCCGCCTCCAGGGTGGCCACGGCCCGGTCCAGCCGCGCCACCGCCTCGTCCAGCGGGGCGGCGTGCCGCGGGTCCGGCGCGCTGCGGCCCGTCATCGCCAGCCGCTGCGCGTCGCGCAGGGCGAACCGGGCCCGCTCCACCTCCCGGTGCGGGGCGTGCTGCACCTCGTTCAGCTGCCGCAGCCGCTCGTTCACCGCGACCACCGACCCGTCCGCGGTGTCCAACAGCGCGCGCACCGTACCGATGGCGCCCGTCGCGTCCGCCCAGCGCTGCTCGTCCCGTGCCCGGGCGGCCTCGGCGAGCTTGCGCTCCGCCGCCCGCCCGGTCTCCGCGACCTGCTCCGACACCCGCTGGAGGTCCTGCCAGCAGGCCGCGCTGAACCGGCGGCGCAGTTCGCTCAGCGCCGGCTCGACCGTCTCCGCCTTGGTCTCCAGCGCCTGGATCCGGGTCCGCAGGCTCGCCACCCGCCGGTCGATCTCCCGTGCCCGCTCCGGCAGTTGACCGGCGTCGGCCGCGATCGCCTCGGCGCGCTGCCGCACGTCGTCCGCGCGCCGCAGCGTCGGCGCCACCCCGTGCCGGGCCGGCCCCTCGTTCAGCAACCCGAGCTCCGGCGCCAGTTCGGCCAGCCGGGCCGCCAGGTCGTCCGCCCGCAGCCCGGCGCCGCGCACCGCGTCCAGCGCGTTGCTCGCCTGGAGCAGCGCGCGCTTCGCCTGCTCCACCGCCGGGGTGACCCGCATCAACTGCTGCTCGGCGCGCTGGAGGGTCGGCTGAAGCCGCTGGAGGAAGTCGTTCAGCTCCGCCCGGGCCGAGCCGAGCTGCCCCTTCACGTCCTCCAACTGCCGCCGGGCCCGCGCCGCGGTGCCGGCGTCCAGCGCCTCGTCGTCCAGGTTGTACGCGTCCAGCGCGCCCAGGTAGTTCACGGTGACCTGGTCCACCCGGCCGGTGATCCCCGCCAGGTCCGCCAGCGCCCGGCGGGCCGTCGCCTCGTCCTCGGCCGCCCGGACGGTCTCCACCGCCAACTGCACCTCGCGCTGCGTCGAGTCCAGCTCGTAGAACGCCTCCTGCGCGGCGTCCCGGGCCGCCTTGGCGTCCGCCCGCACACCCTCCCCGCCGCGCCGGCCCCACCAGCCGCCCGTCCCGGCCGAGGCCAGCCCCAGCGCACCCAGCGCACCCGCCAGCACCACCGGCACCACCAGTGCGTCGGCCAGCGCACTCCCCGCCCGACGCCGCCCCCGCCCGCTCCCGCCGGCCACCGTCACTGCGCGCTCCCTGCTCCGACCCGCTGATCCACCCCCATTCTTCCCGATCGCCCCACCGCACCGGCACCCCCACCCGCCCCACTCCCCGACCACCCGCACCACAGCACCCCCCGGGACCAGGTACCCTAGGCAGTCGTCGTGCCCCCACCGGGCCGCGACAGGGGGCGCGTAGCTCAGTGGTAGAGCGCTGCTCTTACAAAGCAGATGTCGGCGGTTCGAAACCGTCCGCGCCCACCACCGTTCGGAGGGCCGGGGGCGGGGGGGAGGGCTCCCGGGGACGGGTCCCCCTTTTTTTCCTTGGTGGTCCTTCTGTTTTGTCTCA
>NZ_JBWKEQ010000001.1:52014-117083 GCF_056435365.1 Kitasatospora sp. NPDC043949 | reverse complement strand
CGTTCGCGCCCAGGTAGCAGCTCCCCATCTCCAAGACAAGCGTGTCTTCTGCCCAACCCCCCCCCCCCCCCCCCCCCCTCCTCCTCCCCCCCCCCGCCCCCCCCCCCCCCCCCCCCGCCCCTCCGTCGTTTCCCGGGCCGCTCCGTCGGTGCGGCCGACGGGGCGGGGGAGTTGGGGGGTGCCGTCAGGGGGCGGGAGGGGGCGGGGCTCGGGAGGCGGGGTGGGGCGGGCTGTGTTTGGGTGGCTGCACACCGCTTGGGAGAGGTGATCCTCCGTGACCATGCCCCCGTTCGGATCGAGCGATCCGTTCTCCGATCTACTCAGCCGCTTCTTCGGGATGAGTCCGATGGCCTCCCCGCCCGCCGTGCAGCGGGTGCCGATCGGGCGGTTGCTGAGCGAGTCCTCGCAGGAGCTGCTGGGGCTGGCCGCGCACCGGGCCGGCGAGGACGGGACCAGCGACCTCGACACCGGGCACCTGGCCTGGGCGGCCACCCGGGTGGAGCCGTCGCGCCGGATGCTGGAGCGGGCGGGGATCGACCCGGACCAGCTGGCCGGTGACCTGGAGCGGTCGCTGCCGTCCGGGGACCCGGCGGCGGTGGACGGCGGGCAGCCCGCGCTGACGCCGTCGGCCAAGCGTGCGCTGCTGGCGGCGCACGCCCGTTCGCAGGCGGCCGGGGCCTCGTACATCGGGCCGGAGCACATCCTCGGCGCGCTGCTGGACCAGGAGCGGTCCGGGGCGGGGACGGCGCTGCGCAACGCGGCGCCCTCGCAGGAGGCGCTGAAGACGGTGCTGGAGGGGCGCGGCGTCGGCGGCGAGCGCAGCAGCACGGGCGCGCACCCGAGCGAGACGCCGACGCTGGACGAGTACGGGCTGGACCTCACCGAGGCGGCGCGCTCGGGCCGGCTGGACCCGGTGGTCGGGCGGGCCGAGGAGATCGAGCAGACCGTCGAGATCCTCTCCCGCCGGACCAAGAACAACCCGGTGCTGATCGGCGAGCCGGGTGTCGGCAAGACCGCGATCGTGGAGGGGCTGGCGCAGCGGATCGTCTCCGGGGACGTGCCGCAGAGCCTGCGGGACAAGCGGGTCGTCACCCTCGACCTGACCGCCCTGGTGGCCGGCTCCAAGTACCGGGGCGAGTTCGAGGAGCGGCTGAAGAAGGTGATCGACGAGGTCACGGCGGCCGAGAAGAGCGTGATCCTGTTTCTGGACGAGCTGCACACCGTGGTCGGCGCGGGTTCCGGCGGCGAGGGGTCGATGGACGCCGGCAACATCCTCAAGCCGGCGCTGGCACGCGGCGAACTGAGCGTGGTCGGCGCGACGACGCTGGACGAGTACCGCAAGCACGTGGAGAAGGACGCCGCGCTGGAGCGCCGCTTCCAGCCGGTGCTGGTGCCCGAGCCGAGCGTCGAGGAGACGATCGAGATCCTGCGGGGGCTGCGGGACGCGTACGAGGCGCACCACCAGGTGCGGTTCACCGACGAGGCGCTGGACGCGGCGGCGACGCTGTCCGACCGGTACGTCAGCGACCGCTTCCTGCCGGACAAGGCGATCGACCTGCTGGACCAGGCCGGCGCCCGGGTGCGGCTGCGCAGCCTGAGCGGCTCGACCGAGGCGACCGGGGTGCAGGACCGGATCACCAAGCTGAAGCGGGAGTTGGACGAGGCCGTCGCGGACGAGGAGTTCGTGCGGGCGGCCAACCTGAAGGCCGAGCTGCGGCAGACCGAGGACGAGCTGGCGGCCGTCGCCGAGTCCCGCGAGGAGGTCGTCGACGTGACCGCCGACGACATCGCGCAGGTGCTGTCGTCCCGGACCGGCATCCCGGTCGCGGAGTTGAACGCGACCGAGCGGGAGCGGCTGCTCAAGCTGGAGGAGCACCTGCACGAGAAGGTGATCGGCCAGGACGAGGCGGTCACCGCGGTCGCCCAGGCGGTGCGCCGCGGCCGGGCCGGGATGGGCGACCCGGACCGGCCGACCGGCTCCTTCCTCTTCCTCGGGCCGACCGGCGTGGGCAAGACCGAGCTGGCGAAGGCGCTGGCGGCGCTGCTGTTCGGCGACCCGGACCGGATGATCCGCTTCGACATGAGCGAGTTCCAGGAGAAGCACACCGTCTCCCGGCTGGTCGGCTCCCCGCCCGGGTACGTCGGCTACGACGAGGCCGGGCAGCTGACCGAGGCCGTCCGCCGCAAGCCGTACAGCGTGCTGCTCTTCGACGAGGTGGAGAAGGCGCACCCGGACGTCTTCAACCTGCTGCTCCAGGTGCTGGACGACGGGCGGCTGACCGACGCCCAGGGGCGGACGGTCGACTTCCGCAACACCGTGGTGATCATGACCAGCAACATCGGCTCGCAGCGCATCCTCGACCACGCCGGGAACGTGGACGAGATCCGCGACGACCTGATGCGCGACCTGCGCCAGCAGTTCCGGCCGGAGTTCCTGAACCGGATCGACGAGGTGATCGTCTTCCACGCGCTCACCCGGAAGGACCTGCTGTCGGTGGTCGACCTGCTGCTGGAGCGCAGCCGGCGCCGGCTCAAGGCGCAGGACGTGCGGTTGGAGGTCACCGAGGCGGCCAAGGAGTGGCTGGTCAACCGCGGGTACCAGCCGGAGTTCGGGGCCCGGCCGCTGCGCCGGACGATCCAGTCGGAGCTGGACAACCGGGTGTCCAACCTGCTGCTGGACGGCACGGTGCAGGAGGGCGACACGCTGATCGCGGAGGTGAGCGACGGCGACCTGGTGGTCACGCTCGCCCGGCCGGAGGCGTCGGCGACCTTCGAGGAGGCGCAGGAGAAGGCGGGGGAGAAGGCGGGGGAGGCCTGACCCCTCGGCGATCGCCCTGCCCCGCCGCCGGACGGTCAGGCGGCGGGGCAGGGCGCACCTACGCCTGCGGGAAGACCTCGCGCAGCAGCGGCTCCGGCAGCCCGCGCTTGCGCCACTCGCGCGGGTAGCCGAGCGAGACCTCCTCGAACGGGACACCGTCGTAGCTGGTCTTGCGGGGGATGTGCAGATGGCCGTAGATCATCGCCGCGGTGTTGAAGCGGCGGTGCCAGTCCGCGGTCAGTTCGGTGCCGCACCACTGGGCGAACTCGGGGTACCAGAGGATCTCGGTCGGGTGGCGGACCAGCGGGTAGTGGTTGACCAGGACGAGCGGTACGTCCGGGTCGCAGGCCGCCAGCCGCTGCTCGGTCAGCCGGACGCGCTCGCGGCACCAGGAGTCGCGGTCCGGGAACGGGTCCGGGTGGAGCATCCGCTCGTCCGCGCAGACGATGCCGCTCTCGTAGGCGGCCGCCAGGGACTCCTCCTTGGTGGTCGTGCCCGGCGCGCGGAAGGAGTAGTCGTACAGGAGGAAGAGCGGGGCGATGCGGACCGGTCCGCCGGCGCCCTGCCAGAGCGGGTACGGGTCCTCGGGGGTCAGCACGCCGAGGCTCCGGCAGAGGTCGACCAGGTGGTCGTAGCGGGCCACGCCGCGCAGCTGCACCGGGTCCTCGGGGTGGGTCCACAGCTCGTGGTTGCCGGGGGCCCACACCACGCGGGCGAAGCGTTCGGCGAGTAGCCCGAGCGCCCACTCGATGCTGGTGGTGAGCTCGGCGACGTCTCCGGCGACGAGCAGCCAGTCGTCGGGGCTGGTGGGCCGGAGCTTCTCCACGAGGTCGCGGTTCTCCTGGTAGGAGATGTGCAGGTCGCTCACGGCGAGCAACCGCCCACCCGCCCCCGTGGGCTCCGACGGCGCGTCGCTGCGGTACTCGGTAGTCACTCCTGCCCCCTGTGGTCACCCGTCCGATGTCGCCACAGTACGTGGCGGACGGGGGCCGTGGGGCGGGTTGACGCGATCGGCGGTGCGAAGGGAGGGGCCGGCGCACCGCCGCCACCGCGCGAACGAGCCATTGCGGCCGAAGTGCTTTCTTGGTGTCGTCTTGACTCTTGACAGTGAGTCATGTCCGCGACAGCTTTGGTGCACCCCCACACCGAGAGGTCTCTCATGAAGAAGCCGCTCATAGGCATGCTCGCCACCGTCCTGGTCGCCGGAGCAACCGCCCTCGCCGGCGCCCTCCCGGCCCAGGCCGCCACCGCGGAGGCCCCCGCCGCCGTGTCCGTCGCGGCCCGGGACGGCCAGTCCCTGAGCGACCAGGCCCAGGTCACCGACACCAAGGCGGCCCCCCGCGCCGTCAACTTCGCCGGGACGGTGGCGCTCAACAACTGTTCCGGTTCGCTGGTCCGGATGCCAGGCTCGGCCGCGAGCGACCCGGCCCTCGTCCTGTCCAACGGCCACTGCCTGGAGTCCGGCATGCCCGGCCCCGGTGAGGTGATCCTCAACCAGCCCTCCAGCCGGACCTTCACCCTCCTCAGCTCCAGCGGCAGCGGGCTCGGCACCCTGCGCGCGACCAAGGTGGTCTACGGCGCCATGACCGACACCGACGTGTCGATCTACCAGCTGAACACCAGCTACGCCTCGATCCAGTCCCGGTACGGGATCGCCCCGCTGACCATCTCCGCCGCCCACCCCACGCAGGGCACCTCGATCAAGGTCGTCTCGGGTTACTGGAAGAAGATCTACTCCTGCTCGATCGACGGCTTCGCCTACCAGTTGAACGAGGCCGACTGGACCTTCAAGGACTCGGTCCGCTACACCTCCGGCTGCAACGTGATCGGCGGCACCTCCGGCTCGCCGGTGGTGGACGCGAACACCGGGCAGGTGGTCGCGGTCAACAACACGATCAACGAGAACGGCGAGTCCTGCACCCTCGACAACCCGTGTGAGGTCGACGAGAACGGCTCGGTGACGGTGCACCAGGGCATCGGCTACGCCCAGGAGACCTACGGCATCCCGGCCTGCTTCGCCGCCGGCAACCGGTTCGACCTCACCCTGCCCGGCTGCACCCTGGTCCGGCCCTGACTCGACCGTCGGGACGGCCCTGACTCGACCGTCGGGACGGCCCTGACTCGACCGTCGCGAAGGCCCTGACCTGACCGTCGGGACGGCCCTGACCCGACCTGACCTGACCGCCACCCCGCGCTCGACCGTCACGACGTGACGGAACCGGGGCGACCCCGCTGACCAGCACCGATCCCCGATGGGCCACCCGCGAACGGCGGGTGGCCCATTCGGCCGTCCACCGGGCGGCCGCCGCACCACCCGCGCCGCGCTGTCGTCCCGACAGGGCGGCAGTCATATCCGTGTGACCAATGGAGAGTTGATGACCACCACGCTGCGAAGGCTGCTGGTTTCCGTCCTGCTGATACCGCTGCTCGCGCTCGGCGGCCTGGCGACCCCGGCGCTGGCCGCCGGTGCCCAGGGCGCCGACGCCGCCGGGGCCGCCCACGGCCGGAGCCCCGCCGACGACCCGAATGCCGACATCAAGGACCGGCTGGCGGCGATCCCCGGGGTGACGATCACCGAGGAGAAGCCGACCACCACCGGCCACCGCTACTTCCTGCTCACCTACACCCAGCCGATCGACCACTTCCGCCCCTGGCTGGGCACCTTCCAGCAGCGCTTCAGCGTGCTGCACCGGGGCTACGACCGCCCGACCGTCTTCTACACCAACGGCTACACGTTGGGCACCAACCCGTCCCGCACCGAGCCGACCCGGCTGGTGGACGGCAACCAGGTGTCCATCGAGTACCGGTACTTCACCCCGTCGCGCCCCGAGCCGGCGGACTGGTCCAAGGCCGGCATCCGCCAGCAGGCCGCCGACTCGCACCGGCTGGTGACCGCGCTCAAGCGGATCTACCAGCAGGAGTGGCTCTCCACCGGCGCCAGCAAGGGCGGCATGTCCTCCACCTACTTCCGCCGCTTCTACCCGGACGACGTCGCGGGCACGATCGCGTACGTGGCGCCGAACAACACCGACGTCAACGACTACGCGGCCTACACCAACTTCTTCCGTACCGTCGGCACCCCCGAGTGCCGGGCCGCGCTGAACGCCGCCCAGCGCGAGCTGCTGGTGCGCCGCGACCGCCTGGAGACCCGCTACGTGGCCGACAACAAGGCCGCCGGCTCGACCTTCAACACCCTCGGCACGCCGGACCGGGCGTACGAGGCGGGCGTGCTCGACGTGGTCTGGGCGTTCTGGCAGTACAGCACCGAGGCGGACTGCGCCAAGGTCCCGGCCGCGGCCACCGCGACCGACGACGCGCTGTACGCGTGGTTCGACTCGCAGTCCGGCATCACCGGCAACAGCGACCAGTCGCTGGCGAAGTACACCGCGTACTACTACCAGGCCGCGACCGAGCTGGGTGCGCCGTTCTTCGACGTCTCGCACCTCAAGGGCGTGCTGCACTACGACTACAAGGAGCTGTACTCGGCCCGGTCGTACGTGCCGAAGGAGATCCCGATCTCCTTCAACCCGAACGCGATGCGGGACATCGACCGCTGGGTGAAGCACGACGCCGAGCGGATCATCTACGTCTACGGCGGCAACGACCCGTGGGGCGCCAAGCCGTTCAAGCTCGGCCGGGGCAGTGACGACAGCTACGTCTACACCGTGCCGGGCGGCAACCACGGCTCCAACATCGGCCAGCTGCCGGCCGCGCAGTCGGCGGAGGCGACCGCCAAGGTGCTGGAGTGGGCCGGCCTGGGCGACCAGGACGCCGCCCGCTCGCTCGGCAAGAAGCAGCAGATCCCGCCGTTCGGCCCGCTCGACGAGGAGGGCCTGAAGCTGGAGTCGCAGCGCCACCCGCTGTAGCGCGCCACCCGCTGTAACCGGCAGGCCGTGACACCGTGTGACGCCTTGGAGGAGGCCGTCCCCAGCCGGGGGCGGCCTCCTCGCGCATCTGGCGGGGCCGACCCCTCACCGAAGCACTGAATCAGTGCTTCAATGCTTTCATGGCCTACCGACGCACGCCCGCCGTCCAAGCCCGGCTGGACACCCAGCGCGAGGCCGTGCTGCAGGCGGCCGTCCTGCTGCTCGCCGAACGCGGCTACGGCGGCTGCACGATGGCCGCCGTGGCGGACCGCGCCGGGATCGCCACCGGAAGCCTCTACCAGCACTTCGCCAACAAGGCCGAGCTGTCCGTGCAGCTGTTCCGCCGGGTGGTCACCCACGAGATGGCGGCCGTCAACGCGGCCGTCGCCCTCCGGGAGGGCCCGCGGCAGCGGATCGCCGCGGTCGTCGAGACCTTCGCCGCCCGCGCCCTGCGCGCGCCCCGGCTGGCGTACGCGCTGCTGGTCGAGCCGGCCGACGCGGTCGTGGACAGCGAGCGCCTGGTGTTCCGCCGGGCGTTCCGGGACGTGATCGCCACCGAGATCGCCGCCGCCGTGGCGAGCGGCGAACTCCCCGAGCAGGACCCGGTGCTGACCGCCGCCGCGCTGGTCGGTGCGGTCGGCGAGGCGCTGGCCGGCCCGCTCGCGGCCGCGCCCGCGCCCGCGCCTGAGGCAACGGCCGCGCCCGCACGGACGGCCGCGCCCACGAAGCCGGCGGGCACCACCGACGTGGTCCCCGCCCTGGTCTCCTTCACTCTGCGTGCCCTGGGAGGACGCGATGACAGCGACGCATGAGGTCACCAACCAGGTGCCCCTGCCGTACGGACACGACACCGCCGCCGATCCGACCCTGCTCGCCGCCCTGCACCGGGCCGGCGCCGGCTGGGCCGAGGCCGAGCTGCACGAGCTCGGCCGCCTGGCCGGCTCCGAGCAGGCCGCCGAGTGGGGCCGGCTGGCCAACGAGAACCCGCCCGTCCTGCGCACCCACGACCGCTTCGGCCACCGCGTCGACGAGGTCGAGTTCCACCCGGCCTGGCACGAGCTGATGCGCACCGCCGTCTCCCACGGCCTGCACGCCGCGCCCTGGCGGGACGAGCGGCCCGGCGCCCACTCCGCCCGGGCCGCCAAGTTCTTCGTCTGGGGGCAGGTCGAGGCCGGCCACACCTGCCCGATCTCGATGACCTACGCCGCCGTCCCGGCCCTGCGCGCGAACCCCTCCCTGGCGGGCGAGTTGGAGCCGCTGCTGGCCGCCACCACGTACGACTTCGGGCTGCGCGAGCCGCGCACCAAGCGCGGGCTGATCGCCGGCATGTCGATGACCGAGAAGCAGGGCGGCTCGGACGTCCGCACCAACACCACCACCGCGACCCCGCACCCGGACGGCACCTACCGGCTGACCGGCCACAAGTGGTTCACCTCGGCGCCGATGTCCGACCTGTTCCTGACGCTCGCCCAGGCGCCGGGCGGGCTCAGCTGCTTCATGCTGCCGCGCGTCCTCCCGGACGGCACCCGTAACCGCCTCCAGCTGATGCGGCTCAAGGACAAGCTCGGCAACAAGTCCAACGCCTCCGCCGAGCTGGAGTACGACGGCGCGGTCGGCTGGCTGGTCGGCGAGGAGGGGCGCGGGGTGGCGACCATCATCGAGATGGTCAACATGACCCGTCTGGACTGCACCGTCGGCGCCGCCTCCGGCATGCGCTACGGCGCCACCCGGGCCGTGCACCACGCCCTGCACCGGCGCGCGTTCGGCCGGCCGCTGGTGGACCAGCCGCTGATGCGCAACGTGCTCGCCGACCTGGTGGTGGAGTCCGAGGCGGCCACCGCCGTCGCGATGCGGCTCGCCCAGAGCACCGACCTGGCCCTGGCCGGGGACGAACCCGAGGCGCTGGTACGGCGGTTGGGCCTGGCGGTGGCCAAGTACTGGGTCTGCAAGCGCGGCCCGGCGCACGCCGCCGAGGCGCTGGAGTGCCTGGGCGGCAACGGCTACGTCGAGGAGTCCGGGATGCCCCGGCTCTACCGGGAGGCGCCGCTGGTGTCGATCTGGGAGGGCTCCGGCAACGTCGCCGCCCTGGACGCGCTGCGCGCCATGGCGAAGCGCCCGGAGACGGTCGAGGCCTTCCTCGGCGAGCTCGACGCCGCCGCCGGGGCGGACCGCCGGCTGGACGCGGCCGTCGCCGACCTGCGCAAGCAGCTCACCGACCAGGCCGACCTGGAGTACCGGACGCGCCGGCTGGTCGAGTCGATGGCGCTGGCCTTCCAGGGCGCGCTGCTGGTCCGCCACGGCAGCCCGGCGGTGGCCGACGCGTTCTGCGCCACCCGCCTCGCCGGCGACCGCGGCTCCGCCTTCGGCACCCTGCCGTCCGGCGTCGACACCGCCGGGATCATCGACCGGGCCCGCCCGGTGCCGGCGTGAGCGAATCCCAGGAGGTCCGCGCGTTCTGGCAGGCCCTGGGCCTGCCAGGCCTCATCGACGTGCACACCCACTTCATGCCGAAGAACGTCCTCGACAAGGTGTGGGCGTACTTCGACGCGGCCGGCCCGCTGGTGAACCGGCCCTGGCCGATCACCTACCGCGAGGCCGAGGAGCAGCGCGTCCAGCGGCTGCGGGACTTCGGCGTCCGGGCGTTCACCTCGATGCTCTACCCGCACAGGCCCGGCATGGCCGGCTGGCTGAACGCTTGGTCGGCCGACTTCGCCGCCCGCACCCAGGAGTGCCTGCACACCGCGACGTTCTTCCCCGAGCCCGAGGCGCCCGGCTACGTGGCCCGCGCGATCGAGGACGGCGCCCGGGTGTTCAAGGCGCACGTGCAGGTCGGCGGCTACGACCCGGCGGACCGGCAGCTGGACGAGGTGTGGGGGCTGCTCGCCGAGACCGGCACGCCGGTGGTCACCCACTGCGGGTCCGGACCGGTGCCGGGCGACTTCACCGGCCCCGGTCCGATCGGCGAGGTGCTGAAGCGCCACCCCGGACTGGTCCTGGTGGTCGCCCACCTCGGCATGCCCGAGTACCGCGACTTCCTCGACCTCGCCGAGCGCCACCCGGCCGTCCGGCTGGACACCACGATCGCCTTCACGGACTTCGCCGAGGCCGACGTCCCGTTCCCGCGCGCCGAACTGCCGCGCCTGCGCGGCCTCCAGGACCGCGTCCTGCTCGGCAGTGACTTCCCCAACATCCCGTACCGGTACGTGCACCAACTGGAGGCGCTGGCCGGGCTGGGGCTGGGGGAGGAGTGGCTGCGGGCCGTCTGCCACGACAACGCCGCCGGGCTCTTCGGGCTGCCGGGCTGAGGCGGCCGGTCGCCGGGGGCGCGGCCCTGAGCACCCCGGCGACCGGTCTCGGCCCCGGGCCCTTACCTGCGGGGTAATCGACGCCCGGCGGCCGGGCGGGCAGGGTGGGGGGCCCGGCCGGCGTCACCGCCGCCGGGCCCCATCCCCGTCAGGAGGCTGACCCGCCATGTCCGCGAACACCCTCACGCCCGCCCGCCCCGGCTCCGCCTCCCCCCGGTGGGCGGTGCGCGGCGTGCTCGCCCTGGACGCCCTGGTCACCGGCGGCAACGGCCTCGTCTACCTGGCCTTCGCCGGCCCGGTCGGCGAACTGCTCGGGGTCGGCCGTAGTGTCCTGCTCGCCCTCGGGCTCTTCCTCACCGGCTACGCCCTCGGGGTCGGCGCCCTGGCCGCCCGCCGGTGGCCGCCGCGGCTCGCGGTGCGGGCGGTGATCGACCTCAACGCCGTCTGGGTGGTGCTCAGCCTGGTGGCGATGGCGGCCTGGCTGGAGCCGACCACGGCCGGTGCCGTCTGGATCCCGGTGCAGGCGGTGGTGGTGGCCCTGTTCGCCGTCCTCCAGTTCACCGCGCTGCGCCGACGCGACGGTCGCGTCGGCCGCGTCGGGGGCGTCGGGGGCGGCACCGAGGGGCGCCGCACCTGAACCGGGGTCAGCACTCCGGGCCGACCGCGTCCTGGAGGAACCGCACCGTCTCCGCGTCGGCCGGCAGGAGGGTCTCCATGGCCAGCTCGGAGACCGTCACGTCCAGCGGCGTGTTGAAGGTCGTGATGGTGGACAGGAACGACAGCACCCGCCCCTCGTGCCGGATCCGCATCGGCAGCGCGAACGGGAACAGCCCGGCGCCGTCCGCCTGCTCCCCGCCCGGGCCCGGGTCGTCCGCCGCCGTCGGGTAGCCGGCGACCTCCTCGTACAGCCGCCGCAGCGCCTCGCCGCGCAGCAGCTCGATCCGGTGCTCCACCCGCTCCAGCAGGTGCCGCCGCCACTGCGGCAGGTTCACGATGCGCGGCGCCAGCCCCTCGGGGTGCAGGGCGATCCGCATCGCGTTGAGCGGCGGTTCCAGCAGGTGCGGGGCGACGCCGTCGAGGAGCAGCCCGAGCGAGCGGTTGGCCGCCAGCACCCGGAAGGTCCCGTCGACGACCAGCGCCGGGTACGGGTCGTGGGCGGCGAGCAGCCGCTCCAGGCCGCCGCGCAGCGCGTCCATCGACGGGTCGTCCAACGGCGTCTCGGGGAAGTGCGGGGCGTAGCCGGCCGCGAGCAGCAGGGTGTTGCGCTCGCGGACCGGGACGTCCAGGTGCTCGGCGAGCCGCAGCACCAGCTCCCGGCTCGGGCGGGACCGGCCGTTCTCGACGAAGCTGAGGTGCCGGGTCGAGGAGTCCGCCCGCAGGGCCAGTTGCAGCTGGCTGAGCTGTCGCCGTTCGCGCCAGCCGCGCAGCAGCGGACCGACTCCGGTACCTGTCGGGCTGCCCATGCCCGCCATGATCGTCATGGCCAGGACGGTACTGGACCGGGCCCGCTCCAGGGGAGAGGGCCTTCCGGCCCGGTCGGCGTGGCTCCGGGCGGCACGCCTGGGCGGTGGAGTCCCTCGTTCGGTACGGCTTCGGGAGCCCGGCTCAGACGCCGGTGCTCGACCCCGGCCGGATGACCATCAGCACCACGACCACCGCCCACAGCAGGTTGAACACCCCGGCCGTCATCGGCAGCAGCCGCAGGCCCTGGACGGCCTTGGCGTGCTGCCCCGGCGCGGTGTCGGCGCCGAGCGCGTCCACCGCGGCCTGCTGCCCGGGCAGGACGAAGAGCAGCAGCGAGAGCGCGGCGATCGCGGTGAGCACCATCGAGACGATGATCCAGGACTGCCCGAGCACGTCCATCACCTGGGCGAGGCCGATGCCCATCACCGGCACCGCGACCCCCAGCAGGGCGTAGACCTGGGTGATCCGGTGCAGGATCCGCAGCACGCCCGCGTCCGAGGCCTGGTCCGGCCCGCCGGCCAGCGCGGCCTTGGCCCGGCGCGGGAACATGCTGACGGCCACCGCGACCGGGCCTATGAACAGGACCGACGCGAGGACGTGCAGGCTCAGCAGGAACTTGGCCATGGCGGGGACACCCTTACATCCGGCGGTGGGCAGCTGGTGCGGCGGGCGTCCGGTGGCGGCGCGCCCGCGATCAGGCACGCTAACACCGCTTATCCGGGGGCCCGCCGCGCGGGTGGGCGTGCTCGTTCCGCAGGACGGCGGAGCTCCGCCCTGGTCAGCCCGCCGTCGTCAGCCGGACGATCCTCGGCGCGGCGGTGCTGACCGCCGCGACGGCGGCGCCGTGCTCCGGGTCGGCCCAGTCGAGCAGGTGCAGGTCCTGGTGGCGGCTGCGCAGCGGGGCGCCGGGCGGGACGTCCAGGGGCAGGTCGGACAGGTCGACGGAGGCCAGGGTGTCCAGGGTGGCCCGCCCGATCTTGATCAGCGACTCCTTGCGCACCCACAGCCGCAGGAACG
This sequence comes from Kitasatospora sp. NPDC043949, assembly GCF_056435365.1. Classification (NCBI taxonomy): domain Bacteria; kingdom Bacillati; phylum Actinomycetota; class Actinomycetes; order Kitasatosporales; family Streptomycetaceae; genus Kitasatospora; species Kitasatospora sp. NPDC043949. The sequence continues at coordinate 104,613 of NZ_JBWKEQ010000001.1, read as the reverse complement.
CCTGGTCCGGCTCCGGTGCCGTCTCGACCAGGCGCAGTTCGGCGGGGGAGAGCACCCGGCGGGCGACCGCGCCCAGCGACCCACCGCGCGCGGCCAGCTCGACGTCCACCCCGACCGGCTGGTGGCCGGCTCCGGCCGCGACCACGCCCCGGGTGTGCGACAGGCTCACGTGCACCTCGGGGTGGTCCGGCAGGTACGGCTTGCCGTGGTCGGCCAGGCCGCAGTCCGGGCACTGCTGGGCGAGCGTGAGCGAGGCCGCCGGGACGTCGAGCAGCCGGGCGGCGCAGAGCCGGACCAGCACGTGGCCGGCGGTGAAGTCGATCCGCCCGGACTCGTGCCGGAAGCGGGCGGCGCGTTCGAGTTCGAGGGGGGTGAGCAGGTGCTCGCCCGCTTCGGGGTGCCGCAGTACGGCGTCGGCGGACGCGACGGCGACGAGCGGCGTGCTCTGGTCCTGGGCCTCGGAGGTCATTGCTCCAACCTAACGGGCGCGGGCGTCGGGCGGGGGCGGCGCGGAGGTCGTCCGGGCAGGGCCGGTGGGAGGCGACTGCTGCGCCGCGCGGTGGATTCTCGGATCGGATCTGAGGATCTGTAGGGTAGGAATCGCCCGATTTGATGTTGGATGTCCCGGATCTGCGGGATCGCCAGCAGATAGTACGAACGGGGCAGGTTGTGCGCACCTGCTCCTTTTCCTATGCGCGGAGGAATGTGTCGATGGGTCAGGGCACCGGTACGCCGGATCACAGAACGACCGCCGTGAGAAGAGAACCCGCCACCCGCAGGCGTCGGACCGTCCGGGTCGCCGTGGCGACCGTCGTCGCGGCGCTGCCGCTGGCGGCCGTGCTGACGGTCGGTTCGGCCGCGCCGCTCGCCCCGCCGCTGGGCGCCTGCACGGGCCCCGACTGCCCCGCCACCTGGCCGCCGCCGAACAACGGCGACTTCCCCGGCCGGGACGCCAGCATCAACGTCTTCACCGGCGGCGACTACACCGTGACCGGTCGCGCCGCGGAGGCCGAGGGCAAGATCGTCGCGCTGGGGAACCTGACCGTCGAGAAGAACGGCGGCGGCATCTACAACATGGGCGTCGTCGGCGTCGGCTCGCGCGTCGTGCCGCCCAACGGCAGCGACTTCGTCACCACCGGCGGCAACGTCGACGTCGTGACCGGCAACTCGATCCTGATCGGCGGGAGCGACTCCCACGGCCCGGCCTTCGGCAACCTGCGCCACGCGGGCAGCGTCACCGGCACCGTCAGCATCGACCCCACCGGCCAGTCGATCCAGGACCCGAACGCCGCCGCCCCGTACCAGACGGTGCTCACCCAGATCGAGGAGATCTCCGACTGCGTCGGCAAGGCCGCCGCGACCGGCACCGTCGACATCTCCTCCAGCCAGGCGACCCTCACCGGTGACGGGACCAGCCTGAAGCAGGTCTTCAACGTCACCCAGAACCTCGCCTCGCCGAGCGGCGGGCAGATCGGACTGGTCTTCAACAACATCCCGGCCGGGGCCACCGTCGTGGTGAACATGCTCGGGGACAGCCCGATCATCAACACCTACACGGGCACCGGCCTGGCCGGGGACCAGACCACCGACATGCGGTCGAAGCTGATGTACAACTTCCCGACCGCGACCTCGGCGCAGATCCTCGGCAGCGCCCAGTTCCAGGGCTCGGTCCTGGCCGGCAACCCGGGCGGCACCACGACCATCGCCCAGCCCGGGATGAACGGCCGGGTGTACCTCGCGGGCAACCTGATCCACACCGGCACCGGCGGTTACGAGATCCACAGCTACCCGTTCGACGGGGACCTGCCGGACTGCCAGACGACGCCGAGCCCGTCGCCGTCCACCTCGCCCTCTTCCTCCCCGTCCTCCTCGCCGTCGTCGTCGCCCTCCTCTTCGCCGTCGTCGTCACCGTCCTCCTCGCCCTCTTCCTCCCCGTCCTCCTCGCCGTCGTCGTCGCCCTCTTCCTCGCCGTCGTCGTCACCGTCCTCCTCGCCCTCGGCCAGTCCGTCCAGCTCGGGTCCGGCCCCGACCAGCCACCACCCGTCCGAGCACCCGACCAGTCACCACCCCGGTGGCGGTGGTGAGCTGCCCTCCACCGGCGCGGGCAACGCCCCGGTGGTCTTCGGCCTGGCCGGCGTCGGCCTGCTCGGCCTCGGCGGTCTCGCCGTCCTGGCCGCCCGCCGTCGCGGTCGCCACAGCTAGGGCCTGCCCAGCGCAAGGACGCCCGAGCAGCAACAACGGCCCAGGCCGCCCGTGTCGACCCCGACCGGGCGGCCTGGGCCGTGTCGACGGCCCGCCGCAGGCATGCGTCGGCCCCTCGCCCAGCACGGGCGAGGGGCCGACGGCGGCTCAGCGGGAGCGGAAGAAGCGGTCCACCGTGCGGCGGCCGGCGGCGACGGCGTGCACCGGTTCACCGACCACCCGGCCGGCCAGCGTCACGGCCAACTCTCCTACGTCCTGCCGGAGTTGTTCGGCGGCTTCGGCCCGGTCGGCGGCGATCCGCGCGTGGGTGGCGGTGACCAGCCGGTCCCGGTCGCGGATGCCCTCCGCGCGGGCCGCGGCGACGGCCGCCGCGCCCTGCTCGGCGTACTCCTGTCGGATCCGGGCCGCCTCGTGCCGGGCCTGAGCCAGTTCCTGCCGGCCGGCGTCGTGGGCGGCCTCGGCTTCGGCGCGGATGGCTTCGGCGCGTTCGGCGCGGCCCTCGGTCGCGTCCCACCGCTCGGCCTGAATCCGCTCGACGCGGGGGAGGATGCGGTGGCCCAGCGTCCACGTGATCAGGAAGAACAGGGTCAACCCCAGGGCCAGCATGAAGGGTTCGGGCGAAAGCGGTCCGAGTTCGATGTTCACGCAAACCTCCCCTTGTGGCTGACGGTGAGTCAATCAGGAGGTTTCCCAAGGGTGATGAGGGTCGAACTTTACCTGGGCATGACGTGCGTCACTGTTCCATGGCGGGCCGCGGCGCGGCGCCGGGCCTCAGGTCACCTCGCCCCGGAGGGAGAACCGCTCCTCCCGCCACTCCCCGCCGGCCAGCACCTCGGCCAGCTCCCGGGCCGCGTCCCAGGCGTCGGTGTACGAGAGGTACAGCGGGGTGAAGCCGAACCGCATGAGGTCGGGCGCGCGGAAGTCCCCGATCACGCCGCGCGCGATCAGCGCCTGCACCACCGGATAGCCGTCGGCGTGCCGCAGCGCGACCTGGCTGCCCCGCCGGGCGTGCTCGCGCGGGGTCACCACCTCGATCCCGTCCAACCCCTCGACCAGTCCGATGAACAGGTCGGTCAGGGCCAGGCTCTTCGCCCGGACGGCGGCCGGGTCGGCGCGCTCCCAGACGTCCAGGCTCGCGCCCAGCGCGGCCTGCCCGAGCAGCGACGGCGAACTGGTCAGGAAGCGCCCGATGCCCGGCTTGGGGTCGTACCCGGGCTCGAAGGCGAACGGGCGGGCGTGCCCGAACCAGCCGCTCAGCGGCTGCCGCGGGCCGGCCGCGAGGTGCCGCTCGGCGACGTACAGGAAGGCCGGCGAGCCGGGGCCGCCGTTCAGGTACTTGTAGGTGCAGCCGACCGCGAAGTCCGCTCCCGCGGCGCCGAGTCCGACCGGCAGCGCGCCCACCGAGTGGCAGACGTCCCAGATCATCAGCGCGCCCGCGGCCTGCACCCGGGCGGTGATCCCGGGCAGGTCCAGCAGCTCGCCGGTGCGGTAGTCCACGTGCGAGAGGACGACCGCGGCGACGTCGCCGTCCAGGTGCCGGTCCAGCTCCTCGGGCCGGACCAGCACGCTGCGCGCGCCCTCGACCAGGCCGGTGGCGCCCTCGGCGATGTACAGGTCGGTCGGGAACGCCTCGCCGTCGCCCAGCACCGTGCGCCGCCCGGGGCGCAGCCGCAGCGCGGCGACGAGCACCTTGAACAGGTTCACCGAGGTGGTGTCGCAGACCACCACCTCCTCCGGCCCGGCCCCGACCAGCGGGGCGATCCGCCGCCCCAGCCGGTAGGGCTGCTCGAACCAGCCCGCGTCGTTCCAGCTGCGGATCAGCTCCCGGCCCCACTCCTCCTCGACCACCTGCCGCACCCGCTCCGCGGTGCGCACCGGCAGCGCGCCGAGCGAGTTCCCGTCCAGGTAGACCACCCCGTCCGGCAGGGCGAACTCCTTGCGGAACGCCGCCAGCGGGTCGACGGCGTCCAGCGCCGCGCACTCCTCGCGCGTGACCATGCCCATCCCCTCGTTCACAGCTCGTCCCGGATCGTCCACAGCTCCGGGAACACGTCCTGCTCGGCGGACCTGCGCAGCCAGCTCAGCCCGCTGGAGCCGCCCGAGCCGGGCTTGCCGCCCATGGTCCGCTTGACCGCGGACAGGTGGCGCTGGCGCCAGCGGGTGACCCGCTCGGCGACGTCCAGCAGCGCCTCGGCGAGCGGCCGCAGTCCGGCGTGCTCCGGGTCGGTGTAGACCAGGCGCCAGGCCGCGGCGACCTCGTCGCTGGCGCGGTAGCGCTCCTCGGAGGGCTCCGGGCGCAGCGGCAGGCCGCGCCGTGCCAGCAGGGCCAGCGCGTCGTCGTACAGGCCGGGGGAGCGCAGCGCCTCGGTCAGCTCGGCCTGCGTCCGCGGCATCCCGTCGTACATCGTGAGCAGTGCGGCGTTCTTGTTGCCGAGCAGGAACTCCAGGTGCAGGAAGGCCGCGGACTGGAAGCCGGAGGCCTGGCCGAACGCCGCGCGGAAGCCGTTGAACTCCTGCGGCGTCATGGTGGCCAGCAGGTCCCAGGACTCCACCAGCACGTCCTGCACGTGGGTGCCGCGCCGCAGCGCGGCCAGTGCGGCGGGCAGGTCGTCCTCGCGCAGCGCGCGCTGGGCGAGCGTCCACTCGTGCCGCAACAGGTCGAACAGCAGCTCCATCACCTGCGTGGTGACGATGAACGACAGCTCGGCCGGCACCTTGCTGCGCGGGTGCTGCAGGCTGTGCAGCTCGTCCAGGCACACGTAGCGGGCGTACGGGGTGCCCCGATCCGGCTCCCCGCGCCGACCGAACGACAGGCTGGGCGTCTCCACCGTGTCGTGCCCCATCCCGATTCCTCCTGATCCACCCGGGCCCGTCGCCCGGACCGGCGACCAGACGGATGGCCTGGTTCCACCGGGGTGCCCATTGTGCGGCGGTGCGACCCCCCGGTTGAATGGTCGACGGACACCGCAACCGCGATCCGGGCTGTTGTTCGCGAGGCGTTCGGCCGATTCGCTTTACGATCGCGAAACCACCCATTCCAGTCACTCCGGGAGCCGCCATGGACGCCGTCGACCGCCGCCTGCTGGCCGAGTTGCAGACCGACGCCCGGCTCTCCTACAACGAACTCTCCCGCCGGGTGAGCCTGTCCGCACCTGCGGTGGCCGAACGGGTCCGCCGACTGGAGTCCGACGGCGTGATCACCGGGTACCACGCCCACGTGGACCTCAGCCGGGCCGGACTGCCGATCACCGCGCTGGTCCAGATCCAGTGCTACGGCCCGCGCTGCGTGCTGCGCGACCCCCAGGTGGCCGCCTGGCCGGAGGTGCTCCAGTTGCACCGGGTCACCGGAGGGGCCTGCTGCGCGCTGCTGGTCGCGGTGCCCACGATGGCCGATTTCGAGGCCCTGTGCGACCGGCTCGGCGGCTACGGCCAGCCGTCCAGCTCGATGATCCTCTCCAGCCCGGTGCCTTGGCGGCCGGTGGTCGCGCCCGCCGGGGCGTAGGAGCCACAGCGCCACAGCGCCACAGCGCCACAGCGCGATGGCGCCGTCGCGACCGCAGTGCGGCCCGGGGCCGGAACGGTAGGTTCCTCGGCATGCCGAACGAGCGCCACATCCTGCTGCTGCCCGGGAGCCTGCGGGCCGGTTCCGCCAACGAGACGGTGCTGCGCACCGCCGCCGCCGTGGCCGCCGCCACCCCGGGCCTGCGGGCCACCTACTACGCGGGGCTGGCCGGCCTGCCGCACTTCAACCCGGACCACGACACCGACCCGCTGCCCGGGCCGGTGGCCGCCCTGCGCGCCGCCGTCAGGGCCGCCGACGCGCTGCTGGTCTGCACCCCCGAGTACGCCGGGACGCTGCCCGGCTCCTTCAAGAACCTGCTGGACTGGACGGTCGGCGGGACGGAGATCGCGGACAAACCCGCCGGCTGGATCAACGCGGCGGGCCCGGGCCGGGGCCAGGGCGCCGAGGCCACCCTGCGCACCGTCCTCGGTTACACCGGCGCGGCGGTGGTGGACGGGGCCTGCGTCCGCATCCCGCTGGACCGCGGGGCGGTCGGCCCGGACGGGCTGGTCGCCGATCCGCTGGTGCGGGAGCGGATCGGCGAGGTGCTGGCCCGGCTGGCGGCGGCCGCGGTCTGACGGGCGGCGGTCTGACGGGTGGCGGCCTGACGGGCGGCGGTCGGGCTCAGTGCCCTTCGGGCAGGTGGACCCCGAGCCCGGCCAGGCCGGTCAGGAACAGCTCCACGCCGACCGCCGCCAGCAGCAGCCCGAGCAGCCGGGAGAGCACCTCCAGCGAGGTGCGGTGGGTGCGCTGCATCAGCGGCGCCAGCAGAGCCACGCAGACGTAGTTGATCACCACGACCGCGAGGTAGGCCCCGCCGATGGTGGCCTTCCAGCCCCAGTCGTTGCGGGCGAGCGAGGCGACCAGCACGGCGGTGACCGCGAGCGGGCTGGCGATGTACGGCAGCAGCAGTTCGCGGATGCCGTCCACCATCGGGTTCGGCAGGTGGTCGTCGTCCTCGTTCTCGCCGCCGAGGTGGACGCCGAAGACCAGCGCGACCGCGTAGATGAAGAAGATCGTCCCGCCCGCGAGCTGCAGCGACTGGTCGCTGATGTGGAAGAGCGTGGTGACCTCGTCCGCGGTGAAGCCGAGCACCAGGCCGATCACCGCCGAGATGATCGTGCTCCACGCCGCCAGCCGTCGCAGTTCCCGGGTGCTCCGGGTGGAGGCCAGCCGGGCGAAGGCCAGCAGGACCTTGGGCGGGCCGACCACGGCGAAGAAGGTGATGAAGGCGCTGCTCAGATTGAAGACGAACATGCGCCAAGCATGACCGCGGTGGCCGGTGCGGCCGCTCCGCCACGCCACGCCCCGCGGTCGGGCGTGGCGTGAATCTCGCCGGGGAGCGGTTCATTCCCGGTCGCCGACGAATTCGCCCGGATGGCCGTCCTGGCTCGAACGGGTGCGCGCTCTCGGCTCCCATGGAAGTCGGATCACCTCCCCGGGAACGAGGATGCGACATGTGTCTGAACCGTAAGGACCTGGGCCTGCTGGCCCTGCGCGGCGCGGTCGGCGGGGTGCTGATCGCGCACGGCACCCAGAAGCTGTTCGGCTGGTTCGGCGGCGGAGGCCTGGAGGGTACCGCCCAGGCGATGGAGCACATGGGCTTCCACCCCGGCCGACAGAGCGCCATCGCGGCGGGCGCCGGTGAGGCGGGCGGCGGCGTGCTGCTGGTCGCCGGGCTGGCCACCGGCGCGGCCGGCGCGGTGGTGGCCGGGACGATGGCCGGCGCGGTGGCGGTGCACGCCCCCGGGGGCTTCTTCGCGACCTCCGGCGGCTACGAGTACCCGGCCTTCCTCGGCGCGGCCGGGCTGGCGCTCGGCCTGGCCGGTCCGGGGCGGTACTCGCTGGACCACCTGACCTGCCACGTCCTCGACCAGCCGTGGATGGGCCTGGTGGCCTTCGCGGGGTCCGTCGCCGGGGCGTACGGCGTGGTGGCGCGGCGCCGGCACGTGGTGCGGCTGCGCGAGGAGCGGGCCGCGATGGAGGCGGACGAGCAGGAGGGCTCGGGGCTGTCCTGACGCGCCGGCGGCCCCCGGGCGGCCCTCGCCGGCCTGCTCGCCCCGGTCACCCGGAGGCACCAGTCCTGCTGGCGGCCCCCGGGCGGCCCTCGGAGGGTGGTCGGGAAGGCGTGCCGGGCAGCCCGGCGCCGGGGCAGAAACGAGGGACCGCATGGACCGCCTGGACCGCATGGACCGCCAGCCGCTCACCCGGATCGGTTCGAGGCCGCGGGTCACCGCGCGGCAGCTGGACGCGCCGCCGGTGCGCCGCCAACGCCGGGCGGTGGCCGGGGTGTTGGCCGCCACCATGGTCGCCGCGGCGGCGCTGGCGGGCTGCTCCTCCGGAAAGAGCGCGAGCAGCGTGGCCACCTCGGCCTCCGCCGCGATCGAGCGGGGCGCCTCGGCCGCGGCCTCCGCCGCCTCGGCGCTGGCCTCGGTGGCGGGCGGGGCGGGGGCGGTGATCGCCTCGGCGGAGGCGCGGGCCTCGGCGGCGGTGTCGGCGGCCTCCTCGGCGGTCTCCGGGATCAAGGGCGGGCTGGACGCCAAGGGGGACGTGGCCGTCGGGGCGGTGAGCACCGGCTCGGACGGCAGGGCGCAGGTGGAGCTGACCGTCACCAACCACGGGCAGCAGTCGTACCGGTACGTGATCCAGGTCGACTTCACCGACGACTCCGGCACGGTGCAGGACGCGACCGCGGTGACGGTCCAGGACGTGGCGGCCGGCCGGAGCGCCCAGGCCACCGCGCGCAGCAACCGGGACCTCTCGGGCAGCCTGAAGGCCGTGGTGGCGAACGCGCTGCGCTACTGACTTCCCCGCCACTGACTTCCCCCACTGACTTCCCGCTGCTGGCTCGCAGGTCAGCGCGGGTGCCGGGCGGGGGCCGAACCTTAAGCGCGGCTCAAGGCCCAACGGGACCCCTTGACGGGGGAGTTGGTCTAGTCCATTTTTATTGCCCAGGTGCAGGGAGCCCCTGAACCGGCGTCAACGGCCTCGTGCCGCGGGCGCCGGTTCGGCACATCCCGGTGTCCGTCCAGGCCCGATCCCGCTGATCCCGCACGATTCCCCGCACTGAGCTGTCATGTCCCGGTCGCCCGACCCCACCTCGGGCGCACCCCCACGGGACGACGGAAAACCCCCACAACCAGGAGTCACGCACCCATGCTGCGTTCACGCATTGAAAGGGCCGGGACCCCGGCTCCGACGGGCGGCCGTCGACGCCGCCCGAAGAGCCTGGCCGCCGTCGCGGCCGGCACCGCCGCCTCCGTGCTGCTCGGCGCGGGCCTCGCGCTGACCGGCGGCGCCGCGGCCAACGCCGCGACCACCAACACCACCGGCGCGGCCGCCACCAGCGGCGGCATCAAGGTCGCCTACTACGACCAGTGGTCGGTCTACGCCAACGCGTACTACCCGAAGACGATCCAGGACACCGGCGTGGCCGGGAAGCTCGACTACCTGATCTACGACTTCGCGAACATCCACCCGACCGACCTGGGCTGTTTCGAGGCGACCAAGGCCGCCGACACGAACGACAACAACCCCAACGCGGGTGACGGCGCGGCCGACGCGTTCGCCGACTACCAGAAGAGCTTCGGCGCGGACATCTCGGTCGACGGCGTCGGCGACGTCTGGAACCAGCCGATCGCGGGCAACTTCAACCAGCTGAAGAAGCTGAAGGCGAAGAACCCCAACCTCAAGATCCTGCTCTCGATCGGCGGTTGGACCTACTCCAAGTACTTCTCGCCGGCCTCCGCCACGGACGCCTCGCGCAAGCACCTGGTCTCGTCCTGCCTCGACATGTTCATCAAGGGCAACCTCCCGAGCGACGCCGGCTACGGCGGCCCGGGCTCCGGCGCCGGCATCTTCGACGGCATCGACATCGACTGGGAGTACCCGGGCGGCGGCGGCCACACCGGCAACATCTCCAGCCCGGCCGACAAGCAGAACTTCACGGCGCTGCTGAAGGAGTTCCGCACCCAGCTGGACGCCCAGGGCAAGGCCGACAACAAGACCTACGCCCTGTCGGCGGCGGTCGGCGCCGGCCAGGACAAGATCATGAACGTCGAGACCGACAAGATCGGTCAGTACCTCACCTTCCTCGACGTCATGACCTACGACATGCACGGCGGCTGGGACGCCCAGGGGCCGACCAACCACCAGGCCGCGCTCTACGCGGGCCCGAACGACCCGTCGACCCCGGTCAAGCCGGGCCACGGCAAGTACTCGATCGACAACGCCATCAAGGCGTGGACGGTCGGCGACGCGGACTACGGGATCCCCGGCGGCTTCCCCGCCAACAAGATCAACATGGGTGTGCCGTTCTACTACCGCGGCTGGACCGGCGTCCAGAACAACGGCAAGAACGGCCTGTTCCAGCCCGCCGCCAGCCCGGCGACCGGCGCGGCGATGTCCGGCAATGTCCCCGGCATCCAGATGTACAAGGAGCTCGCGGGCTTCGTCGACAACCCGTCCAGGACCTTCTGGGACGACGACGCCAAGGCCACGTACTTCTACGACGGCAACACCTTCTGGAGCGGTGAGGACACCCGGTCGATCCAGGCCAAGCTCGACTACGCGCACTGCAACGGCCTCGGCGGCTCCTTCGCCTTCTCGCTGTACGACCTGGGCACCAAGACCGGCCTGTTCGACACGATGGTGAACGCCACCAACGGCTCCGCCGCCGGTTGCCCGGCCCCGCCGACCGGCACCCCGAGCAGCACGGCGACCCCGACCCAGACCCCAACCGGCACGCCCACGGGCACGCCGACCGGCACCCCCACGGGTACCCCGACCGGTACCCCCACCGGCACCCCGACCTCGCCGGCCGGCTGCCCTGCCGCCCCGAGCTGGGACGCCAACACCACCTACGCGGCCGGCGGCACCAAGGTCTCGTGGAAGGGCCACTACTACACCAACAAGTGGTGGACCAAGGGCGATGACCCGAGCCAGAGCGGCCAGTGGGGCGTCTGGACCGACAACGGCGCCTGCTGACCCCTCGGGCGGCACGGACTGAGGGCCTGACGGACCCTCGCAGCACCTGAACCAAGCGGTCCGGCCCGCCGGGGGAGCACCCCCGGCGGGCCGGACTCGTTGCGTTTCGGGGGCGCGACCCGGGGGCGCGACCCGGGCGCGCGGCTCAGGCCAGGTCGGCGGTGCGCCCGAGCGCGTCCGGCTGGCTCTCCTCGATCCGCCGCAGCATCCGCGCCAGCATCGCGGACAGCACGGCCCGCTCCTCGCCCGTGACGTCCTGGAGCAGCTCCTCCTCGAACACCGCCGCCATCCGCATCGACTCCAGCCACTTGTCGCGGCCGTTCTCGGTCAGCTCGATGATCACCCGGACCCGGTTGGTCTCGTCGCGCTCCCGGGTGACGAGGTCCTCGGTCACCATCCGGTCGATCCGGTGCGTCATCGCGGCCGGGGTGAGCCCGAGCCGCTTGGCCAGCTCGCCCGGTCCGAGCTGGTACGGGCTGCCGGAGACCACCAGTGCCTTGAGCACCTCCCACTCGGCGGCCGTGATTCCCAGCACAGTCAGCTGCCGGTCGTAGGCCACGCCCATCCGCCGGGCGACCCGGGACAGGGTCTGCACGATGGTCTCCACCTGGGGGTCGACGGTGGGGAATTCCCGCTGGTAGACGGCCACCTGCTCGGTGATGCCGAGCTCCCTGGCGGTGGCCGGCGGGGGCTTGTCCGTAGTCATGCGGACCAGTGTCGCACGGGGGCGTGCATCTCTTAAGCCTTTGACTCCACACTCTTCCAGTGCTAAGAATTTATCTTGTCAAACTTTAGCTCTGAAATCTTCTGGACTTAAGAGTATCCAGTTGAATCCAGGAAGGGATGTGCACGGTGACCGGCACGGTGAAGCAGCAGGGGCGGCAGCGACGCGGGGCGGGCGGCCCGCTGCGCCGCGTCCAGATCGGCAACGCGCTCAGCGCGTTCGGCAGCGGCTTCACGATGCCGTACATGTTCGTGTACGTGGACCAGGTGCGCGGGCTGGGTTCGCTGGCGGCCGGGATGGTGTTCACCGTCTTCGCGCTGGCGGCGCTCGCCGTCCTGCCGTTCACCGGTCGCGGCATCGACAGGTACGGCCCCCGTCCGGTCCTGCTGGCCGGTACGGCGCTCGCCGCCACCGGCGCGTTCGCCTTCGGCCACGCCACCGGCACCCCGGCCCTGCTGGTCTCCTCCTTCCTGTTCGGCGCGGGTGTCACCACCTGCCAGCCGGCGCTCGCCACGATGATCGTCCGCTGCTCGACGGCCGCGACCCGCTCGCACGCCTTCGCGCTCCAGTTCACCCTGGTCAACCTGGGCATGGGCATCGGCGCCCTGGTCGGCGGCCAGATCGTGAACGTCGCCGACCCGGCCAGCCTCACCCGGCTGTTCACCATCGAGGCGGCGACCTTCCTCGGCCTGGCCCTGGTCACCGGCACCGCCCGGATGCCGGCCAACCCGCTGATCCCGCTCCAGGAGAAGAGCGACGGCCCGACCGGCCTGCGCGCGCTGGTCGCCGACAAGGCGATGCTGCGGCTCTGCGTGCTCGCCGGGCTGATCTTCTTCACCTGCTACGGCCAGTTCGAGTCCGGCGTCGCGGCCTTCGCCACCGACACCGTCGGCACCGCGCCCTCCACCCTGGGCTTCGCGATCGGCGCCAACGCGCTGACCATCGTCGTCCTGCAGATGTTCATGGTGCGGATCACCGCGCGCCGCCGCCGCACCACCGCGATGGCCGCGGCCGGCGTGGTCTGGCTCGGCGCCTGGGCGATGGCCCTGGTGGCCGGCCTGATCCGGACCGAGACCATGGCCGCCACGGTCGCGATCGTCTCGATCTACGCCCTGTTCGGCGTCGGCGAGTCGCTGCTCGCGCCCACCATGGGCCCGATCGTCGCCGACCTCGCCCCGGCCCGGCTGCTCGGCACCTACAACTCCGGGTACGCCCTGGTGAAGCAGATCGCCATCGCGGTCGGCCCGGCCGTCGGCGTGCTGCTGGTCGGCTCCGGCACCTGGCCGCTCTACCTCGCGGCCATGGCGGGCTCCACGCTGCTGGTCGTCGTCCTGGCGCTGCGGCTGCGCCCGTACCTCACGCCGGAGCAGGACAACGCGGCCCCGGCCGTGGTCCGCACCACGGTCGTCCGGGAGTTGCAGACGGCGGCGTGACCGCCGATCGAACAGGCGTGTCGACGGGCGCCGACCGGGTCACCTGGTCGGCGCCCGTCGCGCTTGGCTTCGCGACCACCGCCACATAGTGTCAGTGGCTGTTGGCCGCCCGGCCCGGTCGGTACAGGAGACCCGGCCGGCACAGGAGACAGGCGAATCGGCGAGGCAATGACGCAAGCGGCGCTCACGCACCCCCCGGCGGCCCAGGCCCCGGCCCCCGCCGCCCCGGCACCGGCCCGGGGCCGGCTGCTCCGCCTGCCGGCCGACTGGTCCGGCTGGCTCGGGCCGATCGGCGTCGCGCTCTTCGCGGGCCTGCTGCGGTTCTGGAACCTCGGCTACCCCAACGCCTTCGTCTTCGACGAGACGTACTACCCCAAGGACGCCTGGTCGTTGCTGCGGCAGGGCTACGAGGGCAGCTGGCCGGACCACGCCAACGCCGACGTCCTGGCCGTCCCGCAGCACATCCCGCTCACCTCCGCGCCCGAGTTCATCGCCCACCCGCCGCTCGGCAAATGGGTGATGGCGATCGGCGAACAGCTGTTCGGCCTGCACCCCTTCGGCTGGCGGTTCATGACCGCCCTGCTCGGCACCGTCACCGTGCTGATGCTCGCCCGGATCGGCCGCCGGCTCTTCGGCTCCACCCTGATCGGCTGCACCGCGGCCCTGCTGATGGCCGTCGACGGCCTCCAGCTGGTGATGAGCCGGGTCGGGCTGCTCGACGGCATCCAGATGTTCTTCGTGCTCGCCGCCTTCGGCAGCCTCCTGATCGACCGCGACCACGTCCGCGCCCGGCTGGCCGGCGTCACCGACGGCGACCGCGTCCGGCTCGGCCTGCGGCCCTGGCGGATCGCCGCCGGGGTGCTCCTCGGCGCCGCCTGCGCCGTCAAGTGGAACGGCGCGATGATCCTCGCCGCCTTCGGCCTGCTGACCGTCCTGTGGGACCAGTCCGGCCGCCGCGGGGCCGGCGCCCGCCGCCCGTGGCGCTCGATGCTGCGCCGCGACGCCGTCCCCGCCTTCCTCGCCATGGTCGGCTCCGCCCTGGTGGTGTACGTCGGCGCCTGGGCCGGCTGGCTCGCCGGCGGCGGCAACGGCGAGGGCGGGTACGACCGGCACTGGGCCGACGGCCGCCCCGGCCTGTCCCCGGACACCTTCCTCGGCGTCCCGCTGCCGCAGGTGTCGATGAGCTGGGTGCCCGCGCCGCTGCGCAGCCTGTGGCACTACCACTCGCAGATGTACGACTTCAACACCGGGCTGAGCACCCCGCACACCTACCAGTCCAACCCCTTCAGCTGGCTGGTCGTCGGCCGCCCCGTCTCCATGTACTGGGAGCAGGTCCCGAACGGGCAGCACGGCTGCACCGCCACCGGCGGCTGCGCGTCCCAGATCCTCGGCCTCGGCACCCCGCTGCTCTGGTGGACGGCCTGCTTCGCCCTGGTCTACCTGCTGTGGCGCTGGTTCTTCCGCCGGGACTGGCGCTCGGGCGCCGTGCTGTGCGCCGTCGCCGGGATCTACCTGCCCTGGTTCCAGTACCAGGAGCGGACCGTCTTCTCCTTCTACATGGTCGTCCTGGTGCCGTTCCTGTGCCTGGCCGTCGCGCAGATGCTCGGGGCGATCCTCGGCCCGGCCGGATGCAGCCCCGAACGCCGCCGGATCGGCGCGGCCGGCGCCGGGCTGATCGTGCTCGCCATCGTCGCCTGCTTCGCCTTCTTCTACCCGCTGTACACGGCGGAGGTGATCCCGATGACGTCCTGGCAGGACCGGATGTGGTTCACCAGCTGGATCTGACACCGGTGACCCTGTCCGCCGCGGGCGGCCAGCTGCTACCCGTCACCCCGATGCTCGGGGTGGTCACCGCCGCCCTGCTGCTGGCCGCCGTCGCGGTCGCCGGCCGGGGCCTGCTCGGCCACGGGCACGCGGTGCTGCGGGCCGGACTGCGCGCGGTGGTGCAACTGGCCGCCGTCGCCGCGGTGATCAGCTGGGTGGTCGGCTCGCTCTGGTGGTCGGCGCTGTTCGTGCTGCTGATGTTCACCGTCGCGGTGCGCACCGCCGGGCGGCGGATGACCCCCGGCCCCGGCTGGGTCTGGGCGGCCGCGCCGATCGGCGCCGGCGTGCTGCCGGTGCTCGCCCTGCTGCTGGCCGTCGGGCTGCTGCCGGCCAAGGGCCTGTCCGTCATCCCCGTCGCGGGCATCCTGATCGGCGGCGCGCTCACCGCCACCTCGCTGGCCGGGCGGCGCGCCCTCGACGAGCTGCGGCAGCGCCGCGGCGAGGTGGAGGCGGCCCTGGCGCTCGGCTTCGAGGACCGCGACGCCCGGCTGGAGATCTGCCGCACCGCCGCCGCGACCTCGCTGGTGCCCGCCCTCGACCAGACCCGGACGGTCGGCCTGGTCACCCTCCCCGGCGCCTTCGTCGGCATGCTGCTCGGCGGCGCCTCGCCCGTCCAGGCGGGGGCGGTGCAGCTGTTCGTGCTGGTCGGGCTGCTGGCGGTGGAGTCGGTGGCGATCGTGGTGGTGCTGGAGCTGGTCGGCCGGGGGCTGGTGAACGCGGGCTGGTGAGCGTGGGTTGGTGAGCGTGGGTTGGTGAGCGTGGGGTACCGGGCCGGGGCGGGTGCCGGACGGGGGCGGGGACCGGGCCGCCTTGGGCACCGGACGCGGTCGGGTACCCTTGAGCACGTTGAAGGGGAGTAGCCCTCCACCGGACCGTCGACATACTGGCCCTCACGGGCCCGGCGCCCGGGGCACCCGATCCTCCGGGGTCGGTGCCGGCGAGACCTTCGGCCGCAGTGCTGTGACCATGACCAGTGCTGTCGGGCCGAAGCGTCCCCTGACGGACCTGCGGAGGCCGGGCAGCCCGACCGAGGGACCCTTTCTGATGAGTTTGACCGTGGCCGCGCTGACGTTCGGCATCATCTTCCTGGCCGAACTGCCGGACAAGACCGCGCTGGCCAGCCTCGTACTCGGCACCAAGTACCGTGCCAGCTACGTCTTCGCGGGTGTCGCCGCCGCGATGGGCGTTCAGGTCGTCCTCGCCCTCGCCGCCGGGCACCTGCTCTCGCTGCTGCCGCACCGCTGGGTGGAGGGCGTCACCGGCGTGCTGTTCCTGGCCGGCGCGGCCATGCTGCTGTTCCACGGCGGGGGCGACGACGAGGAGGGGCACGCCGCCAAGGAGCCGTCCTCGAACAGCTTCTGGAAGGTGGCCGGGGCCAGCTTCGTGGTCGTCGCGGTCGCCGAGTTCGGCGACCTGACCCAGATCATGACCGCCAACCTGGCCGCCAAGTACGCCGATCCGCTGGCCGTCGGCCTCGGCGCCTGGCTGGCGCTGTGCGCGGTCGGCGGGCTCGCCATCGTGGGCGGGCAGAAGCTGCTCAAGTACGTGCCGATGAAGCTGATCATCCGGGTCGCGGCGGCGATCATGGTGGTGCTGGCGGGCATCAGCATCTTCGGGGCGATCACCGGCTGACCCCTTGTTCGCGGGGCTCAGCAGCCCGGGTCGGCCTCCAGGGCGGCCCGGGTCTTCGGGCCGTAGACGTAGGTCTCGCCCTTGATCCGGTTGCTGGTCTGGTAGTCGCCGAGCACCGACCTGGTCCAGAAGTCGAAGGTGCCAGTGATCATCGACTTGTCGACGTATCCGCACTCGGCCGCCCACAACCGCTGCTGCATGTCCTTGACGTCAGCGCCGGTCATCCCCATCTGGAGCACCCGGGTGGTCGGGGTCGGCGTCGGGGTGGGGGTCGGCGTCGGAGTCGGCGTGGGCGTCGCGGTGGTGGGGGTGGGCGTGGGTGTCGGGGGCGCGGTCGGGGCGGAAGCCGGGGCCGGGGGAGCGGCGGCCGGGGCCTGGGTGGTCGGCGTCGGCGCCGGGGTGGCCGTCTTCGTCGGGCTCGGCTTGCGGGTGGGGGACGACGTCGGACTCGGCGCCTCGCTGGTCGGCGGCGGGGTGGCCGGGTCCGTCGGTGCCGGGGCGGTCGGCTCCACCGGCGCGGGCGCCAGGGTGGTGGGCAGCGGCTGCGCCTGCCGGGTCGTCGGCGCGGGCGAGGGCGTCACCGCGTACGCGATGCCGATGGTGAGCGCGACCAGGCCGGCGCCCACCCCGGCCAGCAGCAGCTTGTGCCGGGCCAGCGGGTTCTGCGTGGCCTGCTCGGCGGCTCTGCGCGCGGCCCGGCCGCTGACGGGCTCCGGCTCGGGCCCGGGCGTCGCGTGGTCGAAGGGGAAGACTCCGAGGTCGCCGCCGGACGCGGCCTGCGGGGCCGTCGCCACCGCGTAAGCGCCCGGCCCGGAGGCGGGCACCGGCGGCAGCACGGTGGTGGCGTAGGCGTCGGCGTCCGGCCCCAGCGGGGGAACCACGGGCGGGGCAGCGGCGGGCGGGGGCGCGGCGGGGTGGACGGGGGCCGGCTGTCCCGGGGCGACCGGCGGCAGGACGGCGGTCGCGAACGGGTCGACGGCGGGGACGTCCGCCACGGGCTCCTCGGCGACCTGGCCGACCGCCTGCGGCACGTACGGGCGGACCAGCGGCGGGCCTTCGAGGTGCGGGAGGACGGCCGTCTCGGTGAGGCTCGGGTCCGGGACGCAGCCGCACCCGGTGGAGCGTGCGGTGCCGCACGTCGGGCAGTGCTGGTCCGGCATCGGCCGGTCCTCCTCGGTTCTCGGGCGGTCTCCGTGCCCCGGGGCGGTTCCCGGGCTCACGATCGCGCCTGATTATGCAGGACGTCCCGGAGGGGGGACAGGGGCGTCCGGACCCGGGCGGGGGTGTTGTGCCGGTTGGTGGCGGTTGTCTCCCGAGGAACGGTCGGGGGGCGGCGGATGTCCCCGGCGCCGGCGGCCGGGTCGGTGCGGTGGGTGTGGTCGGCTCGGCTCGGTGCGTCCTGGGTCGGCAGGCCCGGAGGGTCCGCTCGGGCAGGCCCGGAGGCTACGTTCGGCTCAATCCGAGGGAGCAAACCGGGGCATTTCTGACAGCATGGTGAGCTGGGAGTGATCATCCGCACGGGCCCGCCGCCTCGGCCGGGGCCCGCGACCCTACGGAGCCGCCATGACGGACTCGCGCGCCGCGTCCGACCGCAGCCCGGCGTACGAGCCCGGCCCGCCGGAGGTCACCGCCCCCAACCTCTGGGTGCCGATCGGGGCCCTGCTGCTGGCGATGCTGCTCGCCGCCCTCGACCAGACCATCGTCTCCACCGCGCTGCCCACCATCGTCAGCGACCTCGGCGGCCTGGACCACATCTCCTGGGTGGTCACCGCCTACCTGCTGGCCTCCACCGCCGCCACCCCGCTCTGGGGCAAGCTCGGCGACATGTACGGCCGGAAGCGCTTCTTCCAGGCCTCCATCGTGATCTTCCTGCTCGGCTCCGTACTCTGCGGCATCGCCCAGAACATGGGCGAACTCATCGCCTTCCGCGCGCTGCAGGGCCTGGGCGGCGGCGGGCTGATCGTGCTCACCCAGGCCATCGTCGGCGACCTCGTCTCCCCCCGGGACCGCGGCAAGTACCAGGGCCTCTTCGGCGCCGTCTTCGGCGTGACCAGCGTCCTCGGGCCGCTGCTCGGCGGCCTGTTCGTCGACAACCTCAGCTGGCGCTGGGTCTTCTACATCAACCTGCCGATCGGCATCGTCGCCCTGGTGGTGATCGCCGCCGTCCTGCACGGGCAGGAGGTCAGGCGCCGGCACCGGATCGACTACCTCGGCACCGTGCTGATCGCCGCCGTCGCCACCTGCCTGGTGCTGATGACCTCCCTCGGCGGCACCACCTGGGGCTGGACCTCCTGGCAGATCGTCGGGCTCGGCGTGCTCGGCCTGGTGCTGCTGCTCGCCTTCGTCCTGGTCGAGCGGACGGCCAGCGAACCGGTGCTGCCGCTGCGGCTGTTCCGCTCCCGGACGTTCAGCCTGGTCGCGGTGATCTCCTTCGTGGTCGGCTTCGCGATGTTCGGCGCCCTCACCTACCTGCCGACCTTCCTCCAGGTCGTCATGCAGGTCTCGCCCACCCTGTCCGGCATCCACATGTTGCCGATGGTGCTCGGCATGCTGCTCACCTCGATCGGCTCCGGCCAGATCGTCGCCCGCACCGGCCACTACCGGATCTTCCCGATCGCCGGGACGGCCGTCACCACCGTCGGCCTGCTGCTGCTCTCCCGGCTCGACGAGCACAGCAGCACCACGGAGATGAGCCTCTACTTCCTGGTCTTCGGCCTCGGGCTGGGCCTGGTCATGCAGGTACTGGTGCTGATCGTGCAGAACTCCGTCGGCTACCAGGACCTCGGCGTCGCCACCGCCGGCGCCACCTTCTTCCGCTCCATCGGCGCCTCCTTCGGCGTCTCCATCTTCGGCACCCTGTTCGCCAGTGGGCTGCGCGACCGGCTCGCCGACGCCCTCACCGGCCTGCCGCTGCCGCCTGGCTTCCACCCCGAGGCCGTCACCTCCGACCCACGGGTGATCACCCGGCTGCCCGCCGTCGCGCAGGAAGCCGTCCACCACGCGTACGCCGAGTCGATCACCAGGGTGTTCCTGTACGCGGTGCCCGTCGCGATGGTCGCCTTCGTGCTGTCGCTGTTCCTGCGCGAGCAGAAGCTGCGCTCCACCGCCACCGCGCCCGACCTGAGCGGATCCATCGGCCTCAACCCCGTCCAACGCTCGTCGCTGGACGAGATCGCCCGCGCGCTCTCGGTGCTGAGCTCCCGCGAGGCCCGGCGCGACCTCTTCCGGCGGATCACCGAGGGGGCCGGGCTGGACCTCCAACCCGCCTCCAGCTGGCTGCTGTTGCAGATGCACCACCACGGCTCGGTCGAGCCGGCCGAACTCGCCGAACGGCGGATCATCCCGATCGCCGTCATCGAGAGCGCCGTCCGGGAAGTCGAGGGCCGGGGCCTCGCCGTCCGCAGCGGCGGGCTGCCGCTACGGCTCACCGAACCGGGGGCGGAGGCGGCCGTCAAGCTGGTCGCCGCCCGGCGCTCGCAACTCGCCGACCTGCTCGGCGACTGGGACGAGCAGCAGTACGCCGACCTCGCCGACCTGCTCACCCGCCTCAGTTCCACCCTCTGCGCCGACCGGCGCGACCGCCCCGACCGACCGGCCCACGAGCCGCCGTACCGGGGCGAGGGGCGGTCGTTCTAGCCCGCCTCGCAGGGGGTCTGGTGGGAGAGCCAGGTGACGGCGGCGGCGAGCGTGGGGTCGTCGTCCTTGCGGGGGTCGGCCGTTTCGACCGCCTCGTCCGGCTCGATCGGGCCCTCGTGCACCCTGCCGGTGCGGTCGGCCTCGGCGGCGCCGGTGAGCAGCAGGACGGCGCCGTCCGACAGCCGGTGGGCGGCGTTGCCGGTGGGCACCCCGTAGGTGGGCTGGCCGAAGCTGCGGGTGGCCGGGCGGCCGATGAAGGCGATGGCGACCGCCTCGCCCGCGCTGCCGGTCGCGCGGCCGGTGAGGACGGCGACGGGCGTTCCGGGCGTCTTGTCGTGGTGGGTGGGCGCCTTGTCGTGCTGGGTGGCGGGGGAAGCCTGCGGGGCGTCGTCCAGGTACGGCACGCCGTCGCGGACCGACCAGGTGCTGCGGGTGCCGTCCGCGGTGACGAAGGCGCCCAGCGGGCCGTCGCCGAGGACCGGCGCCGCGACGGCCAGCGGGGCCCACATTCCGCCCCCGGTCTCGTTGCGCAGGTCCACCACCCAGCCGCAGGCGCTCGCTTCGGCGACGGCGGCGCGGCCGCGGGTGACGTACTCGGCGTAGGTGCGCTCCGATCCGTTCACCGCCGGGAGGGTCAACTGGGCTATTCGGCCGGGGAGTTGCCGGGTGGTCGGGGCGTTCACTGCCTCCGGGTCGGCGTCGACCCTCGCCGCCTGGTCGGGCGGGTAGAAGCGGCTGTGGTGGTCGTCGAGGGCGGTGACGGCGGCCCTGATCGCGGTGTGGGTGTCGGCCGGGGTGCGGGCCGTGGCCGCCTGGGCGAAGGCCTGGGTGCGGAGCTTCGGCCAGTCCACCTTCGCGGTGTTGAGGGACTTCTGCTGGATGAGGTCCAGGGCCTCGGAGAGGTAGCCGCGGGCCTCGGGGGACATGTGCTCGGGGGCTGGTGATTCGGGGGTCGGTGACTCGGGGGCCGGTGACTCGGGGGCCGGCGAGGAGCACGCCGCGAGCACCAGTACGGCCGCCGCCGCAACCGTCCGTCCCAGCCGTCTCATCCGCTTCTCCCTCCGCTTGCCCCTGGTTCGTGTCGCTCCTGATCCTCCCTCACGGACTCCCGAACCAGCGAGGGGTGTCGAGGCGGAACGGGTCGCCGGGGGCGAGCAGGCGCAGGGCCGTCTCCACCTCGCGCAGGCGCTCCTCGCCTAGGGTGGCGGACCACTCGGCGCGCAGCTCGTCGAAGATCCGGGCCGACCGGACCAGGCAGTCCACCCCGCGGGCGGTCAGCCGGACCACCTTGCGGCGGGCGTCGGCCGGGTCGCCGCCGCGCTCGACGTAGCCGAGCTGCTCCAGGTTCTCGATGGTCTTGCCGGCGGCCTGCTTGGAGACGCCGAGTCGGCGGCCGAGTTCGACGGCGGTGGTGCCGTGCGGTCCGATCGCCTGGAAGACGAAGCCGTGCATGGGCCGCAGGTCGGGGTGGCCCTCGCGGGCGATGCGCTCGTGCAGCTCGTCGATGATCGTCCGGAAGGCGAGCAGCAGGCGCAGCGGCAACTCGAAGCCGGGCGGGGCGGGTTCGCTCGTGGGTGCGCTGGTGGGTGTGCTCACGGGCTCGCTTGACATAGGTAGACAACCTCATTGACCATATAGACAACGCCATTGACCATCCTAGGGGGTTCCCTCGCCATGCCCGTGATCCGCCACACCGACGCCCGTCGCACCGAGACGCCGAACGCCGTCATGACCACCTACGCCTCACCCACCCAGGGCTCAACCGCCCTCGCCCTGTGGCAGGTCGACATGACGGCCGGAAAGAGCGGCCCGCTGCACGCCATGGACGTCGAACAGATCTGGACGCTGCTCACCGGCACCGCCACCGTCACCCTCCCCGACGGCCCGGTGCCCCTCACCGCCGGCGACACCCTCGTCCTCCCCGCCGACCTCGCCCGCCAGATCACCACCGCCGACGGCTTCACCGCCATCGTCGCCGGCCCGTCCCCCGCCCACGCCTACAACCCCGACGCCGTCACCCCCGAAGGCGCCTGCGGCCTCGCCCCCCGCGACGCCGAGCGCCTCCTCCCGCCGTGGATCGCCTGACCGCGAGGCGGTCCGGCGGTCCGGGCACGGGTGCGGGGACGGTCGAGGGCCTACCCCTGACCGTCCCCGCCCGGTCCTCGCCGCTACTTCTGGTCGTCGATGTCGTCCTGGAGGTCGTCCAGGTTCTGCTGACCCTGCTGTTGGCCCTGCTGCTGGGTCTGGGCGGCCTTCTGCTGGGCGTCGTCCCCCTTCGGGGGCTTGCTGCCGAGGCGCGACTTCGCCTCCTCCTCCAACTGCTCGGCCTTGTCCCGGAACTTGTCGCCGATACCCATGGCTGTGCCCCATTCGGTTGGATTTCGGGTTCTCCAACCAGGCTTGCACGCACCTTCTCCGCCTGCACTTCGGGCAAGTTGCCGCAGAGCGTCACGATCGACAGACCCCGGATCGCCCGACCCGCACGGTGTGAGGTGTAGGAGACTGCTGACCGCAGACAGTCACCGGACCGGCGGCCGCACCCGCGGCCCCGGCGGAGCAGAAGGAGCGGCATGTCCGTCGTCAAGATCAACGAATGTGTCAAGCCACTCACATAAGCGCTGACCGGCCGTCGCAGGAAGTGCCGGACGGCGAAGCCCCGCCCATGCGTCACGGGGGACGACGTATGGGCGGGGCCGTTTTCGGGGTCATGCGGGTGTGGACTGCCCACCGTGACTACCCGGGTGGTCGTTCGGCCCGTGCTTTCTCGGCCGGTAGGGCCGATTCTTGGGCGTGTACCGGTACGGGTCCGGTTGATCCGGGTAGACGGTCGCCCACTGGTCGCACCGGAAGCAGAAGCCTTGGCCTGTCTCCGGGTCGAACGCGACGGGCTGATCACACAGCGGACAGTCCACTACTCTCCTACGCGCTCAGGTCGAACTCCCCGCACCTGACGGCGTCGGTGAACTCCGCCCACGCCTCACGGGTCATGGTGACCACCTCACCGGGCCGCTCGCTGTCGCGCAAGGCGACGACGCCGGGGATGTTGGTGGCCACCTGCGGGCACGCCTTGCGCACCGTGTTCTGGCACGCCGCGATGGTGACGAACTCGAATTCGGGACGGGCGGTCATTGCACTGTCCTCTCTCTCGATCTTCCCTTGCGGTCCCCACCCTCTTGGAGTGGGAGTCTCAAATCCCCCAGCGGGAGCGGGCGTTGGCGATCGCCGTCGCGATCCTGAGGCGGGCCATGGTCGGCGAGTCGGGGACGGGCCCCAAGGGCGGCAAGGCGTCCTCCTCGGCGCTGTCCTGGTCGCCTTGGTCAACCGGGTACGGCACTGGTCCGCCCAGGAAACTCGTCCAGTCCGGCGGCAGGTACTCCGGCTCACTCGTCGGCATCGTGCACTACCGGGCATTCGCCGTCCGCGATGTGCTGCGCCCGCCTACGCGCCAAGTTCCGCGCGATCGTGGGGAAATCCTCGGCCGGGTACTGCGCTTGCGCGAAGTCGAAGTACTGGCAGCCGGGGCACTGATCAGCGTTTGGGGCGGGCGTGTCCGGTCTCCGCCGAGCGATCTCACGAAGCGACACGCGCCACCGCCTTGCAGATGAGTTCGTGCGCCAGGCGGCGAAGTTCGATCTCGCGCAGCACCGACTGATCCGGAAGCTGGGGCGACTCCGCGAACGCGTGGTCGATCTTGTCGAAGGATGCGCACACGGCGCACCTCGGCCGGCTGTCAGGCGGCGCCACTGGTCACGTCCTCCCACCCCAGCGGGGCGTACTTGAAGGGGTCCGGGGGACGCCGGTCGTCGTCCGCCTTGGCCTCGCGGTAGTCGGCGCGGCAAGCGGCGATCAAGGCCGGGCTGGCGCCCTTGCCGGGCGGTCGCCTGTGTCGATCGGCCTCGTGGTCCTCGCGTGTCATCGTCACCGCTCTCCGACTCCGATTCCGTGGTCCTCCGACTGTCAGCAGGCTGATCGTGCCCCGACCTTGTGAGCCATTGCGACGGCGTGAGGGCGTCACTCCGGAGTCGTGGCAAGACGTCACTTCGGCGTCGTTGGGCGACGTTTGGGCCTATCGTCTAGCCATGACTACGCCGAATGAGACCCTTCGGGCCGTACGCCTCGGGCTCCGTCTCAGTCAGGACGAGTTCGCGAAGCGGCTGCGGGCGGTCGGGGACGACCAAGGGGAGCCGAACGACGCCAGCAAGCGCCTTGTTCAGCGCTGGGAGTCGGGAGAGGTGCGGTATCCCCGCCCGGTGTACGTTCGAGCCCTTGAAGCTGTCACCAAGATTCCCGTTGACCGCCTCGGCTTCGACTCGCCACAGTTGCCGCCAAGGGTCAGCGTGGACGGTACGGGAGGGCACGACGTGACCAGTGATGAACCGGGCGTGCCCGTGCAGGCCGCGCCCACTCCTACGGGTGAGGACTACTCGGGGGTATGGGTCAGCCACTACGAGTTCTACAGCAGCAGTCGGGAGAACACGTTCACCGGCCTGCATCACGTCGTGCTGTCCCAGAGCGGGAACCGGATCACGGGGCGATCCCTGCCCGGTGCGTCGTCCAACCCTGACTCGCCACTGTCATTCGATCTCACTGTTGATCGGAACGTCGTGACGGGTTCCTGGGTGGAACAGACCGCGCAGGACGGCTACTACCAGGGGGCGAGGTACCACGGCGCCATTCAGTTGCTGGTCGACCCGACCGGCCGCCGCATGGCCGGCAAGTGGGTTGGCTTCGGCAAGGACTTCGACGTCAACTCCGGGCCGTGGGAACTGCGCCTGCTGGACAAGTCCACGGCGGACGACGTCCTGAGCCGCTACAGCGTGCCGCCGGAGGCGTAGCCCGCCTCACAGTGCAGACGGGGAAGAGTGCTCGCATCTGACCTCACCCGATAAGGGATGGGACGGTGCGGGGACTCTTCTCAGGAGCGCTGGGGACAGCCGTAACGCCCAGCCTTGCTGCCGAGGCGCGACTTCGCCTCCTCCTCCAACTGCTCGGCCTTGTCCCGGAACTTGTCGCCGATACCCATGGCTGTGCCCCATTCGGTTGGATTTCGGGTTCTCCAACCAGGCTTGCGCGCACCTTCTCCGCCTGCACTTCGGGCAAGTTGCCGCAGGGCGTCACGATCGACAGGCCCCGGATCGCCCGACCCGTACGGTGTGAGGTGTAGGAGACTGCTGACCGCAGACAGTCACCGGACCGGCGGCCGCACCCGCGGCCCCGGCGGAGCAGAAGGAGCGGCATGTCCGTCGTCAAGATCAACGTACTGACGGTTCCCGCCGAGCAGCGGGAGGTCCTGGAGCAGCGCTTCGCCTCCCGCGCCGGCGCGGTGGAGAACTCGGACGGCTTCGAGTGGTTCGAGCTCCTCCGCCCCGTCGAGGGCACCGACCAGTACCTCGTCTACACCCGCTGGCGCAGCGAGGAGGACTTCAAGGCGTGGATGGAGGGCCCCATGCAGGCCGCCCACCGCCCCGCCGCCCCGGAGGGCGAGGCCCCCAAGCGCCCCGCCGCCTCCGGCTCCACCCTCTGGTCCTTCGAGGTCGTCCAGTCCGCCGGCCCCAAGGCCTGACGCCTCACCGAGTGACCGACGCGCCCCGGGGCTTCCGAGCCCCGGGGCGCTCTGGGTGGCCCGTCCTGTCGTCGGCGGGTCGGGCGGAGCTTGCGGCGGGCGTGGGAGGGCAGTCGCGTGAGGGCTATCGGTGTTGGGGGCCGTAGAGGGCGGCGGGTGCGCCTGTTGTGAGGGCCCAGTAGCGGTCGCCGTAGGACCAGTGCCACCACTCGGTGGGGTAGTTGACGAGGCCGGCGCGGGTGAGGGTGTGGCTGAGGAGTTGCCGGTTGGTGCGGGCTTCGGGGGAGAGGTCGGCGGCGTCGGTGTAGCACGCTCCGGCGCTTTCCTCCGGGTTGGCGTTGACCCGGGTGCCGAGGTCGAGTTCGTGGCCGTCGGCGTCGGCCAGGGTGAGGTCGACGGCGGCGCCGGCGCTGTGTGGTGCGATCTCGGGCGGGGAGACGTAGCGGCTCGTGGCCGAGCGGAGCTGCGCGGCCGGCCAGTTGGGGTGCGCGGCGCGCAACTCGGCGGCGTAGTCGTCGAAGTAGCGGCGCTGGAGGGCCGGCGGGCGGTAGCCCTCGACGAAGAGCAGCCGCAGGCCGTCCGGGAGGTGCGATTGGGCGTCGAGGAGCCGGTCGAGGACGCCGGACCGCAGGTGGGCGAACGCCCCGGCGTCGTCGCGCTTGCGGCCGTCCAGCAGGAGTTCGTGCTCGCGTACGTCCAGGAGGCGGTCGCCGCAGTCCTGGACGAGGACGGCGGCCACCTGTGGGTCGGACATGAGGATGATCTCGGTCAACAGGGTCTCCTGGGGAGGAGGGAGCGGCGGTGCGGGCCCGGCGGCCGGTGCGGT
This sequence comes from Kitasatospora sp. NPDC043949, assembly GCF_056435365.1. NCBI lineage: Bacteria > Bacillati > Actinomycetota > Actinomycetes > Kitasatosporales > Streptomycetaceae > Kitasatospora > Kitasatospora sp. NPDC043949. The sequence goes on along the minus strand of NZ_JBWKEQ010000001.1, from coordinate 78,225 downwards.
GTCCGCCACCGCCCCAGGCGGCGGGGCGGTGGCGGACGGGTGGTTCAGATGAGGGCGGCCTCGACCAGGTCGGCGGCCCTGGCCGCGCTGCCGCCGGCGCGGACCTCGCGGCTGAGCTCGGCCAGCCGGGCGGTCACCGCCGGGTCGCCGGTCAGCTCCAGTACGGCGGAGCGCAGCGCCTCCGGGGTGGCCTGGGGGGTGTCCAGCCGGCGGGCGACGCCGAGTTCGACCAGCCGGTCCGCGTTGTCGAACTGGTCGGCGGCCTGCGGTACCGCGACCATCGGCAGCCCGCAGTACAGGCCCTCGCTGCACCCGCCCATTCCGGCGTGGGTCACGAACGCGTCGGCCTGCTGGAGCACGGCGAACTGCGGCACCCACTGGTGCACTTCGATGTTGGCCGGGATCGTACCCAGTTCGGCCGGGTCGGTTGCCTGGCCGACCTGGAGCACGACGTGCCAGCCGGGCAGGTCGCCGAAGGCCTCCAGGCACGCGCGGTAGAAGTCGGGCTGGTGGGTGAAGGTGGAGCCGAGCGAGACCAGCAGCACCTTCTGCGCCCCCTCCGGACGGGTCCAACCGCCCTGGTGCTCGCGGGCGCCGAGGCAGGGCCCGGCGAAGGAGAAGATCTGGGGATCGACCAGCTCGATCTCGGGCTGGAGCACCCGCGGGATGAGCGCCAGCCCGCGATCCGGGCGCAGCATGTACCCGAACGGTTCGCCCGCCGGCACGCCGTTGTCGGCGAGCCACTGCGCGAACCGCTCCGGGATCTTCTCCGCCTCCAAGGCCTCCCGCGCCATCTCGAAGCGCGCCAGGTGGGAGTCCTCCCGGATGATCATGGACGGTGAGATCAGCATGGACGGCACGCCCCAGCCGTCGGCCAGCGCCCGGCCCGCGTACGCCATGAAGTCGTACAGGACGAGGTCGGGCCGGTCGTCGTGGAAGGCCTCGCGCAGTCGCGGCAGCATCGCCTGCGCCTCCTCGAAGATCATGGTGTGCACACCGGCCCCGATGTTGGGGTCGACCCCGCCCTTGGCGATCGGCAGGGTCGTGTCGTGGGGCACGAGTTGGGCGCCGGTGGATTCGATCTGCCCGGCGAACGACGGGTCGTTGACATAGCTGACCCGGTGGCCGCGGGCGACCAGCTCCCGCATCACCTCCAGGCTGGGGTTGACGTGGCCGTGCGCCGGGATGTTCACCATGGCGATGTGTGCTGGTCGGGACATGTCGGGCCCTCTCCTCGTATGTCGCTAGGCGTCTGCGTTCGGCTGGCTGACTCGTCGTCAACTCGCCTTTCAGAACAGTACGTAACGTTGGCAGTCGTTGCGGTGACGAGGGGTGGGGTTCGGCCGAAGATCGGCCGGTGCGGAGGATCACATGGAGGTTCGCATGGAAGGTCGCGAGACGGGTCGGCCGAGGCTGTGCTGCGAGCAGTGCGCGCGGCTCATCCGTATGAGGAACCGGTCATCCACTTCCTGCCTTTGTACGAGCCGGGCGTCGAGCGATGACCGAGCTGGTCATGGCCACTCGTCGATGGCTGTGACCGGCGCGGTCGCTTCGTAGCGGACGGCGGGTTTGCCGTGTCGAGTCGCGATGGCTCGGTGCCTCTTGAAAGGTGTTGCCGCAGAGGCCCCTGGTTTACGCGTGCGGCTCTCCGTGCTCAAGGTAGGCGGTCTCGCCCTGTGCCCGGGCGGCGTATGCGGCGTGGACTCGGCGGGCGAGCCGGGGGATGAGGAGCACGTCGAGTTGGTCGACGTGGTGAAAGGAGTGCTCGCCGATCTCGACCTGGTCGACGGTGATGCGGTCGAGTTCGGCGGTCGGAAGAACCCCTCCGTCGAAGACGAAGAGGAGCTTGTCGCCCTCGGCGGGGTGGGGTGCCCAGTCGGCGACGAGCAGGCGGCCGATCGGCGGAGTGATGCCGAGCTCTTCCTTGACCTCCCGGGCCGCTCCCTCGCTGGGGGTCTCGCCCGCGTGCAGGTAGCCGCCTGGGATCTCCCAACCGGGCTTGTAGGTCGGCTTCACGAGGAGGATGCGGTTCTCCTCGTCGAAGAACAGCACACCGGCGGCGGTGCGCGGCTGGGCCAGGGCTTCGTGCGGGGAGTCGGTCACGGCGAGACTGTAGTCGCCGTGACGGAATCCCCTGGGCGGCTGGATGCGAGGCGTGCCCAATTCCCTTCTCCGGCTGCCTTGATCGACCCGGCGGCCCTACGCTGATGGCATGGCTGTGGATCCCGCTCTGCCCGTTGGCCGGCGCTGCGCGGGCCCGGCCGGGCGGGTGCCGCGCGCTTCAGCTGTCTCAGCTCCGGCCTGTGCGCCCCGGGGCTTGGTCCCGGGGCGCACGTTGTCAGTTCTGCTCTGTGACCGGGGCCAGTACGGGGCGAAGCAGGTCGAGGACGTGGGTCCAGTTGTACTTGTCGCGACCTCCGCCGGATTTCGGCTTGTGGGGGATGTAGTCGCCGATCAGGACGCCCATCGAGCGGAGTCGTTCCAGGCTCTCGCTGTACGCAGGGTGGGCTGCTTGGGCCGAGTTGACGTAGGGCTGAACGGCAGTGGGGATGCCGAGCCCGTACGCCTCGCAGAGAATGCCGAGCGCAAGGGTGTCGGATATCCCAGCGGCCCATTTGTTGATGGTGTTGAACGTGGCGGGCGCTACGGCGATGGCGTCCGCCGGGGGAAGGGGCCGGGGAATTGCGGGAGTGCGCCAAGCCGAGCGGATCGGGTACCCGGTCTGGCGCTCGACGGCTTCCGGGTCGATGAACCCGAGCCCATGGGGGGTGGCGATGACGCCGACCTTCCAGCCTTCGGCGTGGGCGGCGCTGATCAAGGTGCCGACGTCGTCCGCGATGCCCGAGGCGCAGACGACGACATAGAGGAACGGCTCGCGTTGGTCGGTCAAGTCTGGACTCCCAATTCCTGGCAGAAGCAGCGAAGTTCCGGGACAGCGCCGACGGATGTCTTCCGGCGCACAGCTCTTCGCGATTCTGGGCGCCCCGCATCCCACGGCCAGTCTGCCGTGTCGGCTGTACGCCCGTGCGGACTCCACCCAGAGTGCGACCCGTCGCTCTGGACCGGGGATGCGTCGGTGCAGGAGGGGCCACCCCGCCCTCCGGAGGCCTGGATTCGGAGCGTGCTCAATTCTTTTCTCTGGCTGCCCGAGGAGACCCGGCGGCCCTACGCTGGTGGCATGGCTGTGGATCCCGCTCTGCCCGTTGGCCGGCGCATCCAGTACTACCGGGAGCGTGCAGGGAAGTCTCGTCCGGTGTTGGCCGCGCTGCTGGGGCGGTCGCCGAGTTGGCTGAAGCAGGTGGAGAACGGGGCGTTGCTGCCGCCGCGCCTGCCGATGCTCGTGCGTATCGCTCAGCACTTGGGGGTTGATGATCTCTCGTTGTTGACGGGCGACGGCAGCATGCCCAGGGCGCTGTACTCAGGCGTGGAACACGCGGCGCTGGACTCCGTCCGGCGGGCGGTTGACGGTGCGCAGCTCGGGTCGGCCGGTGGGCCGGTGCCCAACCTCGACCACATCGAGGTCCAGCTGGCGAACGCCTGGCGGACCAGGATGACCAGAGGCGACCACCGGACCGCCTTGGCGGAGTTGCTGCCGGCGCTCGTGTCGGCGGCCTCCCTGGCAGCTGCGCATCAGGACTGCGCCGATCGGCGTCGGGCGGAGGTGATGTACGCCGGCGCACTGAACCTGACGCAGATGTATGCGGCCTTCCAAGGGGACGGCAACCTGGTCTGGCGGGTCGCCGAACGGGCGCTGGCCACCGCACGGGCATCGGACGACCTGCGGGCGATCGCGCAGGCGTGCTGGTTCCTGGTGGAGGCGTTCCGGAAGTCCGGCCAGTGGGACAGCGCCCAGTCACTGACCGAGGGAGCTCTTCGCCTGCTCGACCCCGTCCGCGGGGATTCTCCGGAACTGGCCTCGGCGTGGGCGGACATGGCATTCCACGCCGCCATCACGCATGCGGTCGCCGGTGAGGCCGGTGAGGCCTGGGGCTGGATCGACCGTGCGGCAGCCGTTGCCGAGCGCCTTCCCGCAGGCTTCTGGAGCGCCCCGACGTCGGGCTCCCGTCAGGCGGTCGGGTTGCACTCGGTCACTGTGGCGGTCGAGCTTCGCCAGACCGGTACCGCGCTTCGGTGGGCCCGACGGTTGCCGGTGGCCGAGGTCACGGCGATTCCGCGCCGTGGTCGCCATCTGATCGAGGTTGCGCGGGCACACGCCCTTCGCGGGGAATCGGCGTCCGTGGTGGAACTGCTCACGGACGCCGTTGCGGTCGCGCCCGAGACGGCCCGGTGGAACGAGGAGGCGCGGGCCATGGTCCGAGGGTTGATTGATGGCCGTTCGCCGGTCCAGGAGGCCGGGCGTCGACTCGCCGAGTCGATCGGGATGGCCGCATAGCGGGCTGCCGGAGTTGGTGGCAGAAACCCTACCCCTTCGCACAGTGACGAACCCGTAGCGTTGAGTGACGTTCGGGTTCGGTGCGTAAGGGAGTGTGCGAATGGCGCAGGACGGAATCGCCGCCGCGAGGGCGGCCAGGCTGTCGCGGCAGGAGGTGCGGGAGCTGGATCCGGCCGCCACGCACGGGTACGGCATCCGCTGGGACCCGGCGGCGCGTTGCTACCGCGTACGTGACGAGCAGGGTGGCGAGTGGTTGCGGGACGGCGACGGAACCATTCGGGCCTTCGTACGGTTCGAGGCCGCGAACAGCGAGTGGCTGTGGCTGCGGCGTGAGCACCTGGAAGCCCGCGTACGTGAGGCGAACTGGGCGTCCCGGTGGAACTGATGGAGGCGGGGCGCGATACCGCTTCGGGGCCGGTCGGCGACTGTGCGCAATGCGCCGAACTGGCCGTTCGGGAGGCGGAGTCCGCGGCCCGGTTCGACTACTCCGGTGCCGTTGAGTTTGTCGACGTCGTCTGGTCGATGGCCCGCGTGCAGGGCCGCAGCCCCGCCGGAGAACGATGCTGCGATCACGTGCACAGGCCCGGGGCGACCCGCGATCTCTGTCAGGTGCTCGGATGCCGCCCGGATGTCGTTGGCGATGGCGGCGATCGTGATGTCGGAGAAGCGCCCGGCGCTCGCGCCGTGGGCCCGCAGATCGAAGCGCAGGCAGGTGATGCCGGCGGCCGCGAGGCCGGCCGCCAAGCGGTCGAAGAACCCGCCCTCTTCGCGGGTGACGCCAGCTCCGTGGGTGAGAACGGCGAGTGCTGCTGGGTGAGTTGGGGAGGGAGTGACCGTGCCGAACAGTTCCGTGCCGTCCAGTGACCGGAACGTGGTTTCGTAGTCGGCCATGAGTCGAACGTAGCAACTCGCCCATGATGTGGGGCGTGTTCCGGGCTTGTGGGCCTGGGGCGCGCTGGGGGGTGTGCGCTTGCGCCGCCCGTTTGGGTGATGTGGTGGGGAGTTTGACGCTCAGTTAGCGCATTACGGTGATCATTGGGTCGGCGCGGGCGTTCGGAGGGACGGCCTGTGCGCGGCAAAAGTGAGCCCCGGCGGTGCGCTAACACCCCGGGGAATGGCACTAGGAGTAAAGGGCTCCCGAATGCACATTCATCGTATCCCGAAGCACTCGCCCGGGTACACGATCCTCGACAACGGCCACGTCGTCCGGAAGCACTCGCTGAGTTGGGCGGCGCGTGGGTTGCTCAGCTACCTGCTCAGCCTGCCGGACGGTGCGCGGGAGGACATCCGGACGCTGGCGGCGAAGAGCGTCGAGGGCCGGGCGACGGTGGCGCGGGCGCTCCGTGAGCTGGAGGCGGCCGGGCACTACGTGCGGCGGACGCAGCGGGATCCGGTGACGGGGCAGGTGCGGACGATCGTCTCGGTGCACGAAGTGCCGGTGACGGGCAAGGCGGTTCACACCGTGCCGCCGCTTCCCGTGTCCCCGGCCGCCGGTGGGCCCGGAGCTGGGGTGACGTACGCCGGGAAGGCGGGAAGCCCTTCCGGAAAGGTGATGGGGAAGGAAGCGGAAGTTCCCTCCGTCCCTCCGTCCGGGAAGTTGACGGCGGGCATGGCGCTGCTGCTCGAACTCGGGCGCAGGGAGCCCAGGATGGCGCTGGCGGGCAAGCCGCTGTGCGACCAGGCCGCGCGGGTGGAGGGGCTGCTCGCGGGCGGGTGGAGTAGGGAGGCGCTGGCGGGGATTCTGGCCGCGCCCTTGCCGGAGAGGGTCACGCACAGCGTGGGGGCGGTGCTGGCGGGGCGGTTGGCGAAGGTGCCGCCCGTTCCGTTGACCCCGCAGGGCGGCGGCGGGTCGGGGCCGCGTCGGCATGAGTGCCCCGGGCGGGACGGCTTGTGCGGGCGGCCCGTCGCGGGTGTCGGGCAGGTCTGCGGGGAGTGCCGGGCTCCGCGCGTGTCGCGGGCCTTGCCGTAGTCGACCAGGGGGCGGGGCTGCGGAGTTCACCTGCTCGGCGGCCGGGAGTCCGGCGGCCGGAACGTCACCGGCGCGTCGAAGGCGGCCCGGCGGGTGGCGCGGCGCAGGGCACGCAGGACGGCGGTGCCAAGGGTGAGGCAGAGGACGACGGTGAGGGCGGCGCGGGGGAGGTCCCAGCCCAGCGACGTGGTGAGGCAGTAGGCGGCGAAGCGGACCAGGTTGGCGGGCAGCGGGTCGCCGGGGACGAAGGAGATGGAGCCGGAGAGCCCGGCGATGTACGGCCAGCCCTGGAGGTTCATGATCGTGCCGTAGAGGACGGAAGCCAGCGCGCCGTAGCCCGCGAGCAGCCAGAGCTCGCGCCGGCCGCGCAGGCGCGCGGAGCCCGGGAGGAGGCCGGCGCCGAGGCAGACCCAGCCCATGGCGAGCATCTGGAACGGCAGCCAGGGCCCGACGCCGCCGGTGAGCAGCGCGGACGCGAACATCGACAGCGAACCGAGGACGAAGCCGAAGCCCGGCCCGAGCACCCGGCCGGACAGCACCATGAGGAAGAACATGGGCTCCAGCCCCGCCGTGCCCGCGCCGAGCGGCCGTAGTGCCGCGCCCGCCGCCGCCAGCACCCCGAGCAGGGCCACGGACTTGGCGTCCAGGCCGGGCGCGCCGCCGCCCGCCGTGCGGCCCTCGGAGATCTGGGCGATGACGACGGCGAGGAGCAGCGGCAGCAGGAGGGCGAACAGCCAGGGGGCGTCGGTGGCGTGGCCGACCAGGGCGGACTTGGTGGAGGCGAGCAGCGGCCAGCCGAAGGCCGCCACGCCGACGAGGGAGGTCAGGAGCAGGACCGCTACGGATCGGCGGCCGAGGGGCACGGGGCGACCGGCAGGAGCACCGGAAGGAGCGGGGCGGCTCATGCGCTCAGTGCCTCCGCGACCTGGCGGACGGTGAGCCATGGGCCGGGTGCCAGCACCTTGGCGACCTGCGGGGCGAACGCGGGGGAGGAGACGACGACGTCGGCCGTCGGGCCGTCGGCGACGATCTCGCCCTCGGCCAGGATCGCCGTGCGGTGGGCGAGTTCGGCGGCGAGTTCGACGTCGTGGGTGGCGAGCAGGACGGCGTGGCCTTCCGCCGCGAGGTCGCGCAGGATCTCCACCAGCCGGGCCTTGGCGGCGTAGTCGAGGCCGCGGGTCGGCTCGTCGAGCAGCAGCAGCGGGGGCCGGGCGGTGAGTACGACGGCGAGCGCGAGGGTGAGCCGCTGGCCTTCGGAGAGGTCGCGCGGGTGGGCGGTGTCGGCGATGCCGGGCAGCAGCCGTTCGACCAGGGCGCGGCAGGTGCCGGGGGTGGCGTCCGCGTCGGTGTCGGCGGCGGCGCATTCGGCGGTGACGCTCTCGCCGTAGAGGAGGTCGCGCGGGTCCTGCGGGACGAGGCCGACCTGGCGGATCAGTTCGGCCGGGCGGGTGCGGTGCGGGGTGCGTCCGCCGACCGTCACCCGGCCGGAGGCGGGGGCGTGCAGGCCGACCAGGCTGCCCAGCAGGGTGGACTTGCCGGCGCCGTTGCGGCCCATCAGAGCGGTGATCTCGCCTGGGTGCAGCGCCAGGTCGACGCCGCGCAGGGCCTGGACGGGGCCGCGCCGGACGGCGAGGCGTTCGGCGGCGGCGATCGGTGCGTCGGTCGAAACGGTTGGAACAGGGGCCGCGTCCGGGTGCAGACCGTCCAACCGGGAGCGGAGCCCGGCGGCCTTGCGGCGGGCGTCACGGACGGACAGCGGCAGCGGCCGCCAGCCGGCGAGCCGCCCGAGGCCGACCACCGGCGGGTGCACCGGCGAGTGCTCCATCACCTCGGCGGGCTCGCCGAGGACGGGCGGGGCGCCCGGGGTGAGCAGCAGCACCTGGTCGGCGTACTGGACGACGCGCTCCAGCCGGTGCTCGGCCATCAGCACGGTGGTGCCGAGGTCGTGCACCAGCCGCTGGAGGACGGCCAGCACCTCCTCGGCGGCGCCCGGGTCCAGCGCCGAGGTGGGCTCGTCGAGGACCAGGACGCGCGGGTGCACGGTGAGCACCGAGCCGATCGCGACGCGCTGCTGCTGGCCGCCGGAGAGGGAGGTGAGGGCGCGGTCGCGCAGGTCGGCGAGGCCGAGCAGGTCGAGGGTCTCCTCGACCCGGCGCCGCATCACGTCGGCGGGCAGGCCCAGGGACTCCATGCCGTAGGCGAGTTCGTCCTCGACGGTGTCGGTGACGAAGTGCGCCAGCGGGTCCTGGCCCACCGTGCCGACCAGGTCGGCGAGTTCGCGCGGCCGGTGCTCGCGGGTGTCCCGGCCGCAGACCGTGACCCGGCCGTGCAGGGTGCCGCCGGTGAAGTGCGGGACGAGCCCGCTCACCGCGCCCAGTAGGGTGGACTTGCCGGAGCCCGACGGGCCCACCAGCAGGCAGAGTTCGCCTTCGGGGACGGTCAGGTCGACGTCCGCGACGGCGGGGGCGGCGGCGTCCGCGTACCGGACGGAGACCTGCTCGAAGGTGATCACGAAGCCCTCCGGGGCGGGGTCGGGGCGGCGAATGCCGGTACCAGGCCGAGCAGTACGGCCAGCACGGCGGCCAGCGGCAGTGCGGGGACGGTCGGCGGGACGACGGTGGGCGCGAAGGCGGCCGGGTCGCGCGTGGACAGGTAGATGGTCAACCCGGCGACGGCGGCGCCCGATCCGGCGGTCAGCCACTCGGGCAGTGCCCAAGGGTCGGGCCGGTAGCGTGTCCTGACGGATCGTCGGCTGCCGAGTAGCAGTCCGGCGAAGGCGGCGGCCAGGCCCAGCAGCAGCACCGGCGGCGCCCAGCCCGCGCCGCCCGCGGTCAGCAGCCCGTACGCGGCCAGGCAGATCCCGAGCAGGCCGGCCAGGGTGAGCGCGGCCGTCGCCCGGGCGAGTCGGCGCGGGACGTCCGCGGTGCGGCCGAAGCCGCGGGTGTCCATCGCCGCGGCCAGCGCCACCGAACGCTCCAACGCGCCCTCCAGGACGGGCAGTCCGACGCTCAGCACGGCGGCGATCCCCCGGTCGGTGCGGCCGCGCAGGCGGCGGGCCGCCCGCAGCCGGCGGACGTCCGCGACCAGGTTCGGCGCGAAGGTCATCGCCACCACCACCGCCACGCCCGCCTCGTACAGCGCGCCGGGCAGGGCGCGCAGCAGTCGGGCTGGGCTGGCCAGCGCGTTCGCGGCGCCCACGCAGGCGAGCAGGGTGGCCAGGCGCAGCCCGTCGTACAGCGCCGCGAGCAGTCCCTCCACGGTCACCCGGCCGCCGATCCGCACTCCCTGCGCCCAGGTGGGAAGCGGCACTTCGGGCAGTGTGAACAGCACGTGCGTGCCCGGAATCGGCGAGCCGAGCAGTACCGCGAACACCAGCCGGATGCCCAGCACCAGCAGGCCCAGTCGCAGGAACGCGCCGTACGAACGCGACCAGGGCGCGTCGCCTCGCCGGGCCGCGACCACGTACCCGGCGACGGCGGCGAGCAGCAGCAGGATCACCGGATTGGTGGTGCGGGTCGCCGCCGCGCCCAGCCCGAGCGCCCACAACCACCAGGCCCCGGGGTGCAGTTGCCGGGGTCCGGTGGGCGGTCGGGTGGTGCGGGCGGTGCTCATGGGTCAGTCCAGGTGAAGGGGTCCGGAGGGGTGCGGGAGGGGGGAAGAAGGGCTCGGGAGGCGTCAGGAGGTGCGGCGGCGGCGCGCCTGCCAGACGGCACCGCCGGCCAGCACGGCGATCAGCGCGCCACCGGCGATCAGGCCGACGTCCGGGCCGGAGTCCGGGCCGGAGTCCGGGCCGGAGTCCGAGCCGCCGCCGTCGCCGGACGGGTCGGCCGGCTTGGCCGCCGACCCGAGCTGGTCGGCGCACCCGGCCTTCGGGAAGCCCGCGATGGCGCAGAGCAGGCCGTTGGCGTCGTAGCGCAGCGGCGGGGCGACGGCGGCCAGCACCTCGGCCGAGGTGGCGTTCGAGACGACGCTGGCGCACGCGCTCCGCTGCTCGGGCGGCGCCTCGCCCGAACCGGAACCGGAACCGGAAGCCGAGCCCGAGCCCGAGCCCGAAGCCGAGCCGGAGCCGGAGTCGGTGGCCGTGCCGAAGTCCAGCACGACCGCGACCCGCTTGCGGCCCGCCTGCGCGGGCGTGTCCGCACAGACGGCGGCGAAGTCGCCCGCCGTCCGGGGCCGTGCCGCATCCTGCCCGCCGTCCGGACTCACCGCGAACCGCCACCCGTCCACGGCCCCGTCCGGCGGCACGGCGACGGCCGGCCCCTGCTGCTGGTACAGCCACCCGTCGCCGCCGGCACGCCAGAACGACCAGTACCGGTATCCCGTCGCCGCCTCCGCCGGCGCCCCGGCGGAGGCGACCAGCAGGAGCACCGCACCGAGCATCGCACCGAGCAGCGAGCCGAGCCGCGAGCCGAGAGCGCGGCGGCCACGGCGGCGGACCAGGCGGCCCAGGCGCGCGGGGCGGGGTGTCACAGGCTCTGGCCGCGCTTGCGCTGGAGGCTGAGGAGGAGGCCGCCGCCGAGGCCGACGAGGAGGCCGACGATGATCAGCCAGTACTGGCCGATGCCGTCGTCCTTCTTGGGCGCCGCCGTCGTCGGGGCGGTGCCGGCGGTGGCCTTGAGGGCCGGGCCGAGGGCGGTGAGCTCGGCGGTCAGCGGGGCGGTGTCGCGCTGGGCGGCCTGGGTGACGAGCAGGAGGCTGGCGGTGGCGGCGGCGTCGGTGCCGCCCTTGGTCCAGCCGGCGCCTTCCTTGGCGAGCCAGTCGACGGCGCCGGCGGCCTGCTGGGGGTGGCCGCTCTGGATGAGGCCGAGGGCGGCCCAGGCGGTGGCGTTGTAGTCGGGGGTGGGGGCGGCGCCGGGGGTGGTGAGGGTGAGGTGGTTGCCGCCCGCGGCGAGCTGGGCGGTGAGGTACGCCCCGGCGGCCTCGCCGGAGTCGGCGTGCGCGACCGGAGCAGCCGCGGTGGAGGCGGCGGCGGAGTCGCAGCCGAGGGCCTTGGGCGCGGCGTCGGTGCGGGCGGTGGTGGCGACCGGGAGGTGGCCGCCGGCGGCGGCGAGCGAGGCCTGGGCGCTGGCGAGGGCGTTGGGGGCGGACGGGTCGGGCTGGTAGGCGAAGGCGCCGCGCTGGTCGGCGGGGGCGGCGCAGCCGAGCTGGAAGAGGGCGAGCCCGTCGAAGGCGTTCTTGCCCGCCTTGGCGACTCCGGCCGGGTCGGTCTTCGCGGCGAAGAGGGCGTTCACGGCGAGGCCGGTGGAGTTGGCGTCGCCGGGGCTGCCGGGGTTGTAGGGCCAGCTGCCGTCGGCGTTCTGGGTGGCCTTGAGCCACTGGACGCCCTTGTCGACGGCTTCCTGGTGCCCGCCGAGGGCGACGAGGGCCTGGACGGCGACGGCGGTGGCGTTGCTGTCCTCGGTCTTGGGGTCGCAGGCGGCGCCGGCGGCTCGGAAGGAGGGCCAGCCGCCGTCCTCGCACTGCTGTCCGGTGAGCCAGCCGACGGCGGAGTCGGCCGGGGTGGCCTTGGCCGCCGCGAGCGCGGTGAGCGCGAGGGACTGCCGCCAGACGCCGTCGTACGTCGGGTCGCCCTTGCCGTAGAGGCCGTCGGGGACGGCGGCGGCGGTGGGCGCGGGGCTGTCGGCGAGGGCCGGTCCGGCGGTGGCGCCGGCGAGGAGCGCGGCGGACAGGGCGGCGGCGCCCAGACGGGCGGCGGTGAGCATGGTGGAGGTGTGCCTTTCGGTGAGCGGTGGTGGCCCGGCGGGGCCGTTCCGTAGTCCTCGACGGTGCCGGGCGGTGCGCGTGGCGGGCCCGGGCTGGCCGCTCGCCCCTCCACGGGCGGTCCGACTCGCCCGGGCCGTCACGGGGGCCGGGCTCACGGTTGCGGGGTCAGCGCCGGATTCGCACCGGCTTCCCCCGGGGGAGGGACGGGATGAAGTTGTGCTGTCCGTCGACTTTAACCGCCGGGGGCGGCCGGCCCCTCCCGCCCGGGCAGGAACAGGTTCCAGTCAGGGCAGGGTGAGCAGCCGGGCCGCGGTGTGCAGGTCGGCCCGGACCTCGGCGATCGAGGCGCGGCCGGAGAGCCAGGCGACCAGGGCGGAGTGCCAGGTGTGCTCGATCACCCGGACGGCCGCGCGCTGGCTCTCGCTGGGTGGCCCGGACTGGCCGATGGCGTCCAGGATGAGCTGGCCGGTGGCGGTGCTGACCTGGTCCACCTCGGCGCCGACGGAGCGGTCCGCGAAGGACAGCGCCCGGACCATCGCCTCGGCGAGCAGCGGCTCGCGCTGGAGCGCGTGGAAGGCGCGGGTGAGTGTGTCGGCGACCCGCGGGGCCGGTTCGGGGTCGGTCGGCGGGTGGCGCCGGATGTGCTCCTGGAGGCCCTGCAACTGCTCCAGCATGACCGCGACCAGCAGGTGCACCTTGGAGGGGAAGTACCGGTAGAGCGTGCCGAGGGCGACCTGCGCGGTCTCCGCGACCTCCCGCATCTGGACCGCCTCGTACCCGCCCCGGGCGGCCAGGGCGGTGGCGGCCCGCAGGATCCGGCGCCGGCGTTCGGCCTGGCGGGCGGTCAGCGGCGGCTCGCCCGGCTGCGCGGGGGGCGGGGTGGTGGGGCTCGTGGAGGTGGTCGGCGGCGGCAAGGAGTGCTCCCGGGGCGCGTGGGTGGCGGCGTGCTCCACAAGGTCGGCAGGGTCGGCGTGGCGGGAATCACCAGCCCTGGCTCCTGAGGGAAAGCTACGGGCCGGTATCTTCGAGGTCTCTCATTGTTCACATGGTCGATGACGAGTTCCACAGCCACTGAAACCTGATCTACTTTAGCGACCGGCGGCAGCGCCGTCGCCAACGCAGAGACAGCAGCAGCACAGGAATAGCAGCTAGAGATGAGGGCCCGAGGATGACCGCGCAGCCGCTGCGGATTGCCCTGCTGTCGTACCGCGGGGACCCCTTCTGCGGCGGTCAGGGCGTGTACGTGCGCCACCTCTCCCGTGAGCTGGCCAGGCTCGGCCACCACGTGGACGTGATCGGTGCCCAGCCGTACCCGGTGCTGGACGAGGTCGACGGCCCCGGTTCGGTGCGCCTGGTCGAGCTGCCCAGCCTGGACCTCTACCGCGCCGAGGACCCGTTCCGCACGCCCGCCCGCGGCGAGTTCCGCAGCCCGGTGGACGTGCTGGAGTTCGCCACCATGCGCACCGGCGGCTTCCCCGAGCCGTTGACCTTCTCGCTGCGCGCCCGCCAGTACCTGGCCCGGCACAAGGGCCGCTACGACGTGGTGCACGACAACCAGACGCTCGGCTACGGCCTGCTCGGCCTGGCCCGGCACGGTTTCCCGCTGGTCACCACGATCCATCACCCGATCACCGTGGACCGGCAGTTGGAGCTGGACGCGGCCACCACCCGGGTCAAGCGGCTGTCGCTGCGCCGCTGGTACGCCTTCACCCGGATGCAGCGCCGGGTCGCCGCCCGGCTGGACCACGTGATCACCGTCTCCGGCACCTCGCAGCGCGAGATCGCCGAGCACCTGGGCGCCGCGCCGGGCGCGATCTCGGTGGTGCCGATCGGCGCCGACACCCGGCTCTGGTCGCCCTCCGAGGAGATCGCCCGCGTCCCCGGACGGATCGTCACCACCTCCAGCGCGGACGTCCCGCTCAAGGGTCTGGTGTTCCTGGTCGAGGCGCTGGCGAAGGTGCGCACCGAGCGCCCCGCGCACCTGGTGGTGGTCGGCAAGCCGCAGAAGGAGGACGGCCCGGTGGCGGAGGCGGTGCGCCGCTTCGGGCTGGCGGACCACATCGAGTTCCGCAGCGGTCTGACCGACCAGGAGCTGGTCGACCTCTACCGCTCGGCCGAGGCGGCCTGCGTGCCGTCGCTGTACGAGGGCTTCTCGCTGCCCGCCGCCGAGGCGATGGCCACCGGCACCCCGCTGGTCGCCACCACCGGCGGCGCGATCCCCGAGGTGGCCGGGCCGGACGGGGAGACCTGCCTGGCCGTGCCGCCGGGGGAGCCGGACCGGCTGGCGGCGGCGCTCGGCCGGCTGCTGGACGACCCGCGGCTGCGCGCCCGGCTCGGCGCGGCCGGCCGGGAGCGGGTGCTGGCCCGGTTCACCTGGGCGCGGGCCGCCGAGCTGACCGCCGACGCCTACCGGGCGGCGATCGCCACCGGCGCCGGCGCCCGGGCCCGCTCCGGGCCGGGCTGGCGGTACGTGCCCTGAGTCGCTCCGGCCGCCCTGCGCGGCGCCCGCCCGGCGGCCCCGGCCGCCCGGTGCGGAGCGGTAGCGGATCGAACTGACGCGGCGTCAAGTCCGCTTGGTAGCAAAAGGAATGGGAGCCCTGCAGTGCTGACCGTCGATTTCTCGCGCTTCCCGCTCGCCCCCGGCGACCGGGTGCTCGACCTGGGCTGCGGCGGGGGCCGGCACGCGTTCGAGTGCTACCGCCGCGGCGCCAACGTGATCGCCCTCGACCAGAACGCCGAGGAGATCGCCGAGGTCCAGAAGTGGTTCGCCGCGATGGAGCAGGCCGGCGAGGCCCCGGAGGGCGCGTCGGCGGTCGCGATGGAGGGCAACGCGCTGGCGCTGCCGTTCGAGGACGACTACTTCGACAAGATCATCATCTCCGAGGTGATGGAGCACATACCGGACGACAAGGGCGTGCTCAACGAGATGTTCCGGGTGCTCAAGCCGGGCGGGCTGCTCGCCGTCACCGTGCCGCGCTGGCTGCCCGAGAAGATCTGCTGGACGCTGTCCGACGAGTACCACGAGGTCGAGGGCGGCCACATCCGGATCTACCGGGGCGACGAACTGCTCGGCAAGCTCAAGGACGCCGGCCTGGAGCCCTACGGCACCCACCACGCGCACGCGCTGCACTCGCCGTACTGGTGGATCAAGTGCGCGGTCGGCGTGAACAACGACAAGGCGCTGCCGGTCAAGGCCTACCACCAGCTGCTGGTCTGGGACATCGTCGGCACCCCGGTGATCAGCACCCTCACCAAGGCCGCCGAACGGGCGCTCAACCCGGTCATCGGCAAGAGCTTCGTCGCCTACGCGTCCAAGCCGCGGCGGACCGAGCCCGGGCGCGTGGACGCATGACCGCCGCCGTCCCCGAGGCACTGCTGCTCGACGGGGTGCTCGACGCCGAGCAGGCCGCCGGCACCGTCCGCAGCATCCTGGCCGAACAGCTTCCCGACGGCGCCATACCCTGGTTCGCCGGCCACCACCTCGACCCGTGGGACCACACCGAGGCCGCCATGGCCCTCGACACCGCCGGCGAGCACGCCGCCGCCGAGGCCGCCTACCGCTGGCTCGCCGCCACCCAGAACCCGGACGGCTCCTGGTACGCCGCCTACACCGACGGCGCCGTCACCGACCGGGCCAAGGAGACCAACTTCTGCGCCTACGTGGCCGTCGGCGTCTGGCACCACCACCTCAGCGCCGGCGACGACGCCTTCCTGGAGTGGATCTGGCCCGTCGTCCGGCGCGCCCTGGACTTCATCGTCGGCCAGCGGCTGCCCGGCGGCCCGATCGCCTGGCGCCTCGACGAGGACGGCACCGCCACCGACGAGGCGCTGCTCACCGGCTCGTCCAGCATGCTGCACGCGCTGCGCTGCGGGCTGGCCATCGCCGAGTACCTGGAGGAGCCGCAGCCCGACTGGGAGCTCGCCGCCGGCCGGCTGGGGCACGCCATCACCCACCACCCCGAGCGGTTCCTCGACAAGGGCCGCTACTCGATGGACTGGTACTACCCGGTGCTCGGCACCGGACTGCGCGGCGACGCGGCGCTGGAACGGATCGACCGGGACTGGGACCGCTTCGTCGTCCCCGGCCTCGGCGTGCGCTGCGTCAGCGACCGCCCGTGGGTGACCGGCGGCGAGAGCGCCGAACTCGCCCTCGCGCTCTGGGCGATCGGCCGCTCCGACCGCGCCGTGGAGATCCTGCGCTGGATCCAGAAGCACCTGCGGCACGAGGACGGCTCCTACTGGACCGGGTACGTCTTCGAGGACGACGCCGTCTGGCCGGAGGAGCGCACCACCTGGACGGCCGGCGCGCTGCTGCTCGCGGTCGCCGCGCTCGGTGGCGACCCGGCGACGGTCGCGGTCTTCGGCGGGGAGCAGTTGCCCGCCGGGTTGGTGGTCCAGGACTGCTGCTGAGGCCCGTAGCCGTGGCCGATGCCGGTGCGAACGGCTGAGGCCCGCACGACGGCTGAGGCCCGTACGACGGTTGAGGCTCGTACGGGCAACGCGAAGGGGTGGGACCGGAGAGATCCGGTCCCACCCCTTCGTCGTACCGGCGGGGGCGTCAGCCGCGCTGGATGCCCGAGGTGTCGGCCAGCAGACCGACGGTGCCGTCCTGCAACTGCGCGACCAGCGCGCTGCCGCGCTGCTCGACCGCCAGGTACCAGGTGCCGGGCACCAGCTCGCCGACGGGGGCGCCCGCCGGGTTGTCCTTCGACGCCAGCGAGCGCGGGGCCGGGACGGCGAACCAGAACGGTGCGAAGTCGGCCGCCGGGGCGGCCGGGGTCGGCTGCGGCTGCGCGGCCGGGACCGGCTGCGGGGCGGCGGCCGTGTCCTGCGGCTGGCCGGCCTGCACCGGCTGCGGCTGGCCGGCCGCCGGGTAGCCGTAGCCACCGGGCTGGGCGCCGTACGCCGGGGCCTGGTTCGGGTCCTGGCCCGGGGCCGGGTAGCCGTACTGGCCGGGCTGCACCGGCTGGCCCGGGGCCGGGTAGCCGCCCTGGTAGGGGACGGCCGCCGGACGGTCGGCGACCAGCGGGGCCTTCAGCGCGGGCACCAGCGGCGCGGCCGCGGCCGCACCGGCCAGCACGATCAGCGCGATGAGGCCGAGCCAGGCGCCGAAGCCGTGCCCGAAGCTGCCGCCGGACGGGCCGCCGCCCAGCGACCACAGCGCCGTCCACAGCGCGACGACGGCGAAGGCGATGCCCCACTGGTCCAGCCGCAGGCCGAGCACCTGGCGCCCGGCCGCGGCCTCGCCCTGGAAGCGGTGCAGCAGGATCAGCACCGCGGCGGCGATGCCGAGCAGGTAGATCGACGGCAGGATGGGGAACAGCTGGGTGCTCCACGCGTTCTGCGATGTGTCGCCGCAGTACCGGCCGGTGCAGTCCACCGTCCAGTAGGGCAGGAAGGAGGCGATGAAGAGCAGGACGGCCGCGCCGGCGACGGCGGCGTCTCCCCTGGTGAGAGCGCGCAGATTCACTAACGTTCCCCTCGTTGACGTGTCGTGGACGGCGGTTCGTGCGGTCGGGCTGACCGGCCGAAACTCCCGAACGGACCAGAAGCCTAGGCCCAACCGCACCGCCGGTGCACGGCGGGACCGGGAATGGGGCGAAGTCGTTGCCAAAGGCGCGACCCGGGCGGCGCGCACGCCGTCGGCCGCCCCGGCCCAACTTCCTTACCGGGTGGTCAGATACGCCGTCAGCGCGTCGGCGATCCCCTGGGCCGCCCGCTGCCGCCACTGAGGATCCGTCATCCGTTTGGCGTCCACCGGGTTGCGCATGTTACCGCACTCGATGAACACCTTCGGCACCGTGGACAGGTTCAGGCCCCCCAGGTCGGAGCGGGTGTCCAGGCCGTCGCTCGCGGTGTAGTCCGCGTACGGCTCGCCCGTCGCGGCGCGGAAGCGCTCGCGCAGCAGCAGGCCGAGCCGGCGCGACGGCTCGACGATCGCCGAGTTGTCCGTCTTCCCGGCCGCCACCTTCGCCGGGAGGATCACGTGGAACCCGCTGCCGCCCGCCGGACCGCCGTCCCCGTGCACCGACAGGGCCACGTCGGCGTGCGCGTCGGCGCCGGCCCGGGCGCGCTCGTCGATGCAGGGGCCCCACGGACGGTCGCCGTCCTGCGCCAGCACCACCGTCGCGCCGCGGGCGGCCAGGATGGCGCGGGCCCGGTGGGAGACGTCCAGGGTGTACTCGGCCTCGGTGTAGCCGGAGTTGGTCTCGGTGCCGGTGGTGTCGCACTGCTTGCGGGAGTTGCCGATGTCGACCAGGCGGTTGATCTCGGCGGTGTGCGCGGAGTTGCCGGGGTTGTGGCCGGGGTCGAGCAGGATGGTGCGGCCGGTGAGCGCGGTGGGGGAGACCGGGGCGTCCGACGGGGCGGGTGTGTTCGACGGGGCGGGCGTCGTCGGGGTGGTCGGGGGCACCGGGGTCGTCGGCGTCTGGGCCGGGGTTCCCGGTGCGGTGGTTCCCAGTGCGGTGGTTCCCGGGGTGGTGGTGCCCGGTGTGGCGGTTCCGGCCGGGGAGGTGGCCGGCGCGGCGGTGCCGCCCACCGCCGCGGAGTGGCCGAGGGACTGCCAGCCCAGCCAGCCCGCCAGGCAGAGCGGAACGGCCGCGCCCACCGCCGTGGTGGCGCGCAGCAGGGTGGAACGGCGGGGCGGTCGGGAGTTCGGGCCGGTCACGGGTGGATCAGATCCTGTCCTGGGTGCGCGGGGTGAGGCCGTACGTGTCGGCGATCGGCTTCCACTTGCCCGCGAAGTCCTTCTTCGCCTGGGTGGCCTGCGGGTTGAGCTCGTCGGCCCGCTTCTTGTCGGCGGTGTTCGGGGCCGAGCCCGAGCAGCCCTGGCCGGCGACCGCCCGCGCCCAGCTCGCGTACGCCCGGTCGATGTCGGCCGACAGCTGCCAGGCGGACTTCAGCGACGCCATCGCGTCCGCGCCGCCCGGCACGTCGGAGGCGCTCAGCTTGGCGAGCTTGCGCAGCAGTTCGTCGCGCTGCTTGGCGCCGTTGTCGAACACCTGCGCCGCGCTCTCGATGTCGGCCTTCGCCGGGCAGCTGCTCACCTTGGCGACCGCGCTGCCGATCGGGGCCTTCGCGCTCTCGCCCTCGGTGAGCAGGCCGTCCAGGGCCTGTGCCTGCGTCTTGGCGTTGGCGCCGGCACCGCTCGCGGTCGGGGACGGCGCCGCGGCGGACGAGGCCGGGTCGGTGGCGCCGTTCGGCGCGGCGTCCGTACCGGTGGGCGCCGGGCCCGTCGGCGGGTTCCCGGTGGACGTCGCGGAGGCGGACGGCGGGGCGGGCGAGGCCTGGTCCTTCTTGTCGCCGCTGTTCTGGGCGGCCACCAGCAGGCCGCCGCCGACCGCCACCACCAGGAGCAGCGCGAAGCCGATCAGCAGCGGTGCCTTCCGGTTGTTCGGGCGGTCCCCGTCGTCCGGGTCCTCGTAGTCGGCGGGGTAACCGGAGGGGTAGTCGGCGGGGTAGTCGGGCTGTCCCTGGTACGGGACGTACGGGGGCTGCTGCGGGCCGGCGGGCGGCTGCGGCGGGTACACGTAGCCGGGGCCGGGGGCCTCGCCGGACACGTAGCCGGGCCCCGGGGTCTGCGCGGACGCGTGGGAGGGGAACGGCGCCGGCGGCGGCACGGACGGCGGCTTCGGGGCGGCCAGGTACGGGCGGGCACCCAGCGGCGGGCCCTGGTCCCCGACGGCGCCGGTGGCGGGCGGCAGCGCGGCCCCGTCCTGCGGTGCGGCCCCGGGGCGCGGTGCGGCGGGCTGGGCGGGGGCGGGCTGCGCCGGGGTGGGCTCGGCGGGTCGCTGCGGGCCGCGCACCCAGCCGCCCGCGCCGCCGCGCGCGGTGGGGTCCCAGACTGCCGGAGCGGTGTTGTGCTGGTCCGTCATGTGCCGCTAGCCCCCACCGTCCGCCGATGCTCTGCCTGGTGCTGCGCGGACACCGTACCGTTCGAACCTCCGCCCGACAGCTCCGGCACGACGTTAGAGCATCCGTGCAGGACTGTGGGGCCGCTCGGCGGATCGGGCGGCGGCTCGGCCGGCGGATCGGGCGGTGGGCGGCGGGTGGTGAGCGGCTAGCGCTAGCTCGCGGCGGTCCGGCGCAGGACGCGCAGCGAGCCCGTCACCGAGACCTCCTCGAAGCCCTCGGCCAGCGCCCGCAGGTACACCCGGTACGGGGCCTGGCCGCCGTCCGCCGGGTCCGGGAACACGTCGTGCACCACCAGCAGCCCGTCCGGCGCCAGGTGCGGGGCCCAGCCCTCGTAGTCGCCGGTCGCGTGCTCGTCGGTGTGCCCGCCGTCGATGAACACCAGGGCCAGCGGCCGGCCCCACAGCGCCGCGATCCGCGGCGAGCGGCCCACCAGCGCCACCACGTACTCCTCCAGCCCGGCGGCGTGCAGCGTCCGGCGGAACCGCGGCAGGGTGTCCATCAGCCCCACCTCCGGGTCCACCAGCGTCGGGTCGTGGTACTCCCAGCCGGGCTGCTGCTCCTCCGAGCCGCGGTGGTGGTCCACCGTCAGCGCGGTCGTCCCGGTCTCCCGGGCGGCCGCCGCCAGCAGGACCGCCGAGCGACCGCAGTAGGTGCCGATCTCCAGCACCGGCAGCCCGGTGCGCCGCGCCGCCGTCACCGCCGCCGCGTACAGCGCCAGCCCCTCGTCCACCGGCATGAATCCGGTGGCCGCCTCGAACGCCGCCAGCACCTCGGCCGCCGGGCGGACACTCTCCAGCAGGTCGGACATGACGGTGCTCCTCGGGCTCGGGACGTGCGCGAACGCGTTCGCCCCGGACCCTACTCGACGGTAGAGGGGCGGACCACAGCGGCCCTGGAACGTGTTCTAGTCGGGTCGGGTCGCCCGTGTCAGAATCGGGCCCGACCGTGGAGAACCGAGCACACGAGGCACACCGGGAGCAGCCCCATGCGCGCAGCCGTCCTGCACAAGACCGGCCAGGAGACCCTTGACGTCCGGGAGGACGTGACGGCCGTCGGCTTCGGGCCGGGCGCCGTACGGGTCCGGATGCGCGCTGCCAGCCTCTGCCACTCCGACCTCTCGGCGATGAGCGGCGTCCTGCCGCAGCCCGCGCCGTTCGTCCCCGGGCACGAGGGTGCCGGGGAGGTCGTGGAGGTCGGTGAGGGCGTGGCCGGCCTCGCCCCCGGCGACCGCGTGGTGCTCTGCTGGATGGCGCCCTGCGGCCGCTGCGCGCACTGCGAGCGGGGCCGCGGCCACCTGTGCATCGCCAGCCTGCGGCGGCTCGGCGCGCCCGGCTTCCGCTTCGAGGACGGCGGCGCGGCGGTCGAGGCCTCCGGGTTCTACGGCACCGGGGCGTTCGCCGAGGAGGTCGTGGTCGCTGCGGACGCCGTCATCAAGGTGCCCGCCGACCTGCCGTACGAGGCCGCCGCGCTGATCGGCTGCGGGGTGACCACGGGCGTCGGCGCCGCCGTCAACACCGCCCGGGTCGAACCCGGCGCCTCCGTCGCGGTGATCGGCGCGGGCGGGGTCGGGGTCGCCACCGTGCAGGGTGCCCGGGTCTGCGGCGCCGCCCGGATCACCGTCGTCGACCCGGTCGTCTCGCGCCGCGAGCGGGCACTGGCGTTCGGCGCGACCGAGGCGATCGCCCCCGAGGACCTCAGGGCGACGGCGAAGGGCCTGCCCGGCGGCGGCTTCGACTACGTCTTCGAGGCCGTCGGCCGGTCCGCCACCGTCCGGGCCGGCTACGACGCGGCCCGGCGCGGCGGCGCGGTCGTGGTGATCGGCGCCGGCGCGCAGGACGACCTCGCGCAGTTCACCATGGGCGAGCTGTTCTTCAACGAGAAGCGCCTGCTGCCCTCGCTCTACGGCGGGGCGCAGGTGGCCCGCACCATCGCCCTGGTCGTCGACCTGTGGCGGGCCGGGCGGATCGACCTCGACGGCATGATCAGCCACCGCGTCGACCTGTCGGACGTCAACGAGGCGATCGCCCAGATGCGCAGCGGCGAGGCGCTGCGCACGGTCGTGACGCTGGGGCGCTGAGCCGCGGGCCCTGCCCGAACGCGACGAGGGCCCGCCGGGGGGTGCTCCCCCTGACGGGCCCTTCCGGTGCGGGTGTGCTCAGCCCCGGTCCGCCGCGGCGCGGTGCCGGCCGTGCGGGTCGGCCTCGGGCTTGTCGTCGGCGGCGGAACGGCCCCGGTGCCGGCCGTGCGACGAGGTGTACCCGGCGGTGCTCTCGTCGGCGTCGGTCCCGTTGGCCGCGGGTCCGGTGGAGGCGGTGAGGGTGTCGGACATCAGAAATCGTCTTTTCCGTGCGGAGGGTGCAGGTCATCGGCGCCCGGCCGGCGCTTGGCGGCGCGCGGTCGGGTCCCCGATCGGGCGCTCGGTACGCGCCACAGCCGGTGATCGCGGCCCGTGCCCCGGCCACCATAACGGCCGGAACGGACGAGATCCTATCGAGATCATGACGCGCGACCCGCCGTCGAACCCAGCCAGTGACCGACCAACTCGCGGTACAGCGGGGACAGCACCTGAAGATCGCCGTGCCGGGCGAGCACCCCCCGCCCGCCGTCCAGCAGCAGCACCCGGTCCGCGCGCAGGGCCGAACTGATCCGGTGCGCGACCACGACGAGAGTCCCTGGCCGGGCGGCGAACGCCCGCTCGACCCGCTCCTCCGCATGCGGGTCCAGATGGCAGGTCGCCTCGTCCAGCACCACGACCGGCGCCGGCGACAGATACGTCCGCACCAGCGCGAGCAACTGCCGCTCCCCGCCCGACAGCACGCCCGGATCGCGCAGGACGGCCTCCGGGCCGCCCAGCCGCGCGACCACCTGATCGGCCCCCAGTACGCGGACGGCACGGGCGAGTTGCTCCTCCGTGGCCTCCGGGGAGAGCCAGGTCAGATTGGACCGCACCGGCCCCGGGAACACGTACGCCTCCTGCGGCACCAACGCCACCAGTCGCGCCCGCGCGGCCCCCGCCAGCCCGTCCGGCCGCACCCCGCCCACCGACACGGCCCCGCCCGTCGGCGTCAGCACCCCGGCCAGCAGGGCCGCCAGCGTCGACTTCCCCGCCCCGCTCACTCCCACCACGGCCACGTGCTCCCCGGGCGCGAACCCGAACTCCAGCCCCTCCAGCACCGGCGCCCCGGCCCCGCCGTGCCCGTACCTCAACCCGCTGACCCGTACCTCCGGCTCCTGCCCCGCGGCTCTCCCCGGCAGCGCGCTGGGGGCGGTGTCCGCCGGCGGGTCGATCGTGGTGGCCGCCAGGCGGTCCAGGACGACGGCGAGGTTGAGCAGCCAGCCGCCGACCGTACCCGCCAACGTCCGCACCGCCGGGTCGAGTTGCTGCAGCAGATAGGTCGCGACGCCGAGCAGTTCGCCGGGGGTCAGGGCCTCGCGGGCGAGCAGCCACGGCGCGGCGGCGAGGACGGCCAGGGCGGGCAGCCGGCCGCCGAGGGCCACGACCAGCGCGCGCAGGGCCGAGGCCCGACCCAGGGCGCGGGAGGCAGCGGCGCTCGCCCGGGCGGCCCCGGTCAGTGCCTCGGCGACCTGCTCCCGGGTGCCCGTGGCCTGCACGTCGCGCAACCCGTGCAGCGCCCGCCCCGCCTCGGCGGCCAGCCGCTCCTCGGCGAGCACGACCGCGTGCCGCCGCGCCACCAGCGGGCGCAGCAGACGGGCGAAGAGGAACCCGGCGGCGAGCAGCGGCAGCAGGACCAGCGGCAGGACGACGGGCGCCAGCAGCGCCAGACCGGCCAGGGCGGCGACCAGGGTGACCCCGACGCCGCGCAGGGTGCGCAGCAGGGTGGCGGTCAACTGCCTTGCGGACTCGACCTGTTCGGTGAGCCGGGCGACCTCGGCCGGATCCGCCGACGGCCGGGCGAGCGCGCTGTGGACCACCCGCTCGACCAGGGCGTCCCGCAGCGGCTCCACCACCCCCGCCAGGTGCGGGAACCCGGCCCGCGCCGCGTACGCCCGGACGGCCATCGAGGCGCCGAACCCGGCCAGCCAGGCCACCCCGGCCCCCGGCCGCCCGGCCAGGAACCCCTGGTCGACGGCGGCCGAGACGAGCAGCCCGGACAGCAGCGGCGGCAGCGCCTCCACCCCGGACCACCCGAGCAGCCGGAGCAGCGGCCCGCGCGTGACGGCCAGTTGCCGGAACAGCAGCACCCACCCGGGGGAGGCGGACGCCGGAAGTCGACGACGCCGACTTCCGGTGCCGGGCGGTCGGCCCGCGCCGGGCCGGTGCGGGGCTCCGGCTGTTGCGGGCCGTCGGCGATGCCGACTCCTCGTGCCGGGCGCCGGGGCGGGCGGTTGCGTGGGAAGTCGAGAGGGCCGACTTCCCGCGCCGCCGTCGGGCGGGGTGCGGTGGCGGGCCATCAGACGGCGGCCGTCTGGAGGGCGGTGTCCGACAGGGCGGCGCGGTAGTCGGGGTCGGCGAGGAGGGTGGCGTGCGGGGCGAGGGCGCGCAGGCGGCCGGCGTCGAGCCAGGCGACGAGGTCGGCGCGGGCGGCGACGCCGGCGCGGTGGGCGACCACCAGCCGGGTGCGACCGAGGGTGGCGCGGTCGAGGGCCTCGGTGACCAGGTGCTCGGTGGCGAGGTCCAGACCCGAGGTGGCGTCGTCGAGGACGACGACCCGGGCGGGCTGGGCCAGGAGCCGGGCCAGGCCGAGGCGTTGCAGTTCGCCGCCGGAGAGCCGGAGTTCGTCGAGCGGGGTGTCCCAGCCCCGGGGCAGCCGCTGGAGGAAGCCGTCCGCGCGGGCGGCCGCCGCCTCGGCGGGGCCGGCGCCGGCCAGCGCGTCGCGGACCGTACGGCCGATCAGGGCGGGCCGGGCGAAGGCGTAGCCGACCGCGTGCCGCAGTTCGGACGGGGCCAGCGCGTCCACCGGGACGCCGTCGATCAGTACGGCGCCCTCGTCGGGGTCGCGCAGCCGCCCGGGCAGCGCGGCCAGCAGGGACTTGCCGGAGCCGGAGCGTCCCACCAGCGCGACCGTGCGGCCGCCGGGGATCGTCAGGTCGAGCGGGCCGAGCAGCACCTGGTCGCCGTCGCGCACCACCACGCCGCGCAGGACGACCTCCCCGTAGCCGCCGGCGGGGAGGGCCGCCCGGCCGGGTTCGGCCGGGCGGACGGCCAGCAGTTCGTCGGCCCGGGCCTGCCCGGCGCGGGCGTGCGCCACCGCGACCAGCGCCTCGACCTGCTCGAAGAGCCCGGCGCCGAGGGCCGCCCAGCCGGCCGCGGCGGCGAGCGCCCCGGGAGCCAGGGTGCCGCCCGCGAGGAGCGCCCCGGCGGTGGCGAGCACCGCGACCTCGACCACCGCGATCAGCAGGGTGGCCTGCCAGGCGGTGCGCCGCTGCGCCGCCCAGAGCGCGAGCCCGGCGGCGGACAGGTCCGGTAGCGGCGCCAACACCCGTGCCGCCTCACGCTGTTCGGCGCCGGCGGCGTGGATGCTGCGCAGTCCGGTGAGGGCGCCGCCGAGCCGGGCAGCAAGGTCGGCCTGGACCTCCTGGTAGCGGGCGAACACCGGCCCGGCCTCGCGCAGGAAGAGCCGGATCAGCACCACGCCGGGGACGACGCCCGCGAAGAAGGCGAGCGCCAGCCACGGTGACAGCAGCCCGAGCCCGACGATCGCGCCCGCCGAGGTGAGCAGCGCCGTGGCCGCGCCGAGGACGGCGGGCAGCCGGCCGCCCGCGTCGCCGGCCGAGCCCAGCAGGCGGGCGGCGAGGTCGCCGGGCGGTGGTCCGTGGCGGAGCCGGCCGCCGGGTCCGAGGGCGAGCAGGTGGCGGACGAGGCGCCCGCGCAGGGCGGCGGTGGCCTCGGCGGAGCAGGCCGGGGCGGCCGCGGCGGCGGTGGCGTCGGCCGCGGCGGCCACGCCCAGGACGAGGGCGAGCCGCACGAAGGCGCCGGACTCGGGCCGGTGGCCGAGGGCGGCGTCGACGGCCGCGGCGAGGGCGGCGGGCAGGGCGAGCGTGGTGGCGGCCCCGACCGGCAGGGCGATGCCGAGTGCGAGGGTCCAGCCGGTGGGGCGGCGGGGCAAGTCGGAGCTCCCGTCGGAACGTCGGGTCGGGGGTCGGGCATGTGCGGGGAAACGGACGGTGCCGGGCCCCCCCCTTCCCCGCAGCAGGGGGCGGACCCCCCCCTCCCCCCCCCTCCCCCCCTTTTGTTGGGACCAAACACAGGCGAGGGAGGACAGGATACCCC
>NZ_JBWKEQ010000001.1:13644-52004 GCF_056435365.1 Kitasatospora sp. NPDC043949 | reverse complement strand
GGTCTGGGTTCTCGTATGGACTGCTGTGTGGTGGGCCGAGTATAGAGGGGAGCCGGGGGGTTTCGCTCCCACTCTCTCCGGAGGGGCGGCCCCGGCACCCACGGCTCACCGCCTGGATCAGCTGTTGGTGAAGATCAGGCAGGTGAGGATGAGACAGGTGTACTGGCAGCCGGCGCCGTGGCCGGTCAGCTCGACGGACTCGGTCTCCGGCAGGTCCTGCAGCGCCGCGAGGTCGGTCTCGAAGTCCACCATGTTCTCCATGATCGGGTTCCTCCCCTGGAACTACGCCCGCCGCGATCTGCCTGCGGGCATCGGGTGTCGCCCCCGGGCGGCTCGGTCCGCCGCGCCGGGGTGGTGCCCCGGGCCGCGTCGGGCCCGGGAGTCTGTGTGGTGAGGTGTCGACGTCCTGATGAGGAGTCG
This sequence comes from Kitasatospora sp. NPDC043949, assembly GCF_056435365.1. Classification (NCBI taxonomy): domain Bacteria; kingdom Bacillati; phylum Actinomycetota; class Actinomycetes; order Kitasatosporales; family Streptomycetaceae; genus Kitasatospora; species Kitasatospora sp. NPDC043949. The sequence continues at coordinate 51,584 of NZ_JBWKEQ010000001.1, read as the reverse complement.
ATGTCCTGAGGTGTCGAGCAGTCGAGGTGTCGACGTCCTGAGGTGTCGAGGTGTCGAGGAGTCGACGTACCGAGGTGCCGGGGCTCCGGTCAGCCCGGTCGGCCGGTCCGCAGGAACGCGGCCAGCAGCTCGTGCAGCACGGCCGCGCCCTCCTCGGCGAGCACCTCGTGGCCCGATCCGGCCGCCTCGACGTACCGGAAGTCCGCGCCCTCGACCCGGCCGATCCGCAGCAACTCGTGCCGCAGCGAACGGGACTGGCTCACCGGCACGACCTCGTCCCGGTTGCCGTGCACCACCAGCAGCGGGGCGCTCAGCCGGTGCGTCAGCTGGAGGACGTCGCGCGGGCCGCGGGCGTCGGTGATCGGTTCGTCGCCGGCCAGCCGGGTGGTCAACGCCCGTACGGGGGGTGCCGCTTCGGCCAGCAGCCGGGCACCGGACAGGAACGGTGCGACCACCGCGCAGCGGGACACCTGCTCGGACGGCGCGTGCGCGGCCGCCAGCAGCGCCAGGAACGCGCCGTAGCTGACCCCGAACAGGGCCGGCGGTTCCAGCCCGAGTGCCGCGCGCTGGCCGGCGATGCCGTCCAGCAGGTACAGCACGTCGTCCAGGTCGGGCCCGCCCCAGGCGCCCCGGATGGCCATCGCGTGCGCCACCCCGTAGCCGGTGGAGCCGCGCTGGTTCGGTGCGATCACGGCCAGGCCCTCGGCGGCCATCCGCTGAAGGGCCGGGTCGAACTCCAGCCGCCAGGCGTCCGCCGGGCCACCGTGCAGCGCCAGCACCAGGTGCGGGCTGCTCAGCCAGGTGTCCCCGCCGTACACCACGGCCTCCAACGGCCCGGCCGGACCGGCGAGTTCGAGGCTCTGTGCGGGCTGCCAGCGGCCGCCGTCCCCGGGGGCGGTGCTGCCGTCCACCCGCCAACCCGGCGGCTGGGTGCGGGGGGTGCGCGGACCGCCGGGCTGCCAGGGCAGCACGGTGTCCCGCCACGGGCCGGGCAGGCCGGAGCCCAGCGGCGCCAGTTGCAGCGGCAGCGGCATCGGCATCGGGCCGGACCCGGCCTTCGCCGGGCCGTGCGCCAGCAGCGCGTCCACGTCCAGGGCGGCCAGCGCCGCCGGGTGGTCGGGCGAGGAGTACGGAAGCCGCAGCGCCGCCCCGCCCCAGTGGCCGACCGCGCCGAGTCGGCCGGGCGGCACCGGCAGCTGGTCCAGCCGGCCGGCGGCGGCCCGCCACAGGGCGAGCGCGGAGCCGGCGCCGTGGTCGACCTGCACCGCCACCTGCGGGCCGTCCGCCGTCCGCCGCAGCGCGACCGGCCGCAGGAACATGCCCGCGACGTGCAGGCACTCCGGGAACCGCAGCGGTTCGCCGCCGCCCAGCACGCCCCAGCCGAGCCGGTCGGTGCCCGGCGCGTCGCTGCGCACCATCGCGAACCGGCTGTCCGGGTCGAACAGCACCAGCCGGTCGTTGCTGCGCTCGCCGATCTCCAGCAGCGGGGTGGTCGTGCCGCTGCGCAGGTCCAGCACCACGGTGCGGACGAGCCCCGCGTTCACCCGGTCCAGCGCCAGCAGCGCCCCGGCGCTGTCCAGCCAGGCGCCGCCGCCGTGCAACCCCGGGATCTCGGCGACCCGTTCGGGCTCGCTGCCGTCCGTCCGCACCAGCCAGACGGTGGTCGCCGGGCGGGTGTCCGTCCCGAGGGCGAGCGCCACCGGCGTCCGAGGACCGGCGCCGTGGGGCGTCGGGACCGGCAGCAGCCGCAGCCCGGGCATCCGGATCGTGGCCATCTGCTGCTCCACGGCGCCGTTCTCGCCGTACGAGAGGCGGACCAGGTCGTGCCGCTCGCCGTCGTGCCGGCAGACCAGCACCGAGCCGTCCGGCAGCGCGACCAGTTGCGAACGCAGGCTCTCCGACCGGTTGCCGGACAGCGGCAACGCCAGCGGGGTGGCCGGCCCGCCGTCCGAGGGCAGCCGCCAACTCTCCACGTACCAGCCGCCGTCGGCGGCCGAGGCGAGGCAGGCGGCGTGACCGCCGTCGGCGGAGAAGGTGAAGCTCAGTCGGCGCAGCGCCTGCGCGACGGTCCGGGTGGCCACGTTCATGCCCCGCTCACCCCGCTGCCTGTGCCCTGGAGCCGGCGCACGGCGGGCGGAGCCGGATCCACCCAGAGTCGGGGGCCGCCGTGCCGAAGCCGCAGCAGGAAGGCCAGCGCGCCCGCCGCGCCGGTGCCGTAGCCGGCCGCGCAGCCCGTCCCGGTCTCGTCCGGCAGCACCAGCAGGCCGCCCCGCAGCGCCGACCGGGCAGCGATCAGTAGCGCCAACTCCTCGGCGCCGGAACGGAATTCCGGCTCGTCGGCGACCTCGGCAAGGTCGAGCAGGTACTCGCCGTCGCCGGCCAGGCCGTGGCAGGCGCTCACCCCGCCGTGCCAGCGCCCGGCCAGTACGGCCCGCCCGGCGGCCAGCGCCAGCCCGTGCGCGGTGGCGTCGCCGGTGGCCCGCCAGAGGCGCAGCAGGAAGGTGCCCACGCCGGACGAGCCGCTGCACCAGTGCGCCAGCCGGACGCGGTCCGGATCGCCCGCGCTCTGCGGCCACCAGGCGCTCTCGCGCGGCGCGTCCCAGCGGACGGTCGCGGCGAGCGTGTGCCCGGCCTCGACGGCGCCGGCCAGCAGGTCGCGGTCACCGGTCGCCTCGGCGGCGGCCAGCAGGAAGGCGCCCACACCGGCCACGCCGTGCGCGAAGCCGAGATGGGTGATCCCGGCGAGCGCCGAGTCGAAGTCCGCCGGCACCGGCCACACCCGCCCGTACGGCTCGCGCCGGGCGGCGGCGAGCAGGGCGTGGCCGCAGTGGGCGGCGCGGTCGAGGAAGGCCGGGTCACCGGCGGCTTCGGCGGTGAAGCCTTCGGCGGCAAAGCGGAGTTGGGTGAACCCTGAGCCGGCCGCGCCGTGGCAGACGTCGGGGTTGGGCCACTCGACGGGGATCCGCCGGGCGAGCGCGGCGGCCCGAACGGCCAGCCCCTCGTCGCCCAGCGCCCGGGCGGCGTCCAACAGTGCCCAGGCCGTCCCCGACCGCCCGAAGTGCAGCCCGGGCAGCACCACCGGCTCGGCGGCCAGGCGCCGTTCGATCCACCCGGCGGCCGTCCGGGCCGTCCGCGCGGCCTCCGCGCGCACCCCGCCCGGCAGGCCCTCCGCCGCCACCGCCCGCGCCAGCACCGCCAGCACCCCGGCGGCGCCGTGCTGCACATTGCACGGATCCGTCCGCTCCCCGGCGGGCACGACCGGCCACAACCGGTCCCGCCGCAGCGGCGTGGCCGTGACGGCCAGCTGCCGCAGGCCGTCGCACAGCACCCGGTCGAGGAGGCCGGCCGACGCGCGGCAGGCGGCGTCCGGGGCGGCACCGTCGGGTCGGACGGCAGCCCGGGGGCCGCCGGTCGTGGCGGTCGCATCGGTCGCGGAACGGTCGTCGTGGGCGTCGCCGGAGTGCTCGGCGGGCGTGGCCCGGTGGGCCGCGGCGCGCCACGGCGGAGCGGTGGCGGCCCGGATGGCACCGGCCCTGGCGGGCGCGGCACTGCTGTCGGCGGCTCGCTGCGGGGGTGCGGTGGCGGCGGCGCCGGTCGGGCCGGCGGCATGCGGGCCGTCGGGGCGCCCGGTGTGCGTGTTCCGCCGGTTCGGTGCCTGCCACAGGGGAGTGACGGCGGCGGTGGTCTCGTGGCCGTGCACGGCACCAGGGGTTCCGCCGCCGTCGGCCGGGTCCGGGTGCGTGTCGCCGCTGCGCCGGGCGCCCGCGGTGGCTCCGCCCGCGAGTTCCACCCTGACCTGGGCGAGGCTCCAGCGCTGCCCCGGCTGTTCGGCCCGGAGGCCGAGGACGGCGGGGGCGAGGCGGCGGGCGGTGGTACCGGTGCGGGCGGCGAGGGCGAGCCAGCGGCCGAGGCGCTCGGTGACCGGGCGGGCCCGGGGGAGGTCGTCCGGGAGCAGCGGGTCGTGGCCGGTGGCGAGGAGGAAGAGCAGGCCGCCGAGGGCGTACAGGTCGACGGCCGGGTCGGCGACGCAGGTGCCGTCGTGGACGAGGCCGAGCCGGCCGGGCCCCTGTTCGGGGGCGCGGTAGCCGGGGGTGCCTGCGGAGCCGGCGGGGCGGCCGGTTTCGGCGGCGAGTTCGAGGTCGACGAGCCGGAGGCGGCCGTCGGGGCGGACCATCACGTTGCCGGGGGAGAGGTCGCGCAGGACGAGCCCTTGGGCGTGCACCTGCTCGACGAGGTCGAGGAGGGCGTGCGCGACCGGTCCGGCTTCGGCCCAGTCGACGTCGGGGCTGCCGTCGCGCCGCAGCCGGGCGGCGACCCACGCGCCGAGCGGCTGTCCGGCGATTCGTTCCTGCACGAGGAAGACGGAGTCGTCCCGTTCGATCAGTTCGATCGGGTGGGGTGCCAGGCCCTGCCCGTCCAGCCGGGTCAGCAGGGCGGCCTCGTGCCGCAGGGCGTCGCGGGCGTCGGTGCCGGCCCGGTCGATCTCGATGTGCGCGCGGGCCTGCTTGACCACGACCTCGGCGCCGCTCGCGGCCTCCCGGCCGAGGAAGACCCCGCCCTTGGTGCTGTGCCGTACGGCGGCGGTGATCGCGTACCGCTCGGCGAGCAGCACGCCCGCGCCGCGCTTCGCCCCCGGCCGGGCCGCACCGGTCGCCAGCGGGTCCCGGGCCCAGGACGGCGCCCGGTAGGAGGCGCCGCGCACGTCCTCGGCCCGTTCGCCGTCCGGCCCGTGCAGGACGGAGCGGTACTCCCCGTCGTGGCCGAGCTCGGCGCGGGCCGCGAAGGCGCCGTACCGGTAGTGGACCAGGCTGCCGGGCCGGTAGGGGCGGTCGGAGAGCACGACGGGCCCGGGCAGTCCGGCGGTGGCCCGGTCGAGTCCGGCGGCCAGGCGCCGGAACTGGGCGTCGTCGGCCGGGTAGACGGTGATGAACTTGCCCGCCGAACCCCGATCGCTGTTACGGGAGTTGAGTTCGCGCAGCCGCTGCTCCCCGGCGGCGAACTTGAACGGGCACGGGTCGTCGGCGAGGGCCCGTACGACGGCCGCGAGCACCGCTTCGCCGACCGCCGAGGCCGCGCTGACGTGGAGCTTCCAGCCCTGCTCCGGGAGTGGAGCCGACGCGGGCGGCCTGGCCGTGCACCAGAAGCCCCCGGCGGTGACCTCCCAGTCGCCGCCGCCTCCCCGGCCGCCGGCGTCCGCCAGCGCCGCCCGCGTCGTCTCCGGCCACGGTCCGGCCGCATCCGGCCCGTGGCCCGCCGATTCCCCGCCCCCGGCCGTACGCAGCGATGTGCCCGCCGCCATTCGCCACCACATCCCTTCGTCTCGTCCGCCGCCCGCGGGTGCCCACTGCTCCGGCACCCGGGCGTGCGGCCCGGCCTGATCGGCTTCCTCGGAAGGAGCGGGAGTGCCGCCCCTGAACGGGAGTGCCGCCCCGGTGCGGCGCACCGCCCTGGTACGGCGGTGCCGCGCCTGGGGCAGGAGCCCCGGCCGCGCCCGCCCCGGGCCCGGTCTCGCCAGGGCCCGTGTCCGGCGGAGCGCCTTCCCGACCCCCGGTCGGGGCAACTGTCGGGGCAACTCCCGTTCGCAGGACTGAAGTTACTTTCGAGGCGGGAGTGGCTCAACGTAGAGCCGGTCACTTCACTCGTAAGGGTGATCAGGAGGCGGTTTCGAATTCGTGCGAGGGCTCCCGTGTGAGCAGTGGGCGCCGGGCGCACGGGCGCGTGCGACCGGCGCCGGCCCCTCCCGGGCGCCCCCGCCGCAGGTTGACGCGCGTCCGTACGCCATCGGCACCCGTGTCCGAGCCGCGCCGCCACCTCGCCGCCGCCGCACACCCGCCGCCATCCCCGCCGCACTGCCGCCCCGCCGCCGTCCAGGTCGCCGAACGGCCGAGGCCCGACCGCCCCCGCGCGCACGGTAGTCTCGACAGGTGCCGAAACTGTCCGACGTCATCACCGCGCTCGAAGAGGTCTACCCGCCGCAGTGGGCGGAGGCCTGGGACGCCGTCGGCCTGGTCTGCGGAGACCCCCAGGCCGAGGTCGGCCGCGTGCTGTTCGCCGTCGACCCCGTGCAGGCGGTCGTCGACGAGGCCGTCGAGTGGGGCGCCGACCTGGTGGTCACCCACCACCCCCTCTATCTGCGCGGCACCACCAGCGTCGCCGCGACCACCTTCAAGGGCCGGGTGGTGCACACGCTGATCAGCAACGGCATCGCCCTGCACGTCGCGCACACCAACGCCGATCACGCCGACCCCGGCGTCTCGGACGCGCTCGCCGAGGCCGTGGGCCTGCGGGTGACCGGCCCGCTGGTGCCGGACCCGACCGACCCGCTGGGCCGTCGCGGCACCGGCCGGATCGGCCTGCTGGAGCCCCCGCTGCCCCTGTCGGCCTTCGCCGCGCAGGTGGCCGAGGGCCTGCCGGCCACCGCCACGGGCGTCCGGGTCTCCGGCGACCCGGACCGGCTGGTGAGCCGGGTCGCGGTGTGCGGCGGCTCGGGCGACAGCTTCTTCGCCGAGGTGCGGGCGGCCGGGGTGGACGCCTACCTCACCGCCGACCTGCGCCACCACCCCGCGTCCGAGGCCGCCGAGGCGGCGCCGGTCGCCCTGGTCGACGCCGCGCACTGGGCCACCGAGTGGCCCTGGCTCGCCCTGGCCGAGCGGGCCCTGCACGCCGCCGCCGACCAGCGCGGCTGGGCCGTGGAGACCAAGGTCTCCCACCGGGTCACCGACCCGTGGACCGCGCACGCCCCCATGTCCTTCACCGCCTGACCCGATTCACAGGAGCCTTCCCCTTGAACGCCGCGCCCGCCGACCAGATCCGCCTGCTCGACCTCCAGGCCTTCGACTCGAAGCTCGACCAGCTGGCCCACCGGCGCCGGAGCCTGCCCGAGCACGCCGAGATCGAGAAGGCCTCCGCCGACCACACCGCGCTCAAGGACCTGGTGGTCGCCGCCGAGGCCCAGCAGGGCGACACCACGCGCGAGCTGACCAAGGCCGAGCAGGACGTGGAGCAGGTCCGCGCCCGGGCCGCCCGCAACCAGCAGCGCCTGGACTCCGGCGCGATCACCTCGCCGAAGGACCTGGAGAACCTCCAGCACGAGATCGGTTCGCTGGCCAAGCGCCAGGGCGACCTGGAGGAGATCGTGCTGGAGGTCATGGAGCGGCTGGAGAGCGCCCAGACCCGGGTCACCGAGCTGACCGCGCGCCTCCAGCACTCCACCGTCGTCCTCACCGAGGCCGAGACCCGCCGGGACGCCGCCTTCGCCGAGATCGACACCGAGGCCGACAAGGTCAAGCGGGACCGCGAGACCGTCGCCGCCGTCGTCCCCGCCGACCTGCTGAAGGTCTACACCAAGCTGCGCCAGACGCAGGGCGGCGTCGGCGCGGCCCGCCTCTACCAGCGCCGCTGCGAGGGCTGCCGCACCGAGTTCTCCATCACCGAGTTCAACGCCATCAAGGCCGAGCCGGCCGACAAGGTGGTCCGCTGCGAGAACTGCTCGCGGATCCTGGTCCGCACCGCCGATTCGGGCGCCTGACCCGGTGGCGGCTCGCTTCATCGTCGAGGCGGACGGCGGGTCCCGGGGCAACCCGGGGCCGGCCGGCTACGGCGCGGTGGTCCGGGACGGCGACACCGGGCAGATCATCGCCGAGGCCGCCGAGTTCATCGGCCACGCCACCAACAACGTGGCCGAGTACAAGGGCCTGATCGCCGGCCTCAAGGCGGCCCGGGAGCTCGACCCGGACGCCTCGGTGGACGTCCGGATGGACTCCAAGCTGGTCGTCGAGCAGATGTCCGGGCGCTGGAAGATCAAGCACCCCGACATGCAGCCGCTCGCCGCCGAGGCCCGCACGATCCTCCCGCGCGCCCGGGTGACGTACACCTGGATCCCGCGCGAGCGGAACAAGGACGCCGACCGGCTCGCCAACGAGGCGATGGACGCGGGCAAGGCCGGCCGCCAGTGGGAGCCCCGGCCGCGGGCCGCCGCGGTGGTGGACGAGCCGCCGCTGGAGACCGCCGCCCCCAAGGCCGGCTGGGCCGCCCCCGCCGACCTCGGCACCCCGACCACCTTCGTCCTGCTCCGCCACGGCGAGACCGCGCTGACCCCGCAGAAGCGCTTCTCCGGCAGCGGCGGCAGCGACCCGGAACTGTCCGACAAGGGCCGCTGGCAGGCCGCGCGGGCCGCCGAGGAACTGGCCGCCCGCGGCAGCATCCAGGCCGTGGTGGCCTCGCCGATGCGCCGCACCCGGGAGACCGCCGAGATCGTCGCCGCCCGGCTCGGCCTGGAGGTCCGGTACGAGGACGGGCTGCGCGAGGTCGACTTCGGCGACTGGGAGGGCCTGACCTTCGCCGAGGTGCAGGAGCGCCACCCGGAGGACCTGGCGGCCTGGCTCGGCTCGGCGAAGGCCAAGCCCACCGGCAGCACGGAGAGCTTCACCACGCTCACCCACCGGGCCGGCGTCGCCCGGGACAAGATCATCGCCCGGCACCCCGGCAGGACGGTGCTGGTGGTCTCCCACGTCAGCCCGATCAAGACGCTGGTCCGGCTGGCGCTCGGCGCCCCGCCGGACGCGCTGTACCGGATGGAGCTGTCCGCCGCCTCGTTCTGCGCCGTCCAGTACTACGCGGACGGCAACGCCTCGCTGCGGCTGCTCAACGACACCTCGCACCTGCGCTGAACGCCCGGGGCTGAACGCCCGGCTCCGGGGGGCGCCCCCCGGAGCCGGGCTCAGCGCACCTCGGTGACCACCACGTCCAGCTGCCACGGCTTGCGCGCCGTGCCTTCGGCGGCGAGCTCCACCCGGTGCCCCAGGCCCCGCAGCGCGTCCAGCAGCTCGCCCGGCGTCTTCGGTTCGATCCCCGCGACCAGCAGGTCCCGCACCAGGCGCCCCTTGGTCGCCTTGTTGAAGTGGCTGACGACCGTGCGCTTGCCGTTGCGCTCCTGGAGCACCCGGACGGTCGCCGTCCGGGAGGCCACCTCGCCGGCCGGCTTCCACGCCGTCGCGTACGCCGAACTGCGCAGGTCCAGCACCAGCCCGTCCGCCACCTCCGGCAGCACGGACGCCATCGCGCCCCGCCAGTACGCGCCGAGCGCCCCCGGGCCGGGCAGTTTCACGCCCATCGAGCAGCGGTAGGGCGGAATCCGGTCGGAGATCCGCACGGCTCCCCACAGACCGGAGAAGACCAGCAGCGACCGCTCGGCCCGGCCGTACGCGGCCGCGTCCAGCGTGGCCAGACCCAGGTTGTCGAACAGCACCCCGGTGTACACCTCGCCCGCCGGACGGGCACCCGCCGCCGGCAGCCCGGCATTGCGGGCGATCTCGCCGCGCAGCCCGGGGCTGAGCCCCAGCACCTCCGCGGCGGTGTCCTCGTCACCCCGGCAGAGGCCGACCAGCGCGTCCAGCACCTCGCCGCGCGCGGCCGTCAGCCCGGGCAGCGACAGCCGGTCGAGCGCCACCGGCACCCCGTCCCCGGACGCGGCCTTGCCCTCCGAAGGCGGCAACAGCACCAGCACAGCGGACTCCTCAACACTCTGTGGCGGATGAACCCCGCCACCCTACGCAAAACCGGCCCGCCCCGGGCGGCCCGTCCGGCCGCGGCTACTCGGCGCCACCGGCCCCCGCGACCACGGCCGCCCCGGCCGCGAGCGCCAGGCAGAGCGGCGAGTAGTACCGGGTGTCCAGCCGCTTGAACCGCTCCGACCGCTCGACGACCCTCCCGAACAGCACCAGGCCGCCGGCGCCGCGCGCCAGCATCACCCCGGCCACCGCCCGCACCCCGGCCCGCCGCAGCCGCCGCGGCCCCACCGCCGGCAGCACCCCGGCCTCCGCCCCCACCAGGTACGCGGCCGTCCCGAGCAGCCCCGCCACCGCGACGCAGGCCGCCGGGGACGGCGCTCCGTCGCCCGCGCCGACCACGGTGTCCGCGAACTCCTCCGGCGTCCGCAGCGGCCACGGCGTCACCGCCCACACCGCGTGCAGCGCCCCCGTCGCCGCCAACACCCCGGACACCGCCGCCCCGGTCGCCTTCACCACACCCATCGCCCGAACCCCCTTCGTGAACGACCACTCGACCCCACCCTACGAGCGCTCACACCCGTGCCCCACCCCGCCCGGGCCCGGTGGACCAAGGCCGCCGCCCTCGGCCAGAGCCTGTCCCGCAACCACCCGCTGATCGACCGGAACAAGCGCACCGCCTTCGAGGCGATGCTGCTGTTCCTGGACTACAACGGCGAGCCGTACACCGACCCGCACCCGGACGACGCGGTGGCCTTCATGCTCCGGCTGGCCACCGGCGGCTACGACGACGCCGTCGTGCTCGCGGGCAAGGACCTGAAGTCGCTGCTGGGGCGCTGAGCCCAACAGCACCGGCAGTCCAGTGCCACCGGCCGCCCGGCGCGTCCGGCGGGGTGATCCGTCCGGAATCACCCGATTCGCCCTACGCTGCCTGCATGCCTCGCCGAAAACTGCGCGTCAAGGCCGCCGACTCCGCCCGGATCAACACCGAACTGACCGAACTCCGCGCCCGCCTGGAGATCCACACCGAGTGGCCGGAGCCGGTGCTGGCCGAGGCGGAGGAAGCGGCCGAGCGCCCCCGGCTGCCCGAGCACGACGCCACCGACCTGCCGCTGTTCACCGTCGACCCGCCCGGCTCGCGCGACCTCGACCAGGCCATGCACCTGCTCCACCGCCCCGGCGGCGGCTACCGGGTGTACTACGCCATCGCGGACGTCGCCGCCTTCGTCCGCCCGGGCGGCGCCATCGACGCCGAGGCCCGCCGCCGGGTCGAGACCCTGTATTTCCCGGACCACCGCGTCCCGCTGCACCCCACCCGGATCTCCGAGGACGCCGCCAGCCTGCTGCCCGGCGAGCCCCGGCCCGCCCTGCTCTGGCAGCTGGACCTGGACGCCGACGGCGCCGTGGTGCTCGCCGACCTGCGCCGCGCCCTGGTCCGCTCGCACCGCCGCCTCGACTACGAGGCCGTCCAGCGCGCGGTGGACCTCGGCGGCGCCGACGAGCAGCTCGCCCTGCTCGCCACCGTCGGCCGGCTGCGCGAGGAGCAGGAGCGCGCGCGGGGCGGGACCAGCCTCCCGGTGCCCGAGCAGGAGGTCGAGGAGACCCTGCACGGCTACGTCCTCGGCTACCGCGCGCCCGGCCCCGCCGACGGCTGGAACGCGCAGATCTCGCTGCTCACCGGCCTGGCCGCAGCCGACCTGATGCTCGACGCGGGCGTCGGCCTGCTGCGCACCCTGCCCGCCGCGCCCGCCGCCGCGTACGAGCGGCTGCGCCGGATCGCCTCCGCGCTGGACGTGGACTGGCCGCGGACGCTCCCGTACCCGGAGCTGATCCGCTCCCTGGACCCGGACGCGCCGATGGACGCCGCCTTCCTCAACGCGTGCACCGGCCTGCTGCGCGGCGCCGGCTACCACGCCTTCGACGAGTCCCGGGGCCTGCCCGCCCCGGCCGACCCGGGCCACGCCGCGCTCGCCGCGCCGTACGCGCACTGCACCGCGCCGCTGCGCCGGCTCGGGGACCGCTTCGCGCAGGAGGTGTGCGCGGCGGTGGCGGCGGGGGAGGAGGTGCCGGACTGGGCGCGCGAGGCGCTGCCCGCCGTGCCGGGCCTGATGGCGAGCGGGGACCGCCGCGCGGCCGAGGTCGAGCGGGCCTGCGTGGACCTGGTGGAGGCGGAGCTGCTGGCCGGCCGGGAGGGCGAGGACTTCACCGCCGTGGTGATCGACGTGGACGAGCGGCGGCCCGCGGCCGGCACCGTGCAGCTGCGCCGGCCCGCCGTCCGGGCCCGCTGCGACGGCGCCGATCCCGGGGTGGTGCTGCCGCTCGGCGGGCTGATCCGGGTCCGGCTGACGCAGGCCGACCCGGTCACCCGCACCGTCCGCTTCGCCGCCGTCTGACCCCCGGGCTTCCACGCGCCCCCGGCGCTCCCCCCGGCGCCGCCACCCGGACGGTCCGTCACATGGCCCCCGGGCACCGTCCAGGTGGGAGGATCGGTCCCGTGCCCGAAGCCCAGCCCTCCGGCGCCCCGGGGCGCCGCCGCCGACTGCTCGTCCTGGCGATCTGCTGCCTGAGCCTGTTCATCGTCGGCCTGGACAACACCGTGGTGAACATCGCCCTGCCGGCGATCCAGCGGGACCTGGACGCCCCGGCGTCCGGGCTGCAGTGGATCATCGACGCCTACACCCTGGTCCTGGCCTCGCTGCTGATGCTGTTCGGCTCGGTGGCCGACCGCTTCGGCCGCCGCCGGGTGTTCCAGACCGGGCTGCTGTGCTTCGCGCTCGGCTCGCTGCTGTGCAGTCTGGCGCCGAGCCTGGAGTGGCTGGTGGCGTTCCGGGCGTTGCAGGCGGTCGGCGGTTCGATGCTGAACCCGGTGGCGATGTCGATCATCACCAACACCTTCACCGACCCGAAGGAGCGGGCCCGGGCGATCGGCGTCTGGGGCGGCGTGGTCGGCATCTCGATGGCGCTCGGCCCGCTGCTGGGCGGCTTCCTGGTGGAGGGCGCGGGCTGGCCGTCGATCTTCCTGATCAACGTTCCGGTCGCCGTGGTCGCGATGCTCCTGACCGCCCGTTACGTCCCGGAGTCGCGCTCGCCCCGGCCGCGCCGGCTGGACCCGGTCGGGCAGCTGCTGATGATCGTCCTGCTGGGGTGCGGCACCGCGGCCATCATCGAGGGCCCGGGCAGCGGCTGGACGTCCCCGCTGATCCTCGGCCTGGTGGCCGTCGCCGTGGCCGCGCTGGTCGCCTTCCCGCTGTGGGAGCGGAGGGTGGCCGAACCGCTGGTGGACCCGCGGTTCTTCGCCAGCGCGCCGTTCACCGGCGCCACCGTCACCGCGGTCTGCGCCTTCTCGGCCCTGGGCGGCTTCCTCTTCCTCAACACGCTCTACCTGCAGAACGTCCGGCACTACGACCCGTTCGAGGCGGGCCTGTGGACGCTGCCGATGGCCGCGATGATGCTGGTCTGCGCGCCGCTGTCCGGCCGGATCGTCGGCAGCCGGGGCCCGCGCGGGCCGCTGGTCGCGGCCGGGCTGGGCCTGGTCGCGAGCGGGCTGCTGCTGACCAGGCTGGCCGCCGACTCCCCGGCGGCGCTGCTGCTGGCGGCGTACGCGCTGTTCGGCTTCGGCTTCGGCATGGTCAACGCGCCGATCACCAACGCGGCCGTCTCCGGCATGCCGCGCGCCCAGGCGGGGGTGGCCGCGGCGGTCGCCTCGACGAGCCGCCAGATCGGCCAGTCGCTGGGGGTGGCGGTGATCGGCACGGTCGTCACCTCGGCCGTGGTCGGCCCGGTGGCGACGGGCTTCGCCCCGGCCAGCCACGCCGGCTGGTGGATCCTGGTGGGCCTGGGCGGCGCGATCCTCCTCCTCGGCCTGGCCACCACCACCCCGTGGGCGACCGCGACCGCCGTCCGGGTGGCCGCCCGCCTCGGCGGCGAGCCGCCCGCGGTCCGCTCCGGTGTGCGGGAGGCCCCACCCGAGCGGCTACGATGACCACTACGGCGGAAGAGTCGGCCGGGCGGTCGCGACGGGTCCCTGACCCGCCGAGGAACGTCCGGGCTCCACAGAGCAGGGTGGTGGGTAACGCCCACCCGGGGTGACCCGCGGGACAGTGCCACAGAAAACAGACCGCCCACCGCTTCGGCGGCGGGTAAGGGTGAAACGGTGGTGTAAGAGACCACCAGCGACCGGGGTGACTCGGCCGGCTCGGTAAACCCCACCTGGAGCAAGGTCAAGATCGGTGCCCTCGGGCGCCGTGCGCGGATGACCGAGGGCTGCTCGCCCGAGTCCGCGGGTAGACCGCACGAGGCTGTCGGCAACGGCAGTCCTAGATGGATGGCCGCCTCCCCGGGCCGCGCGAGCACCCCGGGAGACAGAACCCGGCGTACAGGCCGACTCTTCCGCCGCCCCAGCTCGACTGAGGCCCCCTGATCTGCGAAAACGCAGGTCAGGGGGCCTTTTTCGTGAGGCCGCCCCAGTCGTGCGAGCACCTGGGGAGACGGAACCGGGGGTACCGGCCGACTGTTCCGCCCGCCCGCCGTTACGCGGGGCGGGCGCCGACGGCGTCGCGGATCTGGTCGCCGAGACCGCCGTTGACGCGGGCGCAGTTGGCGCAGCAGAAGAAGCGGCCGGCCACTTCGACGCCGTGGCCGACGATGCGGACCTGGCACTGCTCGCAGCGCGGCGCGAGCTTCTCCATCGCGCACTCGAAGCTGTCGAAGGTGTAGGTGTCGCCGGTGATGGTCTTGATCTCGAAGGCGAGCCAGTAGTCGTTGCCGCAGGTGACGCAGGTGGCCATGGCGGCCGTCTCCTTCCGGTGGGGGCCGGCCGGGGTGGCCGGGCAGCCGTTCCCAGTGTCGGAGGGCCCTGCGGGGGCGGCCACTCGACGGCGTCGTCAGGCGGGCCGGGCGGCCAGTTCCTCCAGGGCCCGGACGGCGCGGTCGGCGTCGTCGGCGGTGACGAACAGGTGGTCGTGGTGGAAGCCGGCCACCACGTTGCAGCTGATCCCCTCCTCGGCGAGGCGCCCGGCGACGGCCGCGGTGAGGCCGACGGCCTCCAGGGCGGAGTGGATCTGCAGGGTGATCCAGGCCGCCACGTACTCGTAGCGCAGCCCGAGCGCGTCGGCCTCCTCCTGGGTGACGACGACCGTGACCCCTTCGGGTTCGGCGACGGTCACCACCGGCCGCATGCCCGCGGGCACCTTGGCGGGCAGCGTGCAGTAGACGTACCGCCCCGGGTTGAGCAGCGGGCGCATCCCGTGCAGCAGCTTCGCGAGGTCTCGTTCACCGGCCATGCCCGTCACCGTAGCGGGCGGACGGGGCCTGGGCGGCGGGGTTGGGTGCCGATGCGCCGTTCGTGTCGGAATCCGTTGACGAGCGACAGTCGCCGATATATCGTCGAGCTATCGAGACAGTAACTCGACTGGCTCGGTGAACGAGGAGGTGAGCGCCATGCGCTCAGGAAACCGAGGAAATCCGGGAATGCGGTTCAGCGGCGAGGGTCCGCGCGGGGGCTGGCGCCGCGGGCCGGGGCCGGACTTCGAAGGGCGGGAGTTCGAGGGCCGGGAGGCCTTCGGCGGCTTCGGCCCGCCGCCGTTCGGCGGCGGTGGGCCCGGGCGGCCGATGGGCGGCCCGTTCGGGCACGGCTTCGGCGGGCACGGCGGGCGCCGGGGCGGCCCGCACGGGCGCCGCGGCGGCCGGGCGCGGCGCGGGGACGTCAGGGCCTCGCTGCTGGCGCTGCTCAAGGAGCGGCCGATGCACGGCTACGAGATGATCGCCGAGATCTCCGAGCGGACGGGTGGGGCCTGGCGGCCGAGCCCGGGCTCGATCTACCCCAACCTCCAACTGCTGGAGGAGGAGGGCCTGATCACCGCGGAGGAGGTCGGCGGCAAGCGGCTGGTATCGCTCACCGAGGCGGGCCGGGCCGAGGCCGAGGCGGGGCCCGCCGAGCCGTGGGCGGAGGCCGGCCGGGAGGTCGACTGGGAGGCCGTCCAGGAGGTCGGCCAGGCGCTGGCCGCGGTCGACCAGGCGATCCGCCAGGTGATGGCGACGGGCACCGAGGCGCAGCGGGCCAAGGGCCTGGTGGTGCTCACCGAGGCGCGCAAGAAGCTGTACCTGATCCTCGCCGACGAGGACTGACCGCCGTGGGGGGCTGGGCACAGGCGGTGCGGCTGTTCAGGGGTGGACCGTGAACAGGGCCACGCAGGCGAGCAGCAGCACCGCCCAGCCGAACCAGAGCCAGCCGTTCGGGCCGATCACCACGGTGTAGACGCACACCGCCACCAGCAGCGCCCCGGTGACGCCGGCGACCTGCCGGTTGTGGTGCGCGACCGCCTGGGGGCGGCTGCGGGGGTGCCGTGCCGTTCTCGCCATGCCGTCCTCCCGGGGAGGCTGGGGGCGGCGGCCGGTGCGGGCGGCGCGGCCGTCAGCCGGACGCGCGGGCGGTGGCCGCCTCGTCGAACTCGTAGCGCCAGTGCCAGCTGATGCCCCGCACCTGCTTGGACCGGACGTACACCAGTGTGCGCGCGGGGGAGTCGCCGTGCGCGGGGACCGGCACCTTGTAGGTCTTCGGCACGCCGAACATCGGCCCCAGCGGGATGGGGAGGATGCGGCCGTCCAGGGGGCCGCCGACGAATTCGGTGTCCGCGCTCTTCACCCCACCAGGGTCTCACCTCCGCACGGGTGACCGGCGCACCCGCCCGAGCCCTCCGGCCGGGTGCGGGGAGTGTGACCGGAGAGGCACCGCCCCCGGTCATCCGGAGGCCCCGCGCACCCTTATCCTTCCTGTTACGCCCCCGGGGTTCACCCGGGTCAGCGGGCCCCGTACGGGCCGGGCGGGGCGCGGATCCGCGCGCCCTCCGGCCGACCTGGCGCGGACAGCGTGCTGCCGCGACTGCGTACCGTGACCCGGGCGTCGGCCCTCCGGTGACCCCGGTTCCCGGTCGGCAGGGCGTGGACAGCAGGGCCGAGCACCGTCCCGGGAAGCAGCGGGGGGCGCTGTGCGTTGCGTCGGAGTGGTACGTCGAACGCTGTGCCGCACCAGGTACGGCAGTGCGCGGAAGGGGCCCGATGGAAGCCGGCGGCAGGTGGACGACCTGGTGGCAGAAGCGTGAGCGTCAGCGGGCCAGGTCGGGTGAGGTGGACGGCCCCGCCGCCCGGCTCGATCAGCTGCTCGGCGCGGTGCGCGCCGGATTCCCGCTCGCGCCGGCCGCGCATCCGGCCGGCTACCGCTGCTCCTGCGACCGGGTGGCCTGTCCGGCGCCCGCCCAGCACCCGGTCTCCTTCGCCTGGCAGACCCAGGCCACGACCGACCCCGAGCAGCTCGCCCGCTGGCTCGCCCGCGATCCGCAGACCAACTTCATCACCGCCACCGGCCGCGCCCACGACGTCCTGGACGTCCCGGTCGAGGCCGGCCGGCTGGCTCTGGAGCGGCTGACCGAGCGGGGCGTCGAGGGCCCGGTCGCCGCCGTCGGCGAGGACCGCTACCTGTTCTTCACCGCCACCCGGGGCACCCCGCAGGACGAGGACGAGTGGTGGCCGAGCGTCCTCGACTCCACCCCGGACACCATGTCCGAGCACCCCGGCCTGCGCTGGCACTGCCGCGGCTCGTACACCCTGCTGCCGCCGGCCGCGCTGCCGGACGGCTCGCAGGTGCGGTGGCTGCGCGGGCCCGAGCAGCCGCTGCCGGACCCGCTGCGCGTCCTGGACGTGCTCACCGACGCCTGCACCGAGGTGGGCGCCGTCGCCGAGGAGCAGTGGCTCATCGGCTGAACCGGCGCCCGGCCGGGGGTCACGGCAGGGTGAGGACCTCCGCGCCGTCCGCCGTGACCACCAGGGTGTGCTCGAACTGGGCGGTGCGCTTGCGGTCCTTGGTGACGACCGTCCAGCCGTCCGGCCAGATCTCGTAGTCGTAGGTGCCCAGGGTGAGCATCGGCTCGATGGTGAAGGTCATCCCCGGCTTGATCACCTCGGTGGCCCGCTCGCTGTCGTAGTGCGGGATGATCAGGCCGGAGTGGAACGACGTGTTGATGCCGTGCCCGGTGAAGTCCCGCACCACGCCGTAGTCGAAGCGCTTGGCGTAGGACTCGATGACCCGCCCGATCACGTTGATCTGACGGCCGGGCTTGACGGCCTTGATCGCCCGGTTGAGGGATTCGCGGGTCCGCTCGACCAGCAGCCGGGACTCCTCGTCGACGTCGCCGACCAGGTAGGTGGCGTTGAGGTCGCCGTGCACTCCGTGGATGTACGCGGTGGCGTCGATGTTGACGATGTCGCCGTCCTGGAGCACGGTCGAGTCCGGGATGCCGTGGCAGATCACCTCGTTGATCGAGGTGCAGACCGACTTGGGGAAGCCGCGGTAGCCGAGGTCGGACGGGTACGCGTCGTGGTCGCACATGTAGGTGTGGGCGACGGCGTCCAGCGCGTCGGTGGTGACGCCGGGGGCGATCAGCTTGGCGGCCTCCGCCATCGCCTGGGCGGCGATCCGGCTCGCGATCCGCATCTTCTCGATCGTCTCGGCGGTCTGCACCTCGGGCCCGGTGTACGGCGTCGGGGCGGGCCGCCCGACGTACTCGGGGCGCGCGATGTGCGCCGGGACCTTGCGGGTGGGGGACTGGATGCCGGGTACGAGAGCCATGGCCGCGAGTCTATCGGCCGCCCCCGGCGCGCCCGGGCGGTGTGCGCGGCGGCCCCGGCCGGGGAATGATCGGTACGACCCCATCGCTTCGACGGGAGGGCACCATGCCCCTGGGATTCCACCGCAAGCCGACCGGCAAGCCCGGCGAGTGGTTCTACTGCATCAAGCACGGCAAGGTCGAGGAGGGGCCGGAGTGCCCCGCCAAGGACCGCCTCGGCCCGTACGACAGCCCGGAGGAGGCCTCGCACGCCCTGCAACTCGCCGACGAGCGCAACCGGGAGTGGCGGCAGGGGGACGAGCGCTGGAACGACACGCCGAAGGACGGCGGCGGCGAGTAGCGGCCGGGGCGGCGTCCGGCGGACGGCTTCTGCCGTCAAGCCGTCGCCGCCGTCCGTCCGTCCGCCGTCAGTCCGTCGCCGCGGCGGCCTCCCGCTCCCGCTGCTGCTCCCGCTCGCGCTCCGCGCGCTCGTGCCCGGCGCGGACGGCGGCGGTGTGCGGGTCGGTGCGGTCGTCGTAGGCGAGCAGCTTGGGCAGCGCGGCGGCCACCGCGAGGACGGCGACGACGCAGATCAGGCCGCCGCTCCAGACGGCGGCGCGGACGCCGACCAGCCCGGCCATGGTGCCGGCCCGGACCTGGCCGAGCTGGGGCCCGACGGAGTAGCTGAGCAGTTCGACGCCGGCCATCCGGCCGCGCACCTCGTCCGGGATGGACTGGTTCCACATGGTCGAGCGGGCCAGCCCGCTGATCTCGTCGGCGCCGCCGGCCAGCGCCAGGCCGAGCAGCACCAGCCAGATGCTCCCGGACAGGCCGGCCAGGGCCATGGCCGCGCCCCAGCCGACGGCGGCGACCACCAGCAGCCGGCCGTGCCGGTGGATCCGGGACGTCCAGCCGCTGGTCGCCCCGACCAGCAGGGCGCCGGCCGCGGAGGCCGCGTACATCGGGCCGAGCGCCCAGTCCGCGCCCAACTCGGAGGCCAGGAAGGGGAAGACGGCCACCGGGAAGGCGAACAGCATCGCGCAGAGGTCGATCGTGTAGGTGCCGAGCAGGTCCTTGCGGCTCCACGCGTACCGGACGCCGGTGAGCACCGCCCGCACCGACGGCCGCTCGGCGCCGGTGGCCGGCGGCACCGCCCGGATCCGGACGAGCAGCAGCAGCGATGCGGCGAAGGTGAGCACGTCCAGCGCGTACGCCGTCCCCACCCCGGAGAACGCCACCACGACGCCGGCCAGCGCCGGCCCGGCCACCGAAGCGGCGTTGCGGTACAGGGAGTTGAGGGCGAACGCGGCGGTCAGGTGCTGGTGCGGGACGATCCGCGGGGTGAGCGAGTCCAGGGCCGGGCGCTGCAACCCGTCGCAGGCCGCGACCAGCGCGGCGACCAGGTAGATCGGCCAGAGCAGCGGGGACGGCAGCAGCGCGTTGAGCAGCAGCAGGCCGGCGAGCAGACCCAGCCCGGCCTCGGCCCGCAGCACCAGCTTCCGGCGGTCCAGGGCGTCGGCGAGGGCGCCGCCCCACAGGCCGAAGACGATCAGCGGGACGAGCTCGAAGGCGCCGATCAGGCCGACCGCGAAGGAGGAGCCGGTCAGCTCCTTGATCTGCATCGGCACGGCGACGTAGGTCAGGTAGCTGCCGAAGCTGGTGACGCAGCCGGAGAGCCAGAGGAAGCGGAAGTCGCGGGAGGCGCGCCAGGGCGAGAGGTCGGGCGCGAGCGAGCGCAGCAGCGTGCGCAACCGTCCGGAGGTGCCAGGGGGATGCGGGGGTTCGTCGTCGTTCACGAACCAGCATCCTCGAACGCGGGCTGCCGGGTTCGCAAAGGGTTTTTCAGCCCGACACACGACCGTCAGCCCGACACCTCGCTGACAACGGCCGGGTCGGGCCCGGGCTACCAGCGGCTGATCGCGGGCGGTGCGGTCAGCCGGCCGGCGAGTTCGGCGAGCCGGTCCAGCGCGGTGCGGCGGGCCGGGGGCCGCCCGGCGGCGGCGCTGACCAGGTGCTGGGCGAGGTCGAAGGGCTCCTCGTCGGCGGTGCCGACGGCGAGCCGCTCGTGCGCGAGCCCGCCGAGGTCGCCCGGCTCGGCGGGGGCGGCGCCGTCCAGCGCAAGCACGGTCGCGCCGTGCCGGCGGGCGTCCTGCACCCGTTCCAGCAGCGGCGCGCCGGCCGTCTCCGGCGCCACCACCAGGACGGTGGCGCCGCGCCCGGCCCCGGTGAGCCGACTCAGGCCGTGCGCGAGGTGCGCCGGGGCGCCGACCGGCGGAGCGTGCCGCAGCAGGGTGGGCGCCAGCCGGGGGACGGCCGACCAGGCGGCCTCGTCGGCCAGGTGCGCGGCCAGATGCCAGGGCTCGTACGCCTCGGTTCCGATCAGCAGCAGCTCGCCGGCCCCGCGCCGCGACACCGAGCGCCGCAGCGACCCGGCGAAGCCGCCGACCGCCTCCAGCCAGCCGGTGCCCGCCAGGTGCTGCCGGAGTGCCGAAACTCTCACCGCGTCCATGCGGCCCAGAATGTCGCGTCCGGCCGGGGGTTTGACAGGATCGGCCCATGACTTCCCTCGATTCAGCGACAAACCCGGCCCACGAACTGCCGGACGTCTCACAGCTGGTGATCGGTGTCCTCGGCGGCACCGGCGACCAGGGGCGCGGCCTGGCCCTGCGGCTGGCCAAGGCCGGCCAGCAGGTGATCATCGGCTCGCGCGACGCGGCCCGGGCCGAGGCCTCCGCCGCCGAACTGGGCCTCGGCGTGCGTGGCGCCGACAACGCCACCACCGCCCGGGAGAGCGACGTGGTGATCGTCGCGGTGCCCTGGGACGGGCACGCCTCGACCCTGACCGCGCTGCGCGAGGAACTGGCCGGCAAGATCGTGGTCGACTGCGTCAACCCGCTCGGCTTCGACAAGCAGGGCGCGTACGCGCTGAAGCCGGAGGAGGGCAGCGCCGCCCAGCAGGCCGCCGCGCTGCTGCCGGACTCCCGGGTCACCGCCGCCTTCCACCACCTCTCGGCGGTGCTGCTCCAGGACGAGTCGGTGGAGCAGATCGACACCGACGTCATGGTGCTCGGCGAGGAGCGGGCCGCCACCGACATCGTGCAGGCGCTGGCCGGCCGGATCCCCGGCATGCGGGGGATCTTCGCGGGCCGGTTGCGCAACGCGCACCAGGTGGAGTCGCTGGTGGCCAACCTGATCTCGGTCAACCGCCGCTACAAGGCCCACGCGGGCCTGCGGGTGACGGACGTCTGAGATCCGGTGGAGCCGTGTCGGCCTCACCCCTGGACCAGCTCCGGAGGTGAGGTCGGCGACAATGGGTGCGGCCGCAACCCGGCCGACCGCACCCGGCCCTAGGAGCCTCCCGCCATGCCCCGCACGTCCCTCTTCGCCCTGATCGTCGTCGTCCTCGCGCTGGCGGCCGCCGTGGTCTCGCTGACCCAGGGCTTCTGGCTGGGCCTGATCTGGCTCCCGATGGCCGGTGTGGCGAGCAACGTGCTCTGGATGAACCGCCGCCGCGCGAAGATCGCCGAGGCCACGGCCGCCGCCGCGGCAGCCGAGCAGGGCTAGTCGGCTAGTTCTTCCAGAAGCTGAACAGGTACCGGCCGAGCGTCGCGTAGTCCTGGTCCACGCCGAACAGGCTCATCAGGTCGTGGATGACCCCGAAGAAGAACGAGTTCACCGAGGGCTGCCACAGCAGCGCGAACACGGCCAGCAGCCCGTACGGCGCGAACGGCTCGACCGCGCGCCGGGTCTTGTACGACAGCCAGGGCTCGACGATCCCGTAGCCGTCCAGCCCGGGCACCGGCAGCAGGTTCAGCAGGGCGGCGCTGAGCTGGAGCAGGCCGAGGAAGCCGAGCGCGCCCGCGAACGGCGAGACGTTCAGCTCGTAGCCGTTCCAGACCGCGTGCACCGTCGGGTCGTCCAGCCAGCCGGCGCCGATCGGGATCAGCAGCAGGGCCGCGCACACCACGTTCACCAGCGGCCCGGCCGCCGAGATCAGGCTGTGCTTGAGCCGGCCCCGGATCCGGTCCCGCTCGATCCAGACCGAGCCGCCGGGCAGGCCGATGCCGCCCAGGATCACGAACACGATCGGCAGCACGAAGCTGAGCAGCACGTTGGTGTACTTCAGCGGGTTGAGCGTGAGGTAGCCCTTGGCGCCGACGCTGATGTCGCCACCGTGCAGGGCGGTGCGCGCGTGCGCGTACTCGTGCAGGCACAGCGAGACCATCCAGCCCGCCACCACGAACAGGAACACCCCGAACGAGGCGTTCCCGTAGCCCGAGTACACCGCCCAGCCGGAGGTGGCGAGGACGGCGAGGAGCACCCAGAACACCGGGCTGATCCGGCGGTCCTCGCTGCGTGAGCGCTGCGTGGCGGCGAAGGTCATGGTGTGGGTGCTCCGGGTGTCCGAGGAAAAGCGGGCAGGGGATCGATCATGCCGGGCGGGCCGGTGACCGGACAAGCCGTCCCGGGTGAACGTCCGAGGGCCCCGTCCGGGTTCCGCCGCCGGTGAGGGGCCCCTGGACAATTGTGCGCCCCGATCGCCGCCCATCGACCAGAATGGACCGGTGTACTACGGCATCCTCGGGACCACGACGGCCCACCACGACGACGGCACCCCGGTGCCGCTAGGCGGCGCCCGGCTGCGGGCACTGCTCACCGCGCTCGCCCTCCGGCAGGGCCGCCCGGTGCCCGCCGACCTGCTGGTGGACGAGGTGTGGGAGGCCGAGCCGCCCCAGGACTCCTCCGCCGCGCTCCAGACCCTGGTCGGCCGGCTGCGCCGGACCGTCGGCCGGGACGAGATCGGCTCCGGCCCGGCCGGGTACTGGCTGACCGACCCGGCCACCGACCTCGCCGAGTTCCAGCGGCTCGGCGCCGAAGGCCGCCGCGCCCTGGACACCG
This sequence comes from Kitasatospora sp. NPDC043949, assembly GCF_056435365.1. Classification (NCBI taxonomy): domain Bacteria; kingdom Bacillati; phylum Actinomycetota; class Actinomycetes; order Kitasatosporales; family Streptomycetaceae; genus Kitasatospora; species Kitasatospora sp. NPDC043949. The sequence continues at coordinate 28,579 of NZ_JBWKEQ010000001.1, read as the reverse complement.
GGGACCACGCGCTCGCCGCCGAGCGGCTGCGCGCCGCCCTGGCGCTGTGGCGCGGCCCCGCCCTGGCCGACCTGCCGGACCGCAGCGGCCCGGCCGCCCGGCTGGAGACCCAGCGCGAGGAGGCCCGCCGCCACCGGATCACCGCCGAGCTCGGGCTCGGCCGGGCCGCCGAACTGGTCGCCGAGCTCACCGAGCTCTGCGAACGGCAGCCGCTGGACGAGCCGTTGCAGCAGCTGATGATCCGGGCGCTGCACGAGAGCGGTCGCACCGCCGAGGCGCTGCGCCACTACGAGCGGACCAGGCGCGCCCTCGCCGAGGAGCTCGGCGTCGACCCGGGGCGCCAACTCCAGTCCCTGTACGCCACGTTGCTGACCCCGGCCGAGGTCGAACCGGCGCCCGCCGCCGCGCCGACCACGCCCGCGCCGGAGTCCATACCGGCCCCGCCGACCCCGCCGGCCGCCGGGCGGTCCGGAGCGCCCCAACTCCCGCGCGTCGGCGGCAACCTGCGCGGCCGGCTGACCAGCTTCGTCGGCCGTGAGGGCGATCTCGCCGCACTGCGCGGGACGTTGACGGAGCATCGGATGGTCACCCTGACCGGCCCCGGCGGCTCCGGCAAGACCAGGCTCTCGATCGAGGCCGGCCGCGCCGAGCAGTCCGCCGGGCACTGGCCGGACGGCGTCTGGGTGGCCGAACTCGCCCCGCTGGAGACCCCGGACGCGGTGCCCGCCGCCGTGGTCTCCGCGCTCGGCCTGCGCGAGATCGTGCTGCACAGCGGCGGCATGGTCGCCGAGGTGATCGAGAAGCGCGCCGAGGACCCGGTGCGCCGGCTGGTCGAGCACTGCGGCCACCGCCGGATGCTGCTCGTCCTGGACAACTGCGAGCACCTGATCCAGGCCGCCGCCGACCTCGCCGACATCCTGCTCACCGAGTGCCCCGAGCTGACCGTGCTCGCCACCAGCCGGGAGCCGCTCGGCGTGCCCGGCGAGACCGTGCTGCCGGTCGAGCCGCTGCCCGACCCGGTGGCGCTGCGCCTGCTCACCGAGCGTGCCACCGCCGCCCGACCCGGCTTCGACCCGGACACCGACCCGGCGGCCTGCGCCGAGATCTGCCGCCGCCTGGACGGCCTGCCGCTGGCCATCGAACTCGCCGCCGCCCGGCTGCGGGTGATGACGGCGCGCCAGATCGCCGACCGCCTGGACGGCCGGTTCGCCCTGCTCACCGCGGGCAGCCGCACCCTGCTGCCGCGTCAGCAGACCCTGCGCGCGGTGGTCGACTGGAGCTGGGACCTGCTGGGCAAGCGCGAACGGGCGGTGCTGCGCCGGCTCTCGGTGTTCGCCGGCGGCTGGCAGCTGGAGGACGCCGAGGCGATCTGCGCCGACGGCGTCGAGGTGGTCGGCGGGGAGGTCGCCGACCTGCTGCTGTCGCTGGTCGACAAGTCCCTGCTGGTGGCCGACCTGGACGACGGCAGCCTGCCGCGCTACCGGATGCTGGAGACCATCCACGAGTACGCGACCGAGCGCCTCGCCGAGTCCGAGGAGGAGCGCGACGCGACCGGGGCCCGCCACCTGACGCACTTCCGTACCATCGCCGCCACCGCCTTCCTGAACATCCACGGCCCCCAGCAGCTGCACTGGCTGACGGTGCTGGAGCGCGAGCTGGACAACATCCGGGCCGCGCTGAGGCGCGCCATCGACCTCGGGGACGAGGAGCAGTCGCTGGTCCTCACCCTCGGCATGAGCTGGTACTGGTCGCTGCGCGGCTACAGCATGGAGGCCCGCGGCTGGTACGACGCCGTCGCGGCGCTCGGGCCGGATCCGTTCGGCCCGAAGCCGCCCGTACCGCTGGAGCGGGACGTGCTCTCCTACGGCCTGCCGATGCCCGAAGGGGTCGTCGAGGAGGCCCGCCGACTGCTCGCGATGTACCGGCTGATGGGTATGTTCGAGGGGAACCTGGACGTGCTCGGCAACCCGGTGGCGATCGCCGTCGCGGAGCAACTGCTGGAGGCCTACACCCCGGAGCTGCCGCAGGCCTACCGGTTCCCGGGCCTGATACGGGTGTTCGGGGCGTTCCTGGCCGGCCGGCTGGAAATGATGAGGAGCCTGCTGGACGACGCCGTCCGCGGCTGCGAGGAGCACGGCGGGCCGAACGACCTCGCGTTCATCCTGCAGCTCCGGGCCAAGATGCTGAACGACTGGCCGGGCGGGGCCGACCAGGGAATCCTGGACGGCCAGCGCTCCCTGGAACTGTTCGAGCAGGCCGGCAACCTCTGGGGGGTCTCCCAGGCCCTGTCCGCCCAGGGCGAGTCGCTGGCCAACCGGGGCGATCCGGAGGCGGCCGCCGTCGCGTACGAGCGGGCGATCGAGCTGGCCGAGGAGCTGGGGACGCCGCACGAGGTGCCGATGCTGCGGGTGAACCTCGGCTCCGCCCTGCTGGAGCAGGACATGGAACGCGGCGAGCGGATCATCCGGGAGACGCTGGCCGGGCTGGACCACCACAGCGCGGACCACTCCTCCACCGGCGCGCTGCTGTTCGGCGGCCTCACGCTCTGCGGCGTCCACATGCTGCGCGGTGAGTACGCGCAGGCGCTGGCCGAGCTGGACCGGATGGAGGCGACCAGCGTCGGCAGCTTCGCCCCGGGGATCGTGACCGGGATGCTGACCACCACCCGGGGCTGGATCACCGCCCGGGCGGGCCGGCCGGACGAGGGGCTCGCGATGCTGCGCGAGGGGCGGACGCTGCTGCGCGAGACGTCGCGCACGAGCGGCTTCGGCGAGCAGATGACGGTCATGGTGGTCCCCGCGGTGGTGGGGGTGCTGCGCGCCTTCGCCGAACGCGACGGCGACCTGGAGCGGGCCCGGCAGGCCACCGTGCTGCACGGCGCGCACCACGTGCTGAACGGCCCGAAGGGCGGCTACCTGGACCGCGTCGAGCGCGGCCGGGCGGCGACCGACCTGCGGGCCCAGCTGGGCGACGCCGCGTTCGAGGCCGCCCACGCCGCCGGCGAGGGCCTGACCCCGGAACAGATCCGGGAGCGGATGTACGAGTGGATCGGCTGACCGGCGTCCGTCCCTGGTCACCGGTCAGCCGACAGGAGTGGATCGGCTGACCGACGCCCGTCCCCGGCCGTCGGTCAGCCGTTCCGCCGGCCGGCCCCGTCCCCTGGTGCCGGTCGGTCGCCCCCCGGCCCTCCCCCGCGGAGGGTCGGCGGCCGTTCTCAGGTCCGCTTGCGGAAGCGGGCGACGGCGAGCGGCGCGAAGATCGCGGTGGTGGCCACCGACCAGATCAGCACGACCATCACCGGGTGGGCCAGCGGCCCCTGGCCGTTGAGCAGGGAGCGGGAGGCGTCGGCGAGCGCCGACAGCGGGTTGACCTTGGTGAAGGCCTGGAGCCAGCCCGGCATGGTGTCGGTCGGCGCGAAGATCGAGCTGCCGAACTGCATCGGCATCAGGACCAGCATGGCCACGCCCTGGACGGCCTGGGCGCTGCGCAGCGCCATGCCCAGCAGCATCGAGACCCAGACGATCGACATGCCGAACACCAGCGACAGGCCGACCGCGGCCACGACCTCCAGCGGACCGGTCTTCACCTCGAAGCCGATGCACATCGCGAAGCCGATCAGGATCACGAAGGAGAGCAGCGCCCGGCAGGTCTCGGCGGCCATCTTGGAGAGCAGGACGGAGGCCCGGCCGATCGGCAGGGTCCGGAAGCGGTCCATCACGCCGGTCTGGAAGTCGCTGTTCAGGCCGGTGCCGACGGCCATCGCGAGGGTGAGGCCGGTCTGCCCGAGCAGGCCGGGGATCATGTACTGCTTGTAGGAGTCCTGGTTGCCGGAGACGGCGCCGCCGAAGACGTAGACGAACAGCACCGTGAAGATGACCGGCATCAGCACGGCGTCGAACATCGACTCCGGGTCGGCCTTGATCCGCATCAGGTTGCGCCGGGTCAGTGCGCCGACGTGGCGGAAGGTGCCGGACAGGCCGATCCGGGGGTCCTCCACCCGGGTGGGGGCGACGGTGGCGGTGGTCATGCGACGGGCTCCTTGGCGAGGCTGGGGGCGGCGTCCGCGGTGTCGGCGGGCTTGCCGGTGATGGCGAGGAAGACCTCGTCGAGGCTGGGCACCTTGGTGTCGATGCCGGCTATCGCGAAGCCGCGGCCGCCGAGCACCCCGATGACGGCGGTCAGCTGCTCGTCGTTGGTGATCGGCACCGCGAGCAGCCCGGTGTCGGTGGAGACGGTGGCGCTGGTGATGCCGCGGTCGTGCAGGCAGCGGGCCATCTCGGGCAGCTCGGCCGGGTGGACGGCGCGGATCTGGAGGGTCTGGCCGCCGACCTTGGCCTTGAGCTCGGCCACGCCGCCGTTGGCGATCACCCGGCCGCGGTCGATGACGGTCAGCTCGTCGGCGAGCTGCTCCGCCTCCTCCATGTACTGGGTGGTGAGCAGCACGGTGCTGCCCTCGGCGACCATCCGCTGGACCTCGTCCCAGACCTCGTTGCGGGTGCGCGGGTCGAGGCCGGTGGTGGGTTCGTCCAGGTAGAGCACCTTGGGGCGGCCGATCATGCTGGCGGCCAGGTCGAGGCGGCGGCGCATGCCGCCGGAGTAGGTCTTGGCGGTCCGCTTGGCGGCCTCGGTGAGCGAGAAGCGCTCCAGCAGTTCGGCGGCCCGGGCCTTGGCCTCGCGGCTGGGGAGGTCGAGCAGCCGGCCGATCAGGTAGAGGTTCTCGTACCCGGAGAGGAGTTCGTCGACGGAGGCGTACTGCCCGGTGAGGCCGATGGTGCGGCGCAGCTGCTTGGGCTGGCGCAGGACGTCGTAGCCGCCGACGAACGCGGTGCCGGCGTCGGGCTTGATCAGGGTGGAGAGGACCCGGACCAGGGTGGTCTTGCCGGCGCCGTTGGGGCCGAGCACGCCGAGCACGGTGCCCTCGCGGACGGTGAGGTCGACCCCGTCGAGGGCCTTGGTGGTGCCGTAGTGCTTGACGATGCCGCGGACCTCGACGGCGTTGCCCGCGGCGGTCCCCCGGTCGTTCGGGGCGGTGGCGATTCGTGTCATGCCCCTAGGTTGTCCGGCCCGGCTGTCAGCGGGCTGTCATGAGGGGGGCGGGCCCGGCGCTGCGCTGTCAGACCGCTGTCACCGGGGGAGCGGGCACACGGCAGCGGCCCCGCTCCCGGGCGGGGGAGCGGGGCCGTCGGCGGTTCACGCCCTAGCGGAAGCTGTGCTCCGCCGCCGGGAAGGCGCCGCCGCGGACGTCCTCGGCGAAGGCGCGGGCGGCGTCGCCGAGGACGGTCCGCAGGTCGGCGTACTGCTTGACGAACTTGGGCACCCGGCCCGCCGTCATGCCGGCCATGTCGGTCCAGACCAGGACCTGGGCGTCGGTGTCGGGCCCGCCGCCGATGCCGACGGTCGGGATGGTCAGCTGCTCGGTGACCTGGGCGGCCAGCTCGGCCGGCACCGCCTCCAGTACGACCGCGAAGGCGCCCGACTGCTGGACGGCCTTGGCGTCGCGCAGCAGCTGGTGCGCCGCCTCGTCGCCGCGGCCCTGGACGGGGTAGCCGCCGAAGGCGTGCACGGACTGCGGGGTGAGGCCGATGTGCGCCATCACCGGGACGCCGGCCTCGACCAGCAGCTCGATCGAGCGGGCGCTGCGCTCCCCGCCCTCCAGCTTGACCGCGCCGACCCCGGCCTCCTTCATCAGCCTGGCCGCGTTGCGCATGGCCTGCGCGGGGGACTCCTGGTAGGAGCCGAACGGCAGGTCGGCGACGATCATCGCGCGCTTGGTGCCACGGACGACGGCGGCGGAGAGCATCACCATCTGATCCATGGTCACCGGCACGGTGGTCTCGTAGCCGAGGTGGCAGTTGCCGGCGGAGTCGCCGACCAGCAGGACGGGGATGCCGGCCTCGTCGAACACCCCGGCGGTGAGGGCGTCGTAGGCGGTGAGCATCGACCACTTCTCGCCGCGCTGCTTGGCGGTGGCGAGGTCGCGGACGGTGATGCGGCGGTTGGTGACCCCGCCGTAGAGGGTGGCGGTCGCCGCCTGGTTCTGGGCAGGCGAAGGCGAAGAAGCGTTCATCGAACGGACTCCTGAAGGGTTGTCGTCTCGTGGCGCCGTGCGGCGTCCCCGGATCACCTCCATGCTTGCACGCCCCGGCGTGCGCGCAAAGGGGCGTGCGGGCGGTCGGGTGCGATCTGCGGCACACCGGCGAGCGCGGGCGGCCCCGGGCTTTGCCGCGTTTTTACGAAACGGAGTCGTCTCGTATCGTAACGGCCGCTACCCTGGTGCCGGGGGGTTACGAGACGACCATGGCTCGGAATTGCCCGCCAGTGCCACACCACCACGGACGGGAAGACCAATGACCACCGCAGCCGCGCCACCCCGCGTGCCGGAAGCCATCCACCGCCGACGCTGGGCGATCCTCTGCACCCTGGTGCTCGCCCTGCTCGTCGTCGTCCTCGACAACTCGATCCTCAACGTCGCGATGAAGACCATCGCGACCCCCGCGCCGGTCGGCCTCGGCGCCAGCCAGAGCGACCTGGAGTGGTCGATCAACTCCTACACCCTGGTGTTCGCCGGGCTGCTCTTCACCTCCGGCCTGCTCGGCGACCGCTTCGGCCGCAAGCGCGCGCTGCTCGGCGGCATGGTGGTCTTCGGCATCGCCTCGCTGCTCTCCGCGCTGGCCGCCTCGCCCGGTGAACTCGTGGGCTACCGCGCCCTGATGGGCGTCGGCGCCGCGCTCGCGATGCCCGCCACGCTGGCCATCATCATGAACGTGTTCGAGCGCTCCGAGCAGCCCAAGGCGATCGGCATCTGGGCCGGCGCGGTCGGCCTGGCCATCGCCATCGGCCCGATCACCGGCGGCCTGCTGATCGAGCACTTCTGGTGGGGCTCGGTCTTCCTGGTCAACGTCCCGATCGTGATCGTCGCGGTGATCGCGATGATCGTCCTGGTGCCCGAGTCCAAGGACCCGAACCCCGGCAAGCTCGACCCGATAGGCGTGCTGCTGTCGATCATCGGCCTGGTCGCGCTGATCTACGGCATCATCAAGGGCGGCGAGCTGGCCGACTTCACCGCCGCCGAGGCCTGGGTGCCGACGCTGGTCGGCGTGCTGGCGCTGGCCGCCTTCGTCTGGTTCGAGGGCCGCACCCGCTTCCCCGCGCTGGACGTCACGTGGTTCCGCAACAAGGTGTTCAGCGCTTCCGTCGTGGTCGTCGGCGTGGTCTTCTTCGCGCTGATGGGCGTCTCCTTCTTCGGCGTCTTCTACATCCAGAGCGTGCGCGGCTACAGCGCGCTCCAGGCCGGCCTGCTGATGCTGCCGCTGGCCGTCGCCCAGCTGCTGTTCGCGCCGCGGGCCCGGCTGGTGGTCGACCGCTTCGGCGTCGCCGCCACCGCCGCCGTCGGCATGCTGCTGATCGCGGTCGGCTTCGTCGGCTACACCCTGCTGGGCGTCGACACGCCGATCTGGGTGCTGATCGTGCTCGGCCTGCTGATGGGCACCGGCATGGCGCACGTCATGCCGCCGGTCACCGTCGCGATCATGGCCTCGCTGCCCCGCGAGAAGGCCGGCGCGGGCTCGGCCGTCAACAACACCTTCCGCCAGGTCGGCGGCTCGCTCGGCGTCGCCGTGCTCGGCGCGGTGCTCTCCACCGTCTACCGCGACGGCATGACCGACACGCTCAACCAGCTGCCCGACGACCTGCGCGGCAAGGCCGGCGAGTCGCTGGAGGCCACCCTGGCCATCGCCGAGCGGATGGGCCCCAAGGGCGCCGCGCTGATCGGCCCGGCCGACGACGCCTTCGTCAGCGCCATGCACGTGGTGGCCTCGCTCTCCGCGGGCATCACGGTGGTCGGCGCGCTGATCGCCTGGTTCCTGCTGCCGCGTCGGTCGGCCGCCCCCGGCGGCCCGGCCGGGAAGGCCGCCGAGCAGCCCGACCAGAGCCGCAAGGCCGTGGCCGCGGACGCCTGACCCTCGACCGCACTGAGCGACAATGGCCCTGTCACCCGGGTGAACCCCCGGGCGGCAGGGCCGAGGTCCAGGACGGCGGCCGCCACCCGGCCCGGTCCACGGACCGCCATCGGAAACGGAACGGCGCCCGTGCGCCACGCGGACAGCGAGGGAGTACAGCGGGGATGAAGACGGACACCCCGGCCGCCGGGGCCGGACAGCCCTGCGCCGCCGTACGCCGCGGCCGCCCGCGCAGCGAGGCCGCCGAGCAGGCCATCTTCGCCGCCGTCGAGGACCTGATGGCCGGCGGAACCGCGCTGTCCGAGCTCACCATCGAGGGCATCGCCGCCGCGGCCGGCGTCGGCAAGGCCACCATCTACCGGCGCTGGCCCAACAAGGAGGCCCTGCTGGTCGACGTGGTCAGCCGGCTGGAAGTCCCGATGCCCGCGCCGACCGACGGCACCGCCCGGGACCACCTGATCGAGATGATCGACTACATGCGCCGGCGCGGCCTCGCCAAGCGCTCCCGCTGGGTGCTCAAGGCCGCCCTCGGCCAGATGCAGGGCCTGCCCGACCTGTACAGCGCGTACCGCGACCGGGTGATCAAGCCGCGCCGGGAGGCGGGGCTCACCCTGATCCGCCGCGCCATGGACGAGGGCGTGCTGCGGTCCGACCTCGACGTCGAGCTGCTCGGCGACATGCTGATGGGCCCGATCCTGTACCGCAGCATCCTCTGGGACGACTCCGACCTGGAGGACCCGGACCTGGCCCGCCGGATGGTCGACTCGCTGCTCGAAGGCCTGGCGCCGCACGCGGCCTCCGGCTCCCGCGGCTGAACGCGCTCCCGCGCCCCGGCCCCCGCGCCCCGGTCCCGTACCCGCAGCGACCTGCACCGACCTGCACCGACCTGCGTCCGACCTGCACCGACCTGCACCGACCTGCACCGACCTGCGTCCGGCGTGGCCTGGCTCACCAAACCGGGCCACGCCGGAACCCGCTCCGACGGCCCCGCGTCTGTCCCGGCATAGGCTGAGCCGGGTATCCGATCAAACCGGCACCAGTCCGGCACCCGCCCGTACCGCACGGGCCGGACACCGGACCGGCGACGGCACGAACAACGGGAGCCACGGATGACGCAGGCGGACAGGACCGACCGGAGCACGGCCGGGCCCTGGGGCGAGGCGGGCGCCCCGGCCCCCGCGGGCCGTCCCGGAGGGTTCCTGGGCCTGCGGCACTGGGGCCGGGACGGCCGCGGCGCCACCACCTGGCGGCGCGGCCTGGTGGTCGCGGTGCTGGCCGTGCTCACCGCCCTGCTGATGGCCCTCCACGCCGACGTCCCCAACAGCGCCGGCAACCTCGGCAGCCTGCTGGAGACCTTCCTGCCCTGGATCGGCCTGGCCGTCCCGGTGCTGCTGGTCCCCGCGCTGCTGCGCCGCTCCGCCACCGCGCTGATCGCGCTGCTGCTGCCCGTCGCGATCTGGCTCAACCTGTTCGGCGGCCTGCTCAGCGACAAGAGCGGCGGCACCGGCGACTGGACGGTGGTCAGCCACAACGTCGCCGCCGCCAACCCCGACGTGCCGGGCACCGTCCGCGGCCTGGTGGCCTCCGGCGCCCAGATCGTCGCCCTCCAGGAACTGGCCGGCAAGCCGCTGCGCGACTACGAGAGCGGGCTCGCCGAGGCGTACCCGTACCACGAGGTGGAGGGGACGGTCGGCCTCTGGTCGAAGTACCCGATCAGCGGAGTCTCGCCGGTGGACCTCAAGATGGGCTGGACCAGGGCGTTCCGGGCCCAGGTCGCCACCCCGCAGGGCCCGGTCGCGGTGTACGTCGCGCACCTGCCGTCGGTGCGGCTGAAGGCCGAGGGCGGCTTCACCGTCGACCAGCGGGACGTCAGCGCGCAGGCGCTCGGCGACGCGATCCAGGCCGAGCCGGTGAAGAAGGTGCTGCTGCTCGGCGACCTCAACGGCACCATGAACGACCGCAGCCTGGCGCCGGTCACCTCGCAGATGCGCTCGGCCCAGGGCGCCGCCGGGGACGGCTTCGGCTTCAGCTGGCCGGCGTCCTTCCCGATGGCCCGGATCGACCAGATCATGAGCAAGGGCGGCCTCGCGCCGGTCGACTCCCGCACCCTGCCCCGGGACGGCAGCGACCACCTCGCGGTGGCCGCCACCTACCGGTTCAACTAGCTAGGTCAGCCCCGCCGCCAGCGGTTGGTGATCGGCAGGCGGCGGTCCCGGCCGAAGTTCTTGACCGAGATCTTGGGGCCCGGCGGGTACTGCCGCCGCTTGTACTCGGCGGTGTCGACCAGCCGGACCACCCGGTCCACCACGGCCGGGTCGAAGCCGGCCGCGACGATCGCGTCCCGCCCCTCGTCGCCCTCGATGTAGCGGGCCAGCACGCTGTCCAGCAGGTCGTAGTCGGGCAGCGAGTCGCTGTCCTTCTGGTCCGGCCGAAGTTCGGCGGACGGCGGCTTGGAGATGGTGTTCTCCGGGATCGGCGGCACCTCGCCGCGCCGCTCGGCCTCCTCGTTGCGCCAGTGGGCCAGCCGGAAGACCAGCGACTTGTAGACGTCCTTGATCGGCCCGAACGCGCCCACCGAGTCGCCGTACAGGGTCGAGTAGCCGACGGCCAGCTCGCTCTTGTTCCCGGGCGCGAGCACGATGTGCCCCTCCTGGTTGGAGATCGCCATCAGCAGGGTGCCGCGCAGCCGGGACTGCAGGTTCTCCTCGGCCAGGCCGGTCAGCTCGGTCGCGCCCAGGTAGGCATCGAACATCGGGGCGATGGAGACGGTGCGGTAGTGCAGCCCGGTCCGGCGGGCCAGCTCGGCCGCGTCGTCCCGGGAGTGCTGCGAGGAGTAGCGGCTGGGCATCGAGACGCAGTACACGTTCTCGGCGCCGATCGCGTCCACCGCGATGGCGGCCACCAGTGCCGAGTCGATGCCGCCGGAGAGGCCGATCAGCACCGAACGGAAGCCGTTCTTGGTGACGTACGCCCGGGTGCCGGAGACCAGCGCGGCCCAGATCTCCGCCTCGTCGGACAGCCGCGGCGCCACCTCGGGGGTCGGGGTGTCCGCGGGCGCGGCCTGCGGCTCGCCGCCCAGCTCGGTGCGGACGAGGTGCAGGCCGTCGCTCAGCAGCAGGCCGTCGGTGTGGTCGCCGCCGGCGGCCGGCAGGTCGAGGTCCAGCACCAGCAGGTGCTCCTCGAACTGCGGGGAGCGGGCCAGCACCTCGCCGTCCGCGCCGACCACGATCGAGTCGCCGTCGAAGACCAGCTCGTCCTGGCCGCCGACCATGTTGACGTAGGCCAGCGGGCAGCCCGCCTCGGCGGCCCGGCGCCGGACCAGCTCCAGCCGCTGGTCGTCCTTGTTCCGCTCGTACGGCGAGCCGTTGACCACCAGCAGCAGCCCGGCCCCGGCCTCGCGGGCCGCGGTGACCCGGCCGCCGTCCTGCCAGATGTCCTCGCAGATGGCCAGTGCGACGTCGACTCCGTGCAGCCGCAGCACCGGCAGCTGCTCGCCCGGGACGAACCAGCGGTACTCGTCGAACACGCCGTAGTTGGGCAGGTGGTGCTTGGCGAAGCGGGTCACCACCTCGCCCCGGTGCAACACGGCGGCGCAGTTCTGCGGCGAGCCGGCCGGGCGGCCGAACCTCGGCGAGGCGTGTTCGGAGCGCCCGAGGTAGCCGACCACCACCGGCACCTCGCCCAGCCCGTCGGCGGCCAGCCGCCCGGCCAGCTCGACCAGCGCGCCCCGGGACGCCTCGACGAAGGAACTGCGCAGGGCGAGGTCCTCGACGGGGTAGCCGGTCAGGGCCATCTCGGGGAAGGCGACCAACTGGGCGCCGGCCTCCACGGCCTGCCTGGTCCAGCGCACCACCTCATCGCTGTTGCGGGCGATGTCACCGACCCAGGGGTCGATCTGGCTCAGGGCGAGACGGAGATTGGGCATGCCTCCGAGTGTAATCGTCGATCTGACGCAATGTGCTGCCCGGGGGGTCGGACCGGGGTCCGGACTGCCGTCCCGCGCGGTGATCGGCCATGATGGGGGCAGTCGCGTCCGGGGGTCTTCCGGGCGTAACACGAGCGTAAAGAGCAGAGGTGAGACTGTCCCCATGGGCAAGCAGCAGCAGTTCGTGCTTCGGACGCTTGAGGAGCGTGACATCCGGTTCGTCCGGCTGTGGTTCACCGACGTGCTCGGGTTCCTGAAGTCGGTCGCGGTGGCTCCGGCCGAACTGGAGCAGGCCTTCGAGGAGGGCATCGGCTTCGACGGCTCGGCGATCGAGGGCTTCGCCCGGGTCTACGAGTCCGACATGATCGCCAAGCCGGACCCGACCACCTTCCAGATCCTGCCGTGGCGCTCGGAGACCCCCGGTACCGCCCGGATGTTCTGCGACATCCTGATGCCCGACGGCTCGCCGTCCTACGCCGACCCCCGGTTCGTGCTCAAGCGCACCCTGGAGAAGGCCTCCGCCCAGGGCTTCACCTTCTACACCCACCCCGAGATCGAGTTCTTCCTGCTGAAGAACCTGCCCGGCGACGGCACCCCGCCGATCCCCGCCGACCAGTCCGGCTACTTCGACCACACCCCGCGCGGGGTCGGCCACGACTTCCGCCGACAGGCCATCACCATGCTGGAGTCGATGGGCATCTCGGTGGAGTTCTCCCACCACGAGGGCGCCCCCGGCCAGCAGGAGATCGACCTGCGCTACGCCGACGCGCTGTCCACCGCCGACAACATCATGACCTTCCGTCTGGTCATGAAGGAGGTCGCGCTGGAGCAGGGCGTGCACGCCAGCTTCATGCCCAAGCCGTTCTCCGACCACCCCGGCTCGGGCATGCACACCCACCTGTCGCTGTTCGAGGGCGACCGCAACGCCTTCCACGAGACCGGCGCCGAGTACCAGCTCTCCAAGGTCGGGCGCTCCTTCATCGCCGGCCTGCTCAAGCACGCCGCCGAGACCGCCGCCGTCACCAACCAGTGGGTGAACTCCTACAAGCGGATCTGGGGCGGCTCCCAGCGCACCGCCGGCGCCGGCGGCGAGGCCCCGTCCTACATCTGCTGGGGCCACAACAACCGCTCGGCGCTGATCCGGGTGCCGATGTACAAGCCTGGCAAGCAGGGCTCCACCCGGATCGAGGTCCGCTCCCTGGACACCGGCTGCAACCCGTACCTCGCCTACGCCGTCACCCTCGCGGCCGGCCTCAAGGGCATCGAGGAGGGCTACGAGCTCCCGCCGGGCGCCGACGACGACGTCTGGGCGCTGTCCGACTCCGAGCGCCGCGCCCTCGGCATCCAGCCGATGCCGCAGAACCTCGGCGAGGCGATCGACCTGATGCAGCGCAGCGAGCTCGTCGCCGAGACCCTCGGCGAGCACGTCTTCGACTTCTTCCTGCGCAACAAGCGGCAGGAGTGGGAGGAGTACCGCTCCGAGGTGACGCCGTTCGAGCTGCGCAAGAACCTCCAGGTGCTGTGAGCACCTGAGGCTCCCAAACACCTCCGGGCCCGCTGTCGTTCGATCGGATGACAGCGGGCCGTCCGCTGGGGTGGGATCGCTTCCCCAATGGCGGTATGTGAAGATCCTGTGACGGACGGTTGTGATCCGATGGGCGTGCTCGTCCGTTCCGTCCCGAGAGGATCCCATGCCCTCCTCCGCTGTCAGCCGCGCCGCCGCGGCCCGCCTGCTCGCCCGCCGGGCCGTCGTCGCGGGCGCCGCCCTCGCCGCCGTCGCGAGCCAGCTGCTGGCCACCCCGGTCGCCGACGCCCGTGGCTCCGGCTCCGGTTCGTCGAACCCGCGCCCGCGCGCCGAGACCATCTCCGAGAACCCGCTGCCGTTCACCACCCGCTTCCAGGGCGACTTCCACGGCTCCGTCACCAGGATCAGCAACTCGCTGATGACCTGTGACGAGACCAAGCCGCCGGTCGACCCGGCGCAGCCGCCCTGCGAGGACGCCCGCAAGGGCCTCGGCAGCATGCCGATCAACAACAAGTACGAGATGAAGTACATCAACATCGACCCGGGCTCCATCGGCCCGCTCGGTGACCCGATCTACTCCGCCAGCTCCGCCGACCTCGGCCTGATCGACGGCTCCAAGGTCAAGTACGCCCGGCTGTACTGGGGCGGCACCCGCGGCATCGGCGACACCGTGCTGCCGGAGAACCAGATCGACGAGGTGTACCTCAAGGTCCCGGGCGAGAAGCAGTACCGGGACATCGCCAACGACCAGCCGTCCATCGGCTACATCACCACCGACGTGGAGAGCAGCTACCAGGCCTCCGCCGACATCACCGACCTGGTCAGGAACGCCGGCAACGGCACCTACACCGTCGCCGACATGGACTCGGTGGTGAAGCCGCACAGCTGGGGCGGCTGGACGATCGTCGTCGCGTACGAGAACGACTGCAAGCCGATGCGGCACATCCACCTGTGGGACGGCTTCCAGGTCGAGCTGCCGGACAGCCCGACGCGGCAGATCAAGCTCACGGGGCTGCAGACGCCGCAGAGCGGTCAGCTCCACGGCAAGCTCGGCTGGGTGGTCTACGACGGCGACCTCAAGTGGACCGGTGACACCCTGTCGGTCAAGTCCACCAACGGGCCCGAGGCGCTGTTCTCCGACATCAACCACGCGCCGGACGACGCCTTCAACTCCACCATCGAGGAGCTGACCCCGGAGGACCAGTTCGCCCGCAACCCGTACAACCGCAACAACTTCGGCTACGACTCCAACCGCTGGGACATCTCGCCGTACCTGCGCAACGGGGACACCGACCTCACCACCACCTTCAACACCCAGAAGGACGGCTACGACATCGGCGTCTTCTACGCCTACGTCAACCTGGACGGCTCCACCGACGCCTGACCGGCCGCCGCCCGGGGGGGGGGGGGGGGCCCCCCCCCCCCCCCCGGGGGGGGGGGGGGGGGGGGCTCCCCCCCCCCCGGCGGGGCGGAGGAGGTGGAGGGGGGATGGTGGATAAGGGTGGAAAAAGAGCGAGCGGCCACACG
>NZ_JBWKEQ010000001.1:0-13634 GCF_056435365.1 Kitasatospora sp. NPDC043949 | reverse complement strand
ACGCCCCCCCCCCCCCCCCCACCCCCCCAACACCCCCCCCCCCCCCCCCGCCCCCTCCCCCCCCCCCCCCCCCCCCCCCCCCCCCCCCCCCCCCCCCCCCCCCCCCCCCCCCGCCGCGTTCCCGCCGGGCCGGCGCGGCGAGCCGCGCAGCAGCCGCTCGCACGGCCGCTCCACCCAGCGGTACAGGCCCGCCGCCACCGCCAGGGACCCCCCGGCCAGCAGCAGCCAGACCCCGAGCGCCGCCGCCCCGGGCGCCGGGCGGCCCAACTCGGCGAGCCAGCAGCGGATGCCGATCTCGTGCACCAGGTACCAGGCGTAGGACCACTCGCCGAGCCGCACCGCTGCCCGTCCGGCCAGACCTCGTCCGGCCGGTCCCCGTTCGCCCGGCGGCCGGGGGGCCGCACCGGCCGCGTCCCGCTGGGCCGCCGCCACCAGCAGCGCCGCGAACAGGGCCGCCGGCACCAGCTGGGAGGCGCTGTACGGGCCCCACCACAGCGCGTCCGGGACGGCCGCGTGCCAGGGCGCCAGCAGCAGGTGCCAGCCCGCCACCGCCGCGGCCGCCGCGCCGAGCCGCACCCGGGGGAGCAGCCCGTGCCGCACCGCCAGCCCGACCGCCACCCCGAGCACGAACTGCGGGGTACGGGCCAGCGGCAGGTAGTCCAGCAGCCAGCCGCGCACCGTCGGATCGGCCGGCAGCAGCGGGCCCGCCGCCCACAGTGCCGGGCCGAGCGCCGCGCACACCGCCGCCACCGGCAGCCAGGCGCGGCGGCGCGGCGCCAGCAACCGCAGCAGCAGCGGGAACAGCAGGTAGAACCAGGCCTCGGCGCCCAGCGACCAGGACGCCGGATTGCCGCCGTACACCGTCGCCTGCGCCCACGGGTGCACCAGCAGCAGCGACCAGAGCGCGGCCGCCACCGGCAGCGCCGTGCCGATCGCGGCGTCCGCGCCCAGCGACAGCACGGTGCTCAGCACGTGCAACGGCCAGATCCGGGCGAACCGGCGGCGGGCGAACGCCCCGGTGGGGACGGGCGAACCGCCGTACGTCCAGGCCAGGACGAAACCGGACAGGACGAAGAAGAACGTCACCCCCGAGCGCCCGTACCAGGCGAGCGGATCGAGCACCGGCAGCCCGCCGACCTTGCGGGACAGGTGGTAGAGCACCACCAGCAGGGCCGCCCAGAAGCGCAGCCCGGTGAGCGAGGGCAGGCGGCTGGGCATCGGCGCTCCGGAACGGGGTGGGCGGGGTGGGGCGGTCGGCGCCGGGAGAACGAGCGCGGCGGGCCCGAGGTCACGGACGGGCGGCGCGGCGCGCGGCGGCGGGCCGTCCGGTGGTCGTGTCCGGCGGTCGTGTCCGGCGCCGGGCCGTCAGGGCGCGTAACCTGCTGGGGCGGACGGATGGAGGGGCCATGGCGGTGGACGAGCAGCGGGCCGGGAGCCGGGTCAGCCGGCCGGAGATCAGGCTGGTCAGGCGCGGGTTCACCGACCCGGCGCAGGCGGTGCGGCTGCTGGCGGGCCCCGGCCTGGAAGGCCTGGCCGACGACCCCGTGCTGCTGGACGCGCTCGGCGCCACCGCCGACCCCGACCTCGCCCTGCTCGGCCTGGCCCGGCTGCTGGAGGCCGCCGACGAGGCCGAACGGCGCACCCTGCGCGACACCCTCACCACCTCCAAGCCGCTGCGCGACCGGCTGCTCGGCGTGCTCGGCGTCTCCACCGCGCTCGCCGACCACCTGGCCCGGCACCCGCACGACTGGCACATGCTGGTCACCTTCGAGCTGCGCGACATGCACCCCGGCCCGGAGGACTTCCGCCGCGCGCTCGCCGAGGGCGTCCGGCGCGGCCGGGAGGGCGGCCGCAGCCCGGCGGACGCGCTGCGCGTCGCCTACCGCCGCTGCCTGCTCGCCATCGCCGCCCGCGACCTCACCGGCACCACCGACCTCGCGCAGACCGCCGCCGAACTCGCCGACCTGGCCGGCGCCACCCTGCAGACCGCCCTGGACCTCGCCGCCGAGCAGGACCAGGACGCCGCCCGGGCCTGCCGGCTCGCCGTGATCGGCATGGGCAAGTGCGGCGGCCGCGAACTCAACTACGTCTCCGACGTGGACGTCATCTTCGTCGCCGAGCCGCGCGAGGGCGTGGACGAGCACGAGGCCGTCAAGGCCGCCACCCGGCTCGCCGCCGCCCTCACCCGGCTCTGCGCGGACACCACCGGCGAGGGCACCATCTGGCCGGTGGACGCCAACCTGCGCCCCGAGGGCCGCAACGGCCCGCTGGTGCGCACCCTGGCCAGCCACCTCGCCTACTACCAGCGCTGGGCCAAGACCTGGGAGTTCCAGGCGCTGCTCAAGGCCCGCCCCGTCGCCGGGGACGCCGAACTCGGCGCCGCCTACCTGGAGGCGCTGGCCCCGATGGTCTGGCAGGCCGCCGCCCGGGACAACTTCGTCACCGACGTGCAGCAGATGCGCCGCCGGGTGATCGACTCGATCCCCGCCACCGAACTGGACCGCCAGCTCAAGCTCGGCCCCGGCGGGCTGCGCGACGTCGAGTTCTCCGTCCAGCTGCTCCAGCTGGTGCACGGCCGCACCGACCCGGCGCTGCGCAGCGGCAACACCCTGGAGGCGCTGGCCGCGCTCTCCCGCGGCGGGTACGTCGGCCGGGCGGACGCCGTCTCGCTGGACACCGCCTACCGCTTCCTGCGCTCCCTGGAGCACCGGATCCAGCTCTACCGGCTGCGCCGCACCCACCTGATGCCCACCGGCGCGGAGGACCTGCGCCGGCTGGCCCGCTCGCTGGCCGCGCTGATCAACGACGACACCCGCTCCGACCCGGTGGCCGCGCTGCAGCGCGAGTGGAAGCGGCACGCGGTCGAGGTCCGGCGGCTGCACGAGAAGCTGTTCTACCGGCCGCTGCTCGACGCCGTCGCCGAACTGCCGCCGGGCGCGGCCGGGTTGACCCCGGACGCGGCCCGGGCCCGGCTGGAGGCGCTGGGCTACGCGGACCCGGCCGCCGCGCTGCGCCACCTCAGCGCGCTCGCCTCCGGGGTGAGCCGCAAGGCCGCGATCCAGCGCACCCTGCTGCCGGTGCTGCTCGGCTGGTTCGCCGACTCGGCCGATCCGGACGCCGGGCTGCTCAACTTCCGCCAGGTCTCCGACGCGCTCGGCCGCACCCCCTGGTACCTGCGGCTGCTGCGCGACGAGAGCGCCGCCGCCGAGCAGTTGGCCCGGGTGCTGTCGGCCGGCCGGCTCGCCCCCGACCTGCTGCTGCGCGCCCCCGAGGCGGTCGCCATGCTGGGCGACCCGCAGGGCCTGGCGCCGCGCGGCCGGGCCGCCCTGGAGCAGGAGATACTGGCCGCCGTCGGCCGGGCCGGATCCACCGCCGCGGCCGTCGCCGCCGCCCGCTCGGTGCGCCGCCGGGAGCTGTTCCGGACCGCCGCCGCGGACGTCCTCGGCCGCCTCGGCGAGGACCCGGCCGAGGCGCTGGACACCGCGGGGGAGGCGCTGACCGCGCTCAACGCCGCCACCCTCCAGGGCGCGCTGCGCGCCTGCACGGCCGGCTGGGAGGCCGAGCACGGCGACCTGCCGACCCGGATCGCGGTGATCGCGATGGGCCGGTTCGGCGGCCACGAGCTGGGCTACGGCTCGGACGCCGACGTGCTCTTCGTCCACGAGCCGCTGCTCGGCTCGCTGGAGCAGGACGCCGCCCGGGCCGCCCAGGCGGTCTGCAACGAGCTGCGGACCCTGCTCGGCGCGCCGTCCACCGAGCCGCCGCTGCTGGTCGACGCCGACCTGCGGCCGGAGGGGCGCAGCGGCCCGCTGGTGCGCACCCTCGCCTCGTACGCGGCGTACTACCGGCGCTGGTCGCACGCCTGGGAGAGCCAGGCGCTGCTGCGCGCCGAGCCGGTGGCCGGGGACGAGGAGCTGGGCGCGCGGTTCCGGCAGCTGATCGACCCGCTGCGCTACCCCGGCGTCGGGGTGCCGGAGCGGGACCTGGTGGAGATCCGCCGGATCAAGGCGCGGATCGAGGCCGAGCGGCTGCCGCGCGGCGCCGACCCGACCACGCACACCAAGATCGGCCGCGGCGGGCTGGCCGACGTGGAGTGGACGGTGCAACTGCTCCAGCTCCAGCACGGGCACGAGCTGCCGGCCCTGCGCACCACCCGGACCAGGGCCGCGCTGGCGGCCGCCGCCGAAGCCGGGCTGGTCGGGCGCTCGGACGCGCAGGTGCTGGACGCGGCCTGGGTGCTGGCCTCCCGGGTGCGCTCGGCGGTGATGCTGGTGCGCGGGCGGCCCGGCGACAGCTTCCCCGGGGAGGCCCGGGAGCTGGCCGGGGTGGCCCGCTACCTCGGGTACGGCGCCGGGCACAGCGGCGAGCTGGTGGACGACTACCGGCGGACCACCCGGCGGGCCCGGGCGGTGGTGGAGCGGCTGTTCTACGGGGGCTGAGGCCGGCGGCCGAGGCTCGGGCACGCGAAAGGGGCCCCGGGTGGGGCCCCTTCGGTTCGTCCGGGTCCGGCAGCTCTACCGGCGGGCGCCGGTCGCCGCGGGTTCGCTCCACTGCTCGGGGACGGTGATCGGCTCCTCCGCCGCCTCCCGGGCGGGCACCTGGGGCAGTTTGTAGACCCAGGAGTGGTACAGCCAGCGGGCGGTGAGGAAGCCCACGGCCAGGCAGAGCTCGCCGCCGACGGCGTCCATCCAGAAGTGGTTGGCGGTCGAGACGATCACCGCCAGGGTGGCCAGCGGGTAGAGCAGGCCGAGCACCCGGACCCACGTCCGGCGGGCCAGGTAGAAGATGGCCAGCCCGCACCACATCGACCAGCCGATGTGCATCGAGGGCATCGCCGCGTACTGGTTGGACACGTGCGCGGCGGGCCCGGAGGCCATCGAGCCCCAGGTGCCGTGCACCTTCACGGTGTCGATGAAGCCGCCGTCGGTCATCAGCCGGGGCGGTGCGAGCGGGAAGAAGAAGAAGCCGATCAGGGCGATCGCGGTGGTGGCGAACAGCACGGTGCGGGCGGCGACGTAGCGGCCGGGGTGGCGGCGGTAGAGCCAGACCAGCACGCCGATCGTCACGACGAAGTGCAGGGTCGCGTAGTAGTAGTTCATCCCGGTGATGAGCCACCCGACGCTGTTCGCGGCGTGGTTGATCGAACGCTCGACGGCGATGCCCAGCGACTGCTCCAGGTCCCAGATCCAGCGCGCGTGCTTCTGGGCTATCGAGGCCTGTTCCGGGACGGCGTTGCGGATGATCGAGTAGATCCAGTAGCTGATCCCGATCAGGGCCAGTTCGAACCAGATCTTCGGCCGGGCCGGTGAGCGCCGCTGGTCGCGGATGCGGCCGCGCAGTGCGGCGATACGGGACTGAGTGGCGCGGGCGGCTCCGTCGGGCAGGCGTCCCGAGGAGGCCGGCCGTGCTCCGGAACCGTCACCACGCGCCGCTTCGGCGCGCTGTTCGCGGCCGTGCTGGATCTTGGTCGGTTCCCCCATGGACGAGAAGTCTGCCAGACGTCCCGTCGCCGTCCAGTCATCCCCTGGCAGTGGATTCTTCACCGGCTGTCCCCCTTGAGGGCTAGGGGGCGGCTCCCACCGGGGTAGGGGGTGCGGTCGGGTCTGGTGCTTACCGGCGGGACAGGCATACGTCCCATTGTTACGCCGACCGCTCGAAGGGCGTAATCGGGGTGGCGGCAACGGTCCTGGCCTGGAGTTTCCCGGAACGAAACGGTTTCTGCATCTTGCTGAAACATATTGCAGGCCGCTAGCTTCCAGGGAACTCGCTCACCCCTTCCCCTAAGGGAGACCCTCAGTGGCCGATGTCCGGCTCCGCCCCCGGCGGAGCACCCCCCGACGCAGACCCGGCCGCACGGCCGTCCTGCTGGCCGCCGCACTGACCGCCGCCACCCTCGGCAGCGCGCCCGCGGCCCTCGCCGCCGCCCCGCCGGCCCCGCCCTCGGACGCCACCCTGGCGGCCACCGCAGGGCGGCACGACCTCACCCGCGAGCAGTTCTACTTCGTCCTGCCCGACCGCTTCGCCGACGGCGACCCCGCCAACGACACGGGGGGCATCACCGGCGGCCGGCTGGACCACGGCTTCGACCCGGCCGACAAGGGCTTCTACCACGGCGGCGACCTGGCCGGCCTGATCCAGCGGCTCGACTACATCCAGAACCTCGGCACCACCGCGATCTGGATGGCCCCGATCTTCAAGAACAAGCCGGTCCAGGGCAGCGGCGACCAGGCCTCGGCCGGCTACCACGGCTACTGGATCACCGACTTCACCCAGGTCGACCCGCACTTCGGCACCAACGACCAGCTCAAGGACCTGATAGCCAAGGCCCACGCCCGCGGCATCAAGGTCTTCTTCGACGTCATCACCAACCACACCGCCGACGTCATCGACGACGCCGAACAGCAGCACGGCTACCGCTCCGTCGGCGCCTACCCGACCCTCGACGCCGACGGCAACCCCGTCGACGAGACCGCGATCGCCGACGCGGGCGCGGGCGCGCCCTGGCCGCGGCTCACCAAGGACTCCTTCCCCTACACCCCGGTCTTCCGCAAGCCCGCCGACGCCACGGCCAAGACCCCGTCCTGGCTCAACGACCCCGCGCTCTACCACAACCGCGGTGACTCGACCTTCGTCGGCGAGTCCGCCACCGAGGGCGACTTCAGCGGCCTGGACGACCTCGACACCCAGAACCCCCGGGTGGTGAAGGGCTTCGAGAAGGTCTACCAGCAGTGGGTCAAGGACGCCGGCGTGGACGGCTTCCGGATCGACACCGTCAAGCACGTCAACATGGCGTTCTGGCAGCAGTGGGCGCCCGCGCTCAAGGACTTCGCCGCCAAGCAGGGCAACAAGAAGTTCTTCATGTTCGGCGAGGTCTACTCCGGCGACCCGGCGATCACCTCGCCGTACGTCACCAAGGGCAAGCTCCAGGCCACCCTGGACTTCCCGTTCCAGGGCGCCGCCCGCAGCTACGTCTCCCAGGGCGGCTCGGCGAAGAACCTCGCCGACGTCTACGGCCAGGACTACCGCTACACCACCGCCGACACCGACGCGTACGAGCTGCCGACCTTCCTCGGCAACCACGACATGGGCCGGTTCGGCTCCTTCCTGCTCGCCGACAACCCGGGCGCCGACGAGGCCACCCTGCTGAAGAAGGACCGGCTCGGCAACGAGCTCCAGTTCCTCACCCGCGGCCAGCCCGTCGTCTACTACGGCGACGAGCAGGGCTTCACCGGTGCGGGCGGCGACCAGGACGCCCGGCAGGACATGTTCGCCTCGAAGACGCCCTCCTACAACGGCGACCGGGTGCTCGGCGGCCCCTCCGGCCCGGCCGACCGGTACGGGCAGGGCGGCGCGCTCTACCAGGACGTCGCCGCGCTGGCCAAGCTGCGCCGCGACAACCCGGCGCTCGCCGACGGCGCCCAGATCGAGCGCTACGCCGCCGACGGCGCGGGCGTGTACGCCTTCTCCCGGATCGACGCCGGGCAGCGGACCGAGTACCTGGTGGCGGTCAACAACGCCGCCGAGGCGAAGACCGTCACCCTCGACACCTTCTCCGCCGGGATGGGCTTCGACCGGATCTACCCGGCAACGGGCGGGAAAGCGACCTCCGGCGCCGACCGCAAGGTCACCGTGACCGTGCCGGCGCTCTCCTCGGTGGTGTTCAAGGCGGGCGCAGTCCTCGCACCCACCACGGCGGCGCCGCGGCTCTCCGTGCAGCCCCCGGCCGACGGTTCGAGCGGCACCGTCACCGTCGGCGCCACGACCGGCGGCGGCTTCAACCGCGTCACCTTCGCCGCCCAGATCGGCACCGGGCCCTGGCAGACCCTGGGCACCGCCGACACCGGGCGGAACCTGGTCACCCAGGACCTGAGTGCCACCGCCCCCGGCACGGTCGTCCGCTACAAGGCCGTCGTCCAGGACTCCAGCGGCCGGCTGCGCTCCGCCACCGCGAGCTTCACCACCGGCGCCCCCGCGCCCAAGCCGGTGCCCACCGCCGGCGCCCGCCCGTACGCCGTCGTGCACTACAACCGTCCGGACGGCGACTACGACGGCTGGAACCTCTACGCCTGGGGCGACCTCGCCGACGGCGAGGCCACCCCGTGGCCCGCCGGGCACGCCTTCACCGGCCGGGACGCGTACGGCGCCTTCGCCTACGTGAAGCTCAAGCCCGGCGCCTCGGACGTCGGGTTCGTCGTCGAGAAGAACGGCGTCAAGGACGTCGACGCCGACCGCCACGTCGACGTCGGCGCCACCGGCGAGGTCTGGCTCCGGCAGGGCGACCCGGCCGTGCGCACCGCCGACCCGGGCCCGGTGAACACTCCGCCCGCCAACACCGCCGTCCTCCACTACAACCGGGCCGACGGCGACTACGACGGCTGGGGCCTGCACGACTGGACCGGCGCCGCCACCCCCACCGACTGGGGCAAGCCGCTGATGCCGGTGCGCCGCGACGCCTTCGGCGCCGTCTTCGAGGTGCCGCTGGCCCCCGGCGCGACCAGCCTCAGCTACATCCTGCACAAGGGCAACGACAAGGACCTGCCCACCGACCAGTCCCTGGACCTCGCCGTCGACGGCCGCGAGGTGTGGCTGCTCGGTGGCCGCGAGGGCCACCTGCTGCCGCAGAACGCCGCCGCCTCCGCGCAGGTGGACCTCGGCACCGCCAAGGCCCAGTGGATCGACGCCAGGACCGTCGTCGTCCCGGCGGCCTACGGCGCGGGCGACGCGGCCCTGGCCGGCGGCACCAGCGCCCAGCTGGTGTACGACCCGGAGGGCGGCATCCGCGCCGACAAGGGCGTGCTGACCAAGCCCGGCCGGTGGATCCGGCTCAACGCCGCCCAGGGCGGCCTGACCGCGGCGCAGAAGGCCGCGTTCCCGCACCTGGCGGGCTACCGGGCCTTCACCGTGGACGCCCGGGACACCGCGCGCGTCCCGGCCGCGCTGCGCAGCCAGCTGCTGTTCACCGAACACCTGCCCAGCGGCGCCGTGCTGGCCGCCACCGGCGTGCAGACCCCCGGCGTGCTGGACGACCTCTACGCGCGCCGCACCGGCCGGGTGGACTTCGGCCCGGCCTACTACAACGGCAAGGTGGCGCTGTCGGTGTGGGCGCCGACCGCGCAGGAGGTGTCCGTCCAGGTCTTCGACGGCGCGACCGGCGGCACCCCGAAGACGCTGCCGCTGAAGCTGGACGACGAGACCGGCGTCTGGGAAGTCGTCCGCGACAAGGGCGAGTTGGACGGCAAGTACTACCTGTACCAGGTGAAGGTCTGGGCGCCCTCCGTCCAGCAGGTGGTGGTCAACACCGTCACCGACCCGTACTCGGTCGCGCTGTCCACCGACTCCAGGCGCAGCCTGGTCGCCGACCTCGCCGCCAAGGAGCTCAAGCCCGCGGGCTGGGAGGAGCAGAACGTCCCCGAGGCCGTCCCGCCGGCGCGGCAGCAGATCCAGGAACTGCACGTCCGGGACTTCTCGGTGGAGGACACCACCGTCCCGGCCGCCGAGCGCGGCACCTACCTGGCGTTCACCGAGTCGCAGTCGGCCGGCATGCGGCACCTGCGGGAGCTCGCCCAGGCCGGGGTGACCACCGTCCACCTGCTGCCGACCTTCGACATCGCCACCATCCGGGAGAACCGGGCCGACCAGAAGCTGCCGGCCTGCGACCTCAAGTCCCTGCCCCCGGACGGCCCGAAGCAGCAGGAATGCGTGGCGGCCGTCGCCGCCGACGACGCGTACAACTGGGGCTACGACCCGTTGCACTACACCGTGCCGGAGGGGTCGTACGCCACTGAGCCGACCGGGGTGGCGCGCACCGTCGAATTCCGGCGGATGGTGCAGGCGATGCACGAGGCCGGGCTGCGGGTGGTGCTGGACGTGGTCTACAACCACACCGCCGCCAGCGGCCAGGCCGAGCACTCGGTACTGGACAAGGTCGTCCCCGGCTACTACCAGCGGCTGGACGACAACGGCAAGGTCACCGCGGACAGCTGCTGCGCCGACACCGCGCCCGAGCACGCCATGATGAACCGGCTCGTGGTCGACTCGGTGACCACCTGGGCCCGCGAGTACAAGGTCGACGGCTTCCGCTTCGACCTGATGGGCCTGGACCCGAAGTCCACCATGCTGGACGTGCAGGCCGCGCTGCGGAAGATGACGCCCGCCTCGGACGGCGTCGACGGGAAGAACGTCTTCCTCTACGGCGAGGGCTGGAACTTCGGCGTCGTCGCGAACAACGCCCGGTTCGAGCAGGCCACCCAGCTCAACCTGGCCGGCACCGGCATCGCCACCTTCGACGACCGGCTCCGCGACGCCGCCCGCGGCGGCAACTTCATGCTGAACTCCGCCCCGCAGCAGGGCTTCGCCTCGGGCCTGTACACCGACCCCAACGGCTCGCCCGCCAACGGCACCCCGCAGGAGCAGAAGGACCGGCTGCTGCACCAGATGGACCAGCTGAAGGTCGGACTGACCGGCAACCTGGCCGGCTACTCCTTCACCGACAGCTCGGGCCGGGCCGTCACCGGCGCGCAGGTCGACTACAACGGAGCCCCGACCGGGTACGCGGCCAAGCCGGGCGAGGCGGTGGAGTACGTGGACGCCCACGACAACACCGACCTGTTCGACGCGCTCGCGTACAAGCTGCCGACCGGCACCACGCCCGCCGACCGGGCCCGGATGCAGGCGCTCGGGCTCTCGCTCACCGCGCTCACCCAGGGCGCGGGCTTCGCCCAGGCCGGCAGCGACCTGCTGCGCTCCAAGTCGCTGGACGCCAACTCCTACGACTCGGGCGACTGGTTCAACGCCATCCACTGGGACCCGTCGCAGGGCAACGGCTGGGGCCGCGGCCTGCCGCCGGCGGCCGACAACAAGGAGATGTGGCCGACCGCGCAGTCCCTGCTGGCGAACCCGCGGCTGACCGTGGGGGCGGCCGAGATCCGCGCGACCTCCGCGCAGTACCAGGAGTTCCTGCGGATCAAGCGGTCCTCGCCGCTGTTCTCGCTGCCCACCCTGGCCGCCGTCCAGCAGCGGCTGTCCTACCCGCTCTCCGGCACGCCCGGTGAGACGCCCGGGGTGATCACCCTGCACCTGGACGGCACCGGGCTGAAGGGCGCCGAGAAGGGCGTCACCGTGGTGTTCAACGCCACGCCCACCGCGCAGGCGCAGACCGTGGCGGCCCTGAAGGGGACGGGCCAGGCCCTGCACCCGGTCCAGGCGGGCGGCGCGGACGCGGTGGTGAAGCAGTCCGGCTTCGACGCCGTGACCGGCACCTTCACCGTGCCGGGCCGTACCGTGGCGGTGTTCGTCCAGGGCTGATCGACGAACGCCGGAACCCCCGGGTCCCGCACCGCCGTTGTGGCGGTGCGGGACCCGTTTCGTTTTGGCCGCCCGGTGGCCGGAAAGCACCGATGGCACGGCCGGAAGCGTGATGTGCCGCGCCCGCCCGGCGCCGTCGGCCACCGGGTGGTGCGGGCGGGGGCCCTGAGTGCTGGTCAGTGACTTCCGGAAGTGATCGAACATTCCCCGGATCATGAAAACCGTGTTCATGAGTTCTCAAAGGGGTAACACAACTGATGAACAGTCATGCATACGGTTTCGGTAATGAATCGGCCATTCCGTGGCATGCATCTGTCATTAACGACTCGTTTGCTGCCACGATTCCTGCGGCTGCAGACGAGGGGCCCCCACCCCCCGGTGCGGCTGACCAGTTCAGGTGCAGCGCGTCCCAAACCTGCCACGACTTGTGAGCACCGCAATCGCACCCCCGTCGCGCACCCCGGGCGGGGGCCCCCACTGCGCCGCAACCCTGCGGCCCAGGTTTCTCTCCACCGGCGCGAACCCGCGCCGGTCGGAAAAGGAGTCCGCATGTCCCGTTACGCTCACGCCCGGAAGGCCGCGGTTGTCATGGCCGCAACCACCGCGCTGCTGGTGACCGGCATACCGGTCATCGCGCAGGCCGCGACGCCCGACGCCCCGTCCGCCGTCGCCGCCCAGCAGTCGGACCGGGCCGCGCTGATCGCCTCCGCGAACCAGCAGTCCGCGTCCTTCGTCCAGGCCCTGGGCCTGAGCAGCCAGGAGAAGCTGGTCACCAAGGACGTCGTCCTGGACACCAACGGCGGCCGCCACCTGCGCTACGAGCGCACCTACGCCGGACTCCCGGTGCTCGGCGGCGACCTGATCGTCCACCAGGACGCTGCGGGCGCCACCAAGAGCGTGACCAAGGCCAGCGAGGCCAACCTCGCCGGTGTCAGCACCACGCCGGCCCAGGCCGCGCCGAAGGCCCAGGCCGCCGCGCTCGCCGCCGAGCAGGGCGCCGCCGTCGACACCGCGCCGCGCCTGGTCGTCTGGGCCGCCGACGGCACCCCGAAGCTCGCCTGGGAGACCGTCGTCTCCGGCCGCGAGTCCGACGGCACCCCGAGCAAGCTGCACGTGGTCACCGACGCCGCGACCGGCGACGTGCTCAGCAAGGCCGACGGCATCAAGCGCGGCTCCGGCAACGGCGTGTTCGTCGGCAACGTGCCGCTGACCACCACCCAGAGCGGCTCGACGTACTCGCTGAAGGACGCCACCCGCGGCGGCCAGTACACCACCGACATGAAGAACGGCACCTCCGGCAACGGCACGCTGTTCAGCAAGTCGAGCGACACCTGGGGCAACGGCCAGGCCAGCAACCGCGAGTCCGCCGCCGTGGACGCCCAGTTCGGCGCGGCCGCCACCTGGGACTTCTACAAGAACACCTTCGGCCGCAACGGCATCCGCAACGACGGCGTCGGCGCGATGAGCCGGGCCCACTACGACACCGGCTACGTCAACGCGTTCTGGGACGACAGCTGCTTCTGCATGACCTACGGCGACGGCTCGGGCGACACCCACCCGCTGACCGAACTCGACGTCTCCGGCCACGAGATGAGCCACGGCGTCACCTCGGCCACCGCCAACCTGAACTACTCGGGCGAGTCCGGCGGCCTCAACGAGGCCACCTCGGACATCTTCGGCTCGATGGTCGAGTTCTACGCCAACCTGCCCGCCGACAACCCGGACTACCTGATCGGCGAGCTGATCGACATCAACGGCAACGGCACGCCGCTGCGCTACATGGACAAGCCCTCCAAGGACGGCACCTCCGCCGACTCCTGGTACTCGGGCGTCGGCAACCTGGACGTGCACTACTCGTCCGGTGTCGCCAACCACTTCTTCTACCTGCTGGCCGAGGGCAGCGGCGCCAAGGTGATCAACGGCGTCAGCTACAACAGCCCGACGGTCAACAACATCACCGTCGGCGGCATCGGCCGGGACAAGGCCCAGCAGGTCTGGTACAAGGCGCTGACCGCGTACATGACCTCCACCACCAACTACGCCGCCGCCCGCACCGCGACCCTGAACGCGGCCACCGACCTGTACGGCGCGAACAGCGCCGAGTACAACGCGGTCGCCACGGCCTGGGCCGCCGTCAACGTCGGCTCGCTGCCCAACCCCGGCGGCATCACCGTCACCAGCCCGGGCAACCAGTCCACGGCGGTCGGCGGTGCGGTGAACCTCCAGATCAAGGCCTCCGGTGGTACCGCGCCGCTGTCGTACAGCGCGACGGGTCTGCCGGCCGGGCTGGCGATCAACGCGTCGACGGGTGCGATCACCGGTACGGCCAC